>NZ_CP081006.1:2179034-2490325 GCF_022317005.1 Mycobacterium sp. IDR2000157661
CCGCGCGGAAGTACTCCTCCTCGTATACCACCCACTGCAGCAGCGAGGCGTCGCGGCCGCCGTACTTCTCGGGCCAGGTGATCATCGAAAGACCGGCGTCGAAAAGCACCCTGTCCCAACGGCGGTGCTGTTCGAAGCCCTCGGCGGTGTCGTAGGACTTCGTCGGAAACGAGTCCTTGTTCTTAGTCAGGAACTCGCGCACCTCGGACTGCAGCTCCACGGTCGCGTCGTCGAAATTCAGGTCCACGTCAGGTCCTCTCACTGCGTTGGCGCAAGAGGGGCTTGACCACCTTGCCGCCGGGGTTACGCGGCAGCGCGTCGAGGAACTCCACCGACCGCGGGATCTTGAAGTTCGCCAGATGCTCCCGGCTGTGCGCGATTACCGTCTCCTCGTTCAGCTCGACGCCCGCTTTGGCCACGATGAACGCCTTGCCGACCTCGCCGAGCCGCTCGTCCGGCACGCCGATCACCGCGGACTCGGCGACGCCGTCCAGCCGCGCCAGCACCTGCTCGATCTCGGCGGGGTAGACGTTGAAGCCGCCGCAGATGTACATGTCTTTGAGCCGGTCGGTGATGCGCAGGTTGCCATGCTCGTCGAGGGTGCCGATGTCGCCGGTGTGCAGCCATCCATCCGAGTCGATCGCCGCCGCGGTGGCCTCGGGGTCGTCCAGGTATCCGAGCATCACGTTCGGGCCGCGCAGAAGCACCTCTCCGGTGTCCGATCCATCACCGTCGGCCGGATGATCGATGCGCAGCTCGAAATCCGCGATGGGCCGGCCGGAGGTGGTGGCCACGGTGACCGCGTCGTCGTCGGCCCGGCACATCGTGCCGAACCCGCTGGCTTCGGTCAGGCCGTAGGCCGTCAGCACGATGTCGATGTCCAGTTCGGCCTGCATGCGTTCGATCAGCACCACCGGGATGGTGGCCGCGCCGGTGACCGCGAAGCGCAGTGAGGACAGGTCGAAGTCGGCGCGCCTGGGGTGGTCGAGCAACGTCTGGTAGATCGTCGGCGGTCCGGGCAGCACCGTGATGCGGTGCCTCTCGACCGCGGCCATCGCCTCCTCGGGGTCGAACGTCAGCTGCGGAATCAAAGTCGCGCCGGTCTGCAGGCAGGCCAGTATGCCCGCCTTGTATCCGAAGTTGTGGAAGAACGGGTTGATGCACAGGTAGCGGTCGTCGCTGCTGAGCCCGCCGCAGGCGGCCCAGGCGGCCGGCGCGTCGAGCGACTGCCGGTGCGCGCACAGCACGCCCTTGCTGCGCCCGGTGGTGCCGGAGGTGAACAGGATGTCGGAGACGTCGTCAGGTTCCACCGCGGCGGCGCGGGCGTCTACCTCGGCCAGATCGGTGCCGGTGGCGATGAACTCGTCCCACGTGCCGTCGGCCTTCTCGATCGGGATGCGCACGACGTGCTGCAGATCGGGCAGTGCGTCTCTGTCGACGGAGGTGGCCTTGTCGGCGCCGAGGAACTCACCCGACGCGAACAACAACGGCGCTCGCGTCCGGCCGAGGATGTCGCTGGCCTCGCTGGGGGTGTAGCGGGTGTTGAGCGGCACGACGACGCCACCGGCGCAGTGCGTGGCCAGGCACGCCACCGCCCAGTGCCAGGTGTTGGGGGACCAGATCGCAACCCGGTCGCCGGCCTTGATGCCGAGTTCGATCATTGCGGCGGCGGCACGCCGCACCTCGTCCCGCAACTCGGCGTAGGTCAGGGTGCGACCCTCGCCCACCAGGGCGTCATGGTCGGAAAATCGGTCGGCGACCCGGTCCAAGACCCGGGGGACGGTCCGACCAGTGCTCGTCATCGATGCTCCTCTGGATTTGATCGCCCGGCTCATCCTCCCGCCGTTCCGCAAGCTCCGCGGCGGTCATCGTCGGCCAGGCACCAAAGCAAGTGCTTGGTAGGTTAGCCTACAAGGGTGATTGAGGTCGAGGAGTTCCGGGCCGAGGTCCGTGACTGGCTTGCCGACAACCTGGTCGGCGAGTACGCCACGCTGAAAGGCCTCGGCGGGCCGGGCCGCGAGCACGAGGCGTTCGAGGAACGCCTGGCGTGGAATCAACACCTGGCCGCCGCCGGATTGACATGCCTGGGCTGGCCCGAGGAGCACGGCGGGCGCGGGCTGACCGTCGCGCATCGGGTGGCGTTCTACGAGGAGTATGCGATCGCGAACGCTCCCGCGAAGGTCAACCACTTCGGCGAGGAGCTGCTCGGTCCGACGCTGATCGCTTACGGAACCCGCGAGCAGCAGCAGCGGTTCCTGCCGAAGATCCTCGACGTCACCGAGCTGTGGTGTCAGGGCTACTCCGAGCCGGGCGCGGGCAGCGACCTGGCCAACGTCGCGACAACGGCCGAACTCGACGGTGATCAGTGGGTGATCAACGGGCAGAAGGTGTGGACGTCGCTGGCGCATTGGGCGCAGTGGTGCTTCGTCGTCGCGCGCACCGAGAGGGGAAGCAAACGCCACGCCGGACTGTCGTACCTGTTGGTGCCCCTCGACCAGCCCGGTGTGCAGATCCGGCCGATTGTCCAGCTGACCGGTGATTCGGAGTTCAACGAGGTGTTCTTCGACGACGCCCGCACCGACGCATCGCTGGTGGTCGGTGACCCCGGTGACGGCTGGCGGGTGGCGATGGGCACGCTCACCTTCGAGCGCGGCGTGTCGACGCTGGGTCAGCAGATCGAGTACGCCCGCGAGCTGTCCGGTGTCGTGGAGTTGGCGAAACGCACCGGCGCGGCTGATGATCCATTGATCCGGGAGCGGCTGACACGGTCGTGGGCGGGCCTGCGCACCATGCGGTCCTACGCGCTGGCGACCATGGATGTGGAGCAGCGAGGCGGCACGGCCGCCGGAAAAGACTCGGTGTCGAAGCTGTTGTGGGCCAACTGGCATCGCGAGCTCGGCGAGATCGCCATGGAGGTGCTCGGCACAGACGGGCTGACGCTGACCGACGGCGACTTCGACGAGTGGCAGCGGCTGTTCCTGTTCTCGCGTGCCGACACCATCTACGGCGGGTCCAACGAGGTGCAGCGCAACATCATCGCCGAGCGGGTGCTCGGCCTGCCCCGGGAGGTCAAGGGTTGAGTCTCTCCGAAGTGCCGAAAGAGATTGAGGGACACGGTCTTCTCGCCGGCAAGGTCGTGGTGGTGACGGCGGCTGCGGGCACCGGAATCGGGGCCGCGGTGGCCCGCCGCGCACTGGCCGAAGGCGCCGACGTCGTCGTCTCCGACCACCATGAGCGGCGCCTCGGCGAAACGCGCGATCGGCTGGCCGAACTCGGCCTCGGCAGGGTCGAGAGCGTCGTGTGTGACGTCACCTCCACCGCACAGGTCGACGCGCTCATCGCGTCGACCACGGCGCGGATGGGCCGGCTCGACGTGCTGGTCAACAATGCCGGCCTGGGTGGGCAGACACCGGTCGTCGACATGACCGACGAGGAATGGGACCGCGTTCTCAACGTCACGCTGACGTCGGTGATGCGTGCGACGCGTGCCGCGCTGCGCTATTTCCGCGAAGCCGACCACGGTGGCGTCATCGTCAACAACGCCAGCGTGTTGGGCTGGCGCGCACAGCATTCGCAGTCACACTACGCGGCGGCCAAGGCCGGCGTGATGGCGCTGACGCGGTGCAGCGCGATCGAGGCCGTCGAGTACGGCGTGCGCATCAACGCGGTGTCGCCGAGCATCGCGCGACACAAGTTCCTCGAGAAGACCAGCAGCTCCGACCTGCTCGACCGACTGTCGGAGGGGGAGGCGTTCGGGCGGGCCGCCGAGCCGTGGGAGGTCGCAGCCACCATCGCGTTCCTGGCCAGCGACTACTCCAGTTACCTGACCGGAGAAGTCATCTCGGTTTCGAGCCAGCGCGCATGACTTCCCCCGCAGCGAGCCAGCCGATCAGCCGCAGAGACGAGCTGCTCGAGCTCGCCGCGGCCATGTTCGCCGAGCGCGGGCTGCGGGCAACCACGGTGCGCGACATCGCCGACTCGGCGGGCATCCTCTCCGGCAGCCTGTATCACCATTTCGCCTCCAAGGAGGAGATGGTCGACGAGGTGCTGCGCGGCTTCCTGGACTGGTTGTTCGGCCGGTACCAGCAGATCGTCGACACCGAACCCAATCCGCTCGAGCGGCTCAAGGGCCTGTTCATGGCGTCGTTCGAGGCGATCGAGCACCGGCACTCCCAGGTCGTCATCTATCAGGACGAGGCCAAGCGACTGTCGGGCCACGAGCGCTTCTCCTACGTCGAGGAGCGCAACCAACAGCAACGTAAAATGTGGCTGGACCTGCTCAACCGGGGCATCGAGGAGGGCTACTTCCGGCCCGACATCGACGTCGACCTGGTTTACCGGTTCATCCGCGACACCACCTGGGTTTCGGTCCGCTGGTACCAGCCGGGCGGACCGCTGACGGCCGAGGAAGTCGGTCGGCAGTATCTGTCGATCGTTCTCGGCGGAATCACAAGGGAGTGAGGACTGACATGACCGGAGTCACCGGGGCCGTTTCCGAGGCCTACGTCATCGACGCGGTACGCACCGCCGTCGGCAAGCGCAACGGCTCGCTGGCGGGCGTTCATCCCGTCGATCTGGGTGCCGCCGTCTGGCGCGGCCTCTTCGACCGGGTGGACGTCGATCCCGGTGCGGTCGACGACGTCGTCGCCGGCTGCGTCGACGCCATCGGGGGTCAGGCCGGCAACATCGCCCGGCTCTCGTGGCTGGCGGCCGGCTACCCCGAAGAGGTGCCCGGTGTGACCGTCGACCGGCAGTGCGGTTCCAGCCAGCAGGCCATCTCCTTCGGCGCGCAGGCGATCATGTCCGGCACCGCCGACCTGATCCTCGCCGGCGGCATGCAGAACATGAGCCAGATCCCGATCTCGTCGGCGATGACCGCAGGAGAGCAGTTCGGGTTCACCTCTCCGACAAACGAATCCAAGAGCTGGCTGCACCGCTACGGGGACCAGGAGATCTCGCAGTTCCGCGGCGCGGAGCTGATCGCCGAGAAGTGGAACATTTCGCGGGAGGAGATGGAGGAGTATGCGCTGGCCAGCCACCAGCGGGCGCAGGAGGCGATCCGCTCCGGCCACTTCGAGAACGAGGTCATCCCGGTGGACGGATTCGTCACCGACGAAGGCCCCCGCGACACCTCTCTGGAGAAGATGGCCGGACTCAATACCCTCGTCGACGGCGGCCGCCTGACGGCGGCGATGGCCAGCCAGATCTCCGACGGTGCCAGCGCGGTCCTGCTCGCTTCGGAGAGTGCCGTGCAGACACATGGCCTCAAGCCGCGGGCCCGCATCCATCACATCAGTGCCCGCGGCGCGGACCCGGTGTTCATGCTGACGGGTCCCATCCCCGCCACCGCCTACGCATTGAAGAAGACCGGCCTGTCGATCGACGACATCGACACCGTCGAGATCAACGAGGCGTTCGCACCGGTCGTGATGGCCTGGCTCAAGGAAAGCGGCGCCGACCACGCGAAGGTCAACCCCAGCGGTGGCGCGATCGCGCTCGGGCACCCGCTGGGTGCGACGGGTGCCAAGCTGTTCGCCACCATGCTGAACACGTTGGAGCGCACCGGCGGTCGCTACGGACTGCAGACGATGTGCGAGGGCGGGGGCACCGCCAACGTCACGATCATCGAGCGACTCTCGTAACTGTTCAGTGTGCGAGAGCCAGCCCGCCGAGCGCGACGATCCAGCTGGCGAAGCTGCCGACCAGGAAGTATTCGGTCACCTCATCAATGCCTATGTCGATTCCGAGGCCGCCGTTCTCCCGCGCCTTCTGCGCGTTGATCTCCGGGAACCGGATGATGCTCTTGGCGGCGACGACGGCGGTGGCCGCGGCGAGCTGGCCGGCCAGGCCGAGCCCGAGGATCAGCACCCGTTCCATCGGGCCGAGCAGCCTGCCGCCCTTCAACCGGTCTGACGGCTGCGGTTGACCCGCAGGCTTGACCGCCCCGACCGAGCCGAGCACCAGCCGCACCAACTGGTTGCCGGTCATCAGCTGCATCAGCATCACGCCGACGATCATGAGCAGCCGATCCCCGGACACGTCGATGCCCACCCAGGAGGGCCAGCGTCCGACCAGCGCCGCCACGTCCGACGCCCAGCCCGAGAGCAGGATCAACGCTGCGAGCGCCGCACCGAACACCACGAGCGGGGCCAGTTGACCCCGGCCGGTGCGCTCGGCGCGCGCACCCAACGCCACCCAGGCGACGCTGGCCACTGCAGCGATGACCAGCAACACGATGTCGCCGAGGCGCCACAGCCCCGCCAACGCCGCACAGCCGACGACCACGCCCGGCGCCACCGACGCCGACAACCAGGGTCGGTCGGTCAACCGCCGGATGACATCGGCGACACCCATCGCGATCAGCATCACCGCGACCGCGCTCACGGCACGCTCCCCAGTTCTCGCGAGGCGACCACGATCAAGTCCAGGCCGTCGCGCCCGGCGCGCTGGGACACGGCCGAGGCGCTGATGCCCTCGGCCGCAGCGATGTCCTTCTTGGTCTGATCGGTCAACAGGCCCTTCAGTATTCGCAGGGATCGGTCATCGAGTGATCCAAGCAGATGGTCCCGACACATCAGCGCCGCGTTGATGGCCTCGGTGTCCCCGCGGGTGTCGGTGTCGGCGCGAAAAGCGATGCGCACCCGCGCCAAACCCGGTTGACGCTGCGCCGCGGCAGTCCACTCGATCGCCTCGCGGGCTGCCCACCAGCCAGGTCCGTCCTGAATGCCGGATTCGGGGTCCAGCACGGTCACCGCGCCCCAGCCGAGGCCGAAGCGCACATCGAGGTCCGGTGCGACCGCCAACCGGATGGCCAGCGCCGCCTCGATCGCCCGGCCGACGGCGCCGAAACTGCCCTGGAACTCGTCGCCGACGGTGAACGCCGGTGGGTCGAGGGCATCGGCACCGACGTCGCCCAGCACGCGGTTGATTCTGCGGTGGGCCGCGGAGCGGTTGGCGACGTTGCGAGATCCGACCACGTCACCGATAAGGGTCGCACGCACGCTCGATGAAGCTGCCGACTTCAATCGTGACATATGAAGATCATAGCTTCACTGTGTCAAAATTAAGCCTAAACCTTCACTCGATCAGTCCGGCGGCTGACTGCAGGTGCTTGACCGCATCGGCAACGATCGACTCGACCAGCTCCGCACACGACGGCAGGTCGTCCAGAATGCCCGCCACCTGCCCGGATGCCAGCACACCGGCATCGGTGTTGCCGTCGACGAGGCCGGCCTTCAGCAGCATCGGGGTGTTGGCGGCCATCACCACCTGCGACCAGGTCAACTCCTTGCCGTGGCGCATCTCCAGGCCATCGCTGACCATCGACCGCCACGTCATGCCCGACATCTTCTTGAACTTCTGGGCGTTGCGGACCGCCGCCGAGAAGCCGCGCAACCGCGAGCCGCTTTCCAGCTTCTCGACCAGACCGGTCCGCAGCACCCGATGCGGCATGCCGTCGACACGCGTCGAGACGACGGTGCCGTCCAGCGCGGCCTCGAGGTAGCGACGCTTGACCGCGTCCGGAACCGTCGAATCCGACGTCAGCAGGAAGCGGGTGCCCATCGCGACGCCCGCGGCGCCATAGGACAGCGCAGCCGCGAGCCCGCGCCCGTCGAAGAAGCCGCCCGCGGCGATGACCGGCATGCCGGTGTCGGCGACGGCGTCGAGCACCGACGGCAGCAGCAGCGTGGTCGCGATCGGCCCGGTGTGCCCGCCGCCCTCGCCGCCCTGGACGATGACGGCATCGGCGCCCCATCCGGCGACCTTCTTGGCGTGCTTGGCCAAGCCGACCGACGGGATGACCACCACGCCGGCATCTTTGAGCTTGGCGATCAGGTCGGGCTTGGGGGCCAGGGCGAAGGAGGCGACCTTGACTCCTTCGCGGATCAGAAGGTCGACGCGTTGCCCTGCGTCGCCGGCGTCGGCGCGCATGTTGATGCCGAATGGCTTGTCGGTGGTGCTCTTGACCTTGGTGACGGCGGTCTGAAGTTCCTCGAGCGTCATGGTCGCCGACGCCAGGATGCCAAGCCCGCCTGCGTTGGACGTCGCGGACACCAGTCGTGCCCCTGCGACCCATCCCATTCCGGTCTGCACCACGGGATGCTCGATGCCTACCAGCTCGGTCAGCGGGGTGCGGAGTCTGCTCATGCGACTGTCACCGAATTTCTTTGTCTCGGAGCGACTTCGGATCGATCACCTCGCGGATCAGCTTCTGCTCGTCTTCGGTGGGTAGTCGCGTGGTGTCCGCGGAATCCAGACCGTGCACCTGGAAGGAGGTGTTCTCGGCGACCTGCTCGGCTTCGACGCCGGGGTGCAGCGACACCGCTCGCATCTGATGATCGGGGCCGTTGAAGTCGAAAACGCCCAGGTTGGTCACCACGCGGTAGACGTTGAGAAACCGGTATGCCGGGTTGGCCGGATCGACCTTGTCCCAGCCGATGCCGGAGACGATGTCGACGGAATCACCGAAGACGCGCTTGGAGTGGTTGCCCACCCAGTAGCTGGTGGCGTGGTTGATCGTGTTGCCGGGGGCGCCCCGCACACCGAACATCTGGCGAGTCGGGTGCTGTAGCGGGCCGAACGCCGAGAGGTTCTGATTGCCGTAGCGGTCAATCTGGTTGGCGCCCATCACGACGTGGCGACGGCCCCACGTCAGCGTCTCGAACACCCGGCCGAACGGCATCCATCCTTCGATGGCGCCGACGACGCCGAGCGCCGGAGTGTCGGCGAGCAACCGAGCCTCGCCATCGGTGAGCAGGATGTCCGGGGAGAACGTCAGCCGGGCCAGCCGCGCTCCGATCGACACCATGGTCGCCATCGGGCTGACCATGATCTCACCGGCATCGCGGAACAGTTCGGCGCAGGCGACGGCGCACACCTCGGCGCGGGACACGGAAATCACTGCGCGGCCTCCTGGTCGTTGAATTCGCGCACCGCCACTTGGTAATCCGCTTCGGTGCCTGCCAGATAGGTCTGGACGAACTGTTGCCAGGTGTCCTCGGAGCCGGCGGCCTGCGCGTAGTGCCGCTGGAACTTCTCGTCGCGGCGGTGGTCCGGTTCGGCGGCGGTGAAGTGTGCGCCGTTGGGCGCCTCGACGACGGTATCGACCATCATGCGGTTGACCAATAGCGCCTGCGGCGGCACGGCCTTGACCAGTTCCTCGGTCGACACCACCCGCTCGACCGACAGGTACCGCTTCTGTGCAGCCATCAGGTACAGGTCGTCGAAGTACGGGTCGATGCCGGTGTAGGCCGCGTTGCCTTGTGCGTCACCGAGATTGAGATGGACGAATGCCGCGTCCAACGTCAGCGCGGGCATCGCCACCAGTTCCTCGAATCCGCCGTCGGTGGGGTAGGGCGAGGTCACCGTCTTGAGTTCGTCGCCCCAGAAGGCGCGAACGTCGCTGCCCAACCCGGCCCGGATCGGCAGGAACGGCAGCCGCTGTGCGGCCGCCTGCAAGCCGCAGCGCAGCATTCCTTCGTCCATCTCGCGTGCCTCGATTGCGCCGCTGGTACGGGCCTTGGCGAACCAGGGGTCGTAGAACGGCGGCGAGTCCAGGGACACGAATCCGTAGTACACGCGCTTGACCTTGCCCGCCGAGCACAGCAGGCCCAGATCGGGGCCGCCGTAGGTCACCACTGTCAGGTCGGTGACGTCGGTGCGCAGCAGCGCGCGCACGAACGCCATCGGCTTGCGGCGTGAGCCCCAACCACCGATGCCGATGGTCATCCCGCTGCGGATTTCCGATACGGCGTCGTCGAGATTCGTTCGTTTGTCTGTCACTTGGTGCCTTTGTTCGTGCCTGCGAACGCATCACGATGTTCGTCGGACACCCCGGCGAGGTTCAACTCGAACGTGAAGCCCTGCTCCATGCGGTAACTCGAGTTGACCTTCTGCACGTCGATGAGGTTCAGCGCCTCTTTGGCGGCGCGGATCACCCTGGTGTCCTTGGCGGCGATGTCGCGGGCCACCCGCAGCGCCGCCTCGTCGAGATCAGCGCGGGGGACCACCTCGTGCACCGAGCCGAAGTGGTGCAGGGTGGCGGCGTCGACTGTGGTGGCCGTGAAGAACAGGCGCCGCATCATGTGCTGGGGCACCAGCCGCGACAGGTGCGTAGCGGCGCCCAGTGCGCCGCGCTCCACTTCGGGCAGGCCGAACTTCGCGTCGTCGGAGGCGACGATGACGTCGGCATTGCCCACCAGGCCGATGCCGCCGCCGACGCAGAAGCCGTTGACGGCGGCGACGACGGGTACCGCGCACTCGTAAACGGCGCGGAAGGCTTCGTAGCAGCCGCGGTTGGCGTCGATGAGCGCGGTGAAGCCCTCGGTGTTCTGCATCTCCTTGATGTCGACGCCTGCGTTGAAGCCGCGGCCCTCGGCCCGCAACACCACCACATGGGTGCTCATGTCGCGCCCCGCCGCGGTGATGGTGTCGGCGAGTTCGAACCATCCGCGGGACGGGATCGCATTGACGGGCGGGTAGTCGACGGTCACCGAGACGATGCCCGGCTCCACGGTCTTGGTGCTGATCGTCATAGGAACTCCAGTCGACTCTGAAACGGGGCGGCTACCTAAGCAAGCACTTGCTTGGTACGCTAGCACAGTGACTGACGCCGCCGACAGCGCCATCCGCCTCGGGCTCCAGGGCCGCATCGTCCTCGTCACCGGGGGTGTGCGCGGTGTCGGCGCAGGAATCAGCAAGGTCTTCGGCGACCAGGGTGCGACCGTCGTGACGTGTGCGCGCCGACCGGTCGAGGGACTGCCGTACGAATTCCACTCCTGCGATATCCGCGACGACGACGCGGTCAAGACGATGATCGGCGAGATCGTCGCCGACCACGGTCGCCTCGACGTCGTGGTCAACAACGCCGGTGGCTCACCTTACGTGCCTGCCGCAGAGGCGTCGGCGAAGTTCAGCCGAAAGATCCTGGAACTCAATCTACTTGGCGCGCTGTCGGTCTCGACGCACGCCAACACCGTCATGCAGGTTCAGCCCTCGGGCGGTTCCATCGTCAACATCACCAGCGTGAGCGGCAGGCGACCGACTCCGGGCACCGTGGCTTACGGCGCCGCGAAGGCGGGGTTGGAGAACATCACGAGCACGCTCGCGGTCGAGTGGGCGCCCAAGGTCAGGGTCAACTCCGTGGTCGTCGGGATGGTCGAGACCGAACAGTCGGAGTTGTTCTACGGGGACGCCGAATCGATTGCCGCCATCTCCCGGAACGTCCCACTGGGGCGTCTGGCAAAACCGGACGACATCGGTTGGGCCACAGCTTTTCTCGCCTCGGATGCAGCGACATACATCAGCGGTGCGTCGCTCGAGGTGCACGGTGGCGGCGAGCCACCGCACTACCTGTCGACCACCACCGCCGACATCTGAGTATCGGTGACGTCAATAGAAAGGGAACTAGCATGGGACTGCTCGACGGCCGCGTGGTCATCGTCACGGGAGCGGGCGGCGGGATCGGTCGCGCCCACGCGCTGGCTTTCGCCGCCGAGGGTGCCCGCGTGGTGGTCAACGACATCGGTGTCGGCCTGGACGGATCGCCCGCCGGTGGCGGTAGCGCCGCGCAGAGCGTCGTCGACGAGATCACCGCGGCCGGAGGCGAAGCCGTCGCCAACGGAGCCAACGTCGCCGACTGGGGCCAGGCCGAGGGCCTCGTCCAAGCGGCCGTCGACAACTTCGGCGGGGTCGACGTGCTGGTCAACAACGCCGGTATCGTCCGCGACCGGATGTTCGCCAACACCAGTGAGGAAGAATTCGACGCCGTCGTCGCCGTCCACCTCAAAGGTCACTTCGCCACCATGCGGCATGCCGCGGCGTACTGGCGCGCCCAGTCCAAGGCCGGCAACCCTGTAGACGCCCGCATCATCAACACCAGCTCGGGCGCGGGCCTGCAAGGCAGTGTGGGACAGGCCAACTACAGCGCAGCCAAGGCAGGCATCGCGGCGATGACCCTGGTCGCCGCGGCCGAGATGGGCCGCTACGGCGTGACGGTCAACGCGATCGCGCCGTCGGCGCGTACCCGGATGACCGAGACGGTGTTCGCCGAGATGATGTCCACGCAGGACCGCGACTTCGACGCCATGGCGCCGGAGAACATCTCGCCGCTGGTTGTCTGGCTGGGAAGCGTCGAGTCCAGCGACGTCACCGGCCGGATGTTCGAGGTCGAGGGTGGCGTGGTCCGAGTGGCCGAAGGCTGGGCGCACGGACCGCAGGTCGACAAGGGCGCCCGCTGGGATCCGGCCGAACTGGGGCCGGTGGTCCGCGACCTGCTGGGCAAGGCGCGCCCGCCGGTACCCGTCTACGGCGCCTGAGCCGGCCTAGGCCGCGGTCGGCTCGCAGACCACCAGCGGTATCACCCGGTCGGCCGCATCCCGGTAGTTGCGATACGGCGGGTACATCCTGATGAGCTTGGGCCAGTACCGCTTCCGCTCCTCATCGGTGGCATCCCGCGCCTTCATATCCATGTGCTCGCCGCGGATCTGCAGGTGCACCTGCGGATTGGCCTTCAGGTTGCGGTACCACAGTGGGTTCTCGTCCCGTCCGCCGAACGACGCAGGCAGCACCACCCGGTCGCCGTCGCGGAGGTAGAGGGTCGGGGTCGTCCGAGGTTGTCCGCTTCTGCGTCCTTCGGTGGTCAACAGCGCCGCCGGGAACCAGAGCAACCTCGAGCCGAGCTTGCCGCCGGTCCACTGATAGACGGCGATGTGTGCGCGGGAGAAATACTTCAGCGCAGTCGCCAGCACACCCGAGTTGCGAACGTCTGCCATGCTCCTCTACGTACCCGCGGGGCAGCACGCGAACACTACTTCTTGGTGCGACGGCTGCCGCCGTGCCAGTCCTCCTCCACACCAACCGAATCGGGATCGGCGCCGAAGGCGATCAGCTGAGGGCGCTCCCTCAGACTGCGCTTGAGCTCGGCGAAGCCGGGGAACGCGGCCAGCGCGACGACGTGGTCCCACAGTTCGGCGGCGGTGTCCGCCGGGGGCACTCGGCTGATCACCGGGCCGAAGAACGCCGTCCCGCCCGGCGGTTGGAAGTGCAGAATCGGTGTACCGACATCACGGCCCGTCAGGCCCAGCGCTTCCTCGGTCTCGGTGCGGATCAGGTCGTCGAGCGAGGTGTCGTCCAGCGCGTCGGCGAGCCCGGCCGCCAATCCCGCATCCTGCAGCGCAGAGTTCACCAGCTCCCGTGCCGCTTGATCGGCGGCTGACCGGGAGTCGCTTCTGGGCTGGTCGAACAGGCGGGCGCCCAGCGCCGCATACAGCGGTCCAACGGCGTCGCGGCCACGCTCGGCGCGCGCATGCGCGGCGACGCGTAGCAGCCGCAAGCCTGCCGTGTGTCCGGCTTCGTATTCGGGCGGGAAGTGCGCCGCGTAGTCGACGTTCGCGTTGATGATGCGCAGCGAGATGAAGCGCCAGTCCACCCGATACTCCCGCTGCGCGGCCACCGTGCGGACCCACTTGCTCGTGATCCAGGCGAACGGGCACACCGGATCGAAGTAGAAATGCAGGTCGACCGATGTCACGGTTCGCAGACCACCAGCGGGATCTTGCGTTCCGTCCAGGACTGGTAATCGTCGTAGGTGGGGTACATCTCGACCAGCCGCGGCCAGTACGTCGCACGCTCCTCCTCGGTGGCGTCACGCGCGGTCAGGTTGAACTTCTCCTTCTTGATCTGCACCTGAACCTTCGGGTTGGCCTTGAGGTTGAGGTACCACATCGGGTGTTTGTCGCTGCCGCCCTTGGAGGCGGCCACCACGACGGTGTCGCCGTCGCGGTGGAAGTACAGCGGGCTCA
The DNA here is from genome assembly GCF_022317005.1 of Mycobacterium sp. IDR2000157661. Classification (NCBI taxonomy): domain Bacteria; kingdom Bacillati; phylum Actinomycetota; class Actinomycetes; order Mycobacteriales; family Mycobacteriaceae; genus Mycobacterium; species Mycobacterium sp. IDR2000157661. The sequence continues at coordinate 2,192,837 of NZ_CP081006.1, forward strand.
CCCGCGGCTGTCCGGTCTTGCGGCCGGTTGTCGTCAGCAGCGCGACGGGGATGCCCTGGAAGTCGCTGCCGAACCCCTCTCCGTCGCTGCGGCGGTACATCCACGTGTTGAGCCGTGACATCCACTTGATGAAGAAGTCGGCGGCCTTGGTGTCCATGAAACGGGGACGTGACTTCGGCATGGTGATCATCCTAGGCAGCATCGCGCTGCGGCCCTATGCTTCGGCGGTGGCTTCCATCCCGCGAATCTCCGATACCGACCGCATTGCCGCTGCCGACGCCTACATCGACGCGCTGGCCAGCCACCGAGCCGACGAGGTGCCGTTTGCGCCGGACTGCACCCGTATCGAGGTCGGAGTGAAGACCGGCTTCTCGGCGGACCATCTGCGGCGCAGCCTCAACCGAGGGCCTCAGTACCGGGTGATCGCGGCGACCACGGATCGGGACTTCCGGGTCGACGGCGACCAGGTGCACGCCACCTTCACCGTCGTCACGAAGACCAAGGTCGGCGGCCGGCGGGTGGTCGCCTACGTCGATGAGACGTTTCTGATCCCCGCCGAAGACGGCCGCATCCACCACATCAGGGCACGGATCCGTCCGGCCCTGCGGCGGGAGTAGCGCCCAGCACCTAGATCCGTTCGATGATCGTGCCGGTGGACAATGCACCGCCTGCGCACATCGTGATCAGCGCGGTGCTCTTGTCGGTGCGTTCCAACTCGTGCAACGCGGTGGTGATCAGCCGGCTGCCGGTGCTACCCACCGGATGTCCGAGTGCGATCGCTCCACCGTTGACGTTGACGCGGTCCATGTCGGGCTCGTGCACCCGTGCCCAGGACAGCACGACCGAGGCGAAGGCCTCGTTGATCTCGACGATGTCGATGTCGCCCATCTTCATGCCCGCCTTCTCGAGCACCTTCGCGGTCGACTGCACCGGCCCGTCGAGGTGGTAGTAGGGCTCGGCGCCGACCAGCGCCTGGCTGACGATCCGCGCCCGTGGCTTCAAACCATGCGCCTTGGCCACCTCGCTGTCCATCCACAGCACCGCGGCGGCGCCGTCTGAAATCTGCGACGACGTGCCCGCGGTGTGAATGCCGTCCTCGAGTACCGGTTTGAGGGAGGCGAGGCCTTCCAGCGTGGTGTCGCGCAGGCCCTGGTCACGCGTGACGACGTGCCGGTCACTGGTGGGCTGCTTCTGCTCGTCGAGTACGGGCGCCTCGATGCCGCTGATCTCGCGGTCGAAGCGGCCCTCGGCCCACGCCTGCTTGGCCTTGCGCTGCGACTCGAAGCCGAACCGGTCGATTTCCTCACGAGTGATGCCGCGCCGCTTCGCGATTCGCTCTGCGGCGGTGAACTGGTCGGGCAGGTCGATGTCCCATGAGGCGGGCCTCAGGATGCCGCGGTCGGGACCGGCGTTCGCGCCGAGGCCGACGCGGCTCATCGCCTCGATGCCGCAGGCGACGCCGACGTCGATGGCACCGGCCGCGATGAGGCCGGCGATCAGGCCGTTGGCCTGCTGCCCGCTGCCGCACTGGCAGTCGACGGTCATCGCGCCGACGTGCTCGGGCAGGCCTGCGACCAACCAGCTCACCCGGGTGATGTTGTTGGACTGCTCGCCGTACTGTGTGACGCAGCCGCCGACGACCTGCTCGACCTCTCCGGCGTCGATGCCGGCCTTGTCGATCAGAGCCTTCTGTGTCGCGCCGAGCAACTCGGTGGCGTGCAGGCCGGACAGCCAGCCGTTGCGCTTTCCGATGGGGCTGCGAGTGGCTTCAACGATGACAGGGTTACCCATTGCGTCAGGCTAGAACACGTTTCATTACTCTGACAAGCAAGGATGGTTACCTGCCTTTTATCTGCGCAGAGGGCATGTTTTACTGGCACTAGAACACGTTGCAATTACTGTTCCAGAGGAGCGCACCCCCGTCATGGCACCCCCCAACATTCCGAGCGACTTCGACTTCCTCGACCCGGACCTCAACCTCGCCGGACTGCCCGTCGAGGAGCTGGCCGAACTGCGTAAGTCCGAGCCCGTCCACTGGGTCGATGTGCCCGGCGGCACCGGTGGCTTCGGCGACAAGGGCTACTGGCTCGTCACCAAGCATGCCGACGTCAAAGAGGTCTCCAAGCGCAACGACATCTTCGGCAGCTCGCCCGACGGCGCCATCCCGGTGTGGCCGCAGGACATGACGCGTGACGCCATCGATCTGCAGCGCAACGTTTTGCTCAACATGGACGCACCGCAGCACACCCGCCTGCGCAAGATCATCTCCCGCGGCTTCACGCCGCGCGCCGTCGGCCGACTGGAGGAGGAGTTGCGGCTGCGCGCCCAGAAGATCGCCGAGACCGCGGCCTCGCAGGAGACCGGTGACTTCGTCGAGCAGGTCTCGTGTGAGCTGCCGCTGCAGGCCATCGCCGGTCTGCTCGGCGTTCCGCAGGAGGACCGGGACAAGCTGTTCCGCTGGTCCAACGAGATGACCGCAGGGGAGGATCCCGAGTACGCCCACATCGATCCGGCCGTGTCTTCGTTCGAGTTGATCCAGTACGCGATGGGTATGGCCGACGAGCGGAGCAAGAACCCGACCGACGACATCGTCACGCAACTGATCGAGGCCGACATCGAGGGCGAGAAGCTGTCCGACGACGAGTTCGGCTTCTTCGTGATCATGCTCGCTGTCGCGGGCAACGAGACGACGCGCAATTCCATCACCCACGGCATGGTCGCGTTCTCCCAGAACCCCGACCAGTGGGAGCTGTACAAGCGCGAGCGCCCGGAGACCGCCGCCGACGAGATCGTGCGCTGGGCCACGCCGGTTTCGGCGTTCCAGCGCACCGCGCTCGAGGACGTCGAACTCGGTGGCGCGCAGATCAAGAAGGGTCAACGGGTGGTGATGTCCTACCGCTCGGCCAACTTCGACGAAGACGTCTTCGAGGATCCGCACAGCTTCGACATCACGCGCAGCCCCAACCCGCACGTCGGCTTCGGCGGCACCGGCGCCCACTATTGCATCGGCGCCAACCTGGCCAAGATGACCATCAACCTGATCTTCAATGCGATCGCCGACAACATGCCCGACCTCAAGCCGATCGGTGACCCCGAGCGGCTGAAGTCCGGCTGGCTCAACGGCATCAAGCACTGGCAGGTGGACTACACCGGCAAGTGCCCAGTCAAGCACTGACCGCGTAACACCTCGAGGAGGATTCGGGTGGACTTCAGTCCCGACGAAGGGCAGCAGGCTGTCGCCGATGTGGTGACCTCGGTGCTGACCCGCGACAACAGCTGGGATGCGCTGGTGTCGGGTGGCGTCACAGCGCTGGCCGTGCCTGAGCGGCTCGGCGGTGACGGCGTCGGGCTGCCCGAGATCGCGACGGCGCTGACCGAGATCGGCAGGCACGGCACGATCAGTCCCGCGCTGGCGACGCTCGGCCTGGGCCTGTTGCCACTGCTGGACCTGGCGTCGGAAGAGCAGCAGGACCGCTATCTGGCCGGCGTCTCGAAGGGTGCGGTGTTGACGGCCGCGCTGAACGAGCCGGGTGCCCCGCTGCCCGACCGGCCCGCAGTCGCGTTCGGCGACGGCAAGCTCAACGGCACCAAGATCGCGGTTCCCTATGCCGGGCAGGCGGATTGGCTGCTGGTCACGACCGACAACGCGGTCGTTGTCGTGTCACCGAAGGCCGACGGTGTCGAGGTGATCAAGACGCCGACGTCCAATGACGGCGACGAGTGCACGGTCACCTTCCGCGACGCCGCCGTCGACGACGTCCTCGACGGTGCCACCGCCCGGCGGGTGAATCAACTGGCGCTGGCCGCGACCGGTGCGTTCGCCGCCGGTCTGGTCGCCGGTGCGCTGCGGCTGACCGCCGATTACGTCGCCAACCGCGAGCAGTTCGGCAAGCCCCTGTCGACGTTCCAGACCGTCGCTGCCCAACTGGCCGAGATCTACATCGCCTCACGAACACTGACGCTGATCGCCTCGTCGGTGACCTGGCGGCTGGCCGAAGGTCGCGACGACAGCCCACAAACTCAGGCCGACATCGACATCCTCGGCTACTGGCTCGCGTCGCAGGCTCCTCCAGTGATGCAGCTGTGCCATCACCTGCACGGCGGTATGGGTATGGACATCACCTATCCCATGAATCGCTATTACTCCACGATCAAGGACCTCGCCCGGCTGGTGGGCGGTCCGCAGCACCGGCTCGACTTGGTGGGAGCGCAATGTTCATAGAACTGACGCCGGAACAGAAGCAGCTGCAAGCCGAACTGCGAGAGTACTTCTCGAATCTCATCACGCCCGAAGAGGCGATGGAGATGGAGAAGAACCGCCACGGCGAGGCTTACCGCGCGGTCATCAAACGCATGGGCTCGGACGGCAAGCTGGGTGTCGGCTGGCCGAAGGAGTTCGGCGGTCTCGGCTACGGGCCAATCGAGCAGTCGATCTTCGTCAACGAGGCGCACCGTGCGGACGTCCCGTTGCCGGCCGTCACGCTGCAGACCGTCGGTCCGACGCTTCAGCAGTACGGCAGCGATGAGCAGAAGAAGAAGTTCCTGCCCGGAATCCTCTCGGGCGACATCCACTTCGCGATCGGGTACTCCGAACCGGAGGCCGGCACCGACCTGGCGTCGTTGCGCACCACCGCGGTTCGCCAGGGTGACGAGTACATCGTCAACGGCCAGAAGATGTGGACCACCGGCGGTCACGACGCCGACTACGTATGGCTGGCCTGTCGGACCGATCCGGAAGCGGTCAAGCACAAGGGCATTTCGATTCTGATCGTCGACACCAGTGACCCTGGCTATTCCTGGACGCCGGTGATCCTTTCCGACGGCGCCCACCACACCAACGCCACCTACTACAACGATGTGCGGGTGCCCGCCGACATGCTCGTCGGTGAGGAGAACGGCGGATGGAAGCTCATCACCACCCAGTTGAACAACGAGCGTGTGATGCTCGGACCGGCGGGCCGGTTCGCCAGCCTCTACGACCGGGTGCACGAGTGGGCGTCGAAACCCGGTGGCAATGGGGACATCCCGCTCAGCCACGACGACGTCAAGCGCTCGCTCGGTGAGCTCAAGGCCATGTGGCGGGTCAACGAACTGCTCAACTGGCAGGTCGCCGCGGCCGGGGAGACCATCGATGTCGCGGACGCCGCAGCCACCAAGGTCTTCGGCACCGAGCGGATCCAGTACGCGGGCCGGCTGGCCGAGGAGATCGTCGGCAAGTACGGCAACCCCGCCGAACCCGAGACCGCCGGACTGCTCGAATGGCTGGATTCGCAGACCAAACGGAACCTGGTTATCACGTTCGGTGGGGGTGTCAACGAGGTGATGCGGGAGATGATCGCGGCAGCGGGCCTTAAGGTGCCTAGGGTGCCGCGCTGATGAGTGGAGTCGAGGACATCAAGGCGGCCGCCGAGCGTGTCAAGGCCGAGGGCAAGAGCAAGCCGCGGATTGGTCGCCACCCGGTCAACCAGCCGATGATCGACCACTGGCTCGACGCGATGGGCGACAAGAACCCGATCTACGTCGATGACGGGGCAGCCAAGGCGGCGGGCCATCCGGGTGCCGTCGCCCCGCCCGCGATGATTCAGGTCTGGACGATGATGGGCCTGGGCGGTGTGCGGCCCGACGACGACCCGCTCGGCAAGATCCTCGAATTGTTCGATGAGGCAGGATACGTCGGTGTCGTCGCCACCAATTGCGAGCAGACCTATCACCGGTACCTGCGGGTCGGCGAGGAGGTCAGCGTCGCGGCCGAGTTGACCGACGTCGTCGGGCCCAAGAAGACCGCGCTCGGCGAGGGCTTCTTCATCACGCAGCGGATCACTTGGCACTGTGGCGATGACGAGGACGACCCGGTCGCCGAGATGATGTGGCGGATCATGAAGTTCCGCCCGGCCGGGGAAGATTCAGCCGACGCGGGCGCGAGCGTGCCCGACGACCTCGACGCCGACGCGATGATGCGCCCGGCGTCCTCGCGGGACACCAAGTTCTTCTGGGACGGCGTCAACGCGCACGAGCTACGCATCCAGAGGCGCCCCGACGGCAGCCTGGTGCACCCACCGATACCCGCGCTCTGGCAGGACAAAGAAGAGCCCACCGATTACGTGGTCGCCGGCGGCAAGGGCACCGTGTTCAGCTTCGTGGTGCACCACGCGCCGAAGGTGCCGGGCCGCACGCTGCCGTTCGTCATCGCCCTCGTCGAACTCGAGGAAGGTGTGCGGATGCTCGGACAGCTGCGCAACGTCGACCCCGACACCGTCGAGATCGGAATGCCCGTCCGCGCAACGTATATCGACTTCCCAGAGGGAGACTCCGGTCCCGCCTGGACGCTGTACGCATGGGAGCCGGACACATGAGCGCGCCGACTGTAGAGGTAGGCGCGAAGCTGCCCCCACTCGCTCTCTACGGCGATCCGACGTTCATCGTGTCGACGGCGATCGCGACCCGTGACTATCAGGACGTTCACCACGACCGGGACAAGGCACAGGCCAAAGGCTCGAAGGACATCTTCGTCAACATCCTCACCGACACCGGCCTGGTGCAGCGGTACATCACCGACTGGGCCGGACCGAGCGCAGTCATCCGAAGCATCTCGCTGCGGCTCGGTGTGCCGTGGTACGCCTATGACACGGTGACGTTCAACGGTGAGGTGACCGCCGTCGACGGTGACGTCATCTCCTTGAAGATCGTTGGCAGCAACAGCCTCGGCGACCATGTCATCGCCACCGCGACCCTGACCCTTGGAGGAGCAGCCTGATGCCCGGTGAGCTGTCGGGAAAGGCCGCGATCGTCGGCATCGGCGCCACCGACTTCTCGAAGAACTCCGGCCGCAGCGAACTGCGCCTCGCCTCCGAGGCTGTGCTCGACGCACTCGACGACGCAGGCCTGACGTCCGCCGATGTCGACGGCATGGTGACGTTCACGATGGACTCGAACACCGAGGTCGCGATCGCACGAGCCACGGGCATAGGCGACCTGAAGTTCTTCTCGAAGATCCATCACGGTGGCGGTGCCGCGTGCGCGACGGTGCAGCAGGCGGCGATCGCGGTGGCGACCGGTGTCGCGGATTGCGTTGTGGCATACCGGGCTTTCAACGAACGATCGGGGATGCGGTTTGGCCAGGTGCAGATGCGGTTGGTGGAGAACGCGGACTCGACCGGCGTCGACAACTCGTTCTCGTACCCGCATGGGCTGTCCACCCCGGCTGCCCAGGTCGCAATGATCGCGCGGCGCTACATGCACCTGTCGGGAGCGACGAGCAAGGACTTCGGCGCGGTCTCCGTCGCCGACCGCAAGCACGCGGCCAACAACCCGAAGGCGTACTTCTACGAGAAGCCGATCACCATTGACGATCACCAGAACTCGCGATGGATCGCCGAGCCGCTGCGGCTGCTGGACTGTTGCCAGGAGACCGACGGCGGCGTCGCTCTGGTGATCACGTCCGCCGAACGCGCCAAGGACCTCAAGCATCGGCCGGCGATCATCGAGGCGGCGTCGCAGGGCTCGAGTCCCGACCAGTATTCGATGACCAGTTACTACCGGCCCGAACTCGGTTTGCCCGAAATGGGTCTGGTGGGCAGGCAGCTGTGGGATCAGTCCGGCCTCAAGCCGACCGACATCCAGACCGCCATCCTGTACGACCATTTCACGCCGTTCACCCTGATCCAGCTCGAAGAGCTCGGGTTCTGCGACACGGGCGATGCGAAGGACTACGTCAAGGACGGCGCCATCGAGATCGGTGGTCGGCTGCCCATCAACACGCACGGTGGCCAGCTGGGTGAGGCCTACATCCATGGCATGAACGGGATCGCCGAGGGCGTGCGCCAGCTGCGCGGCACCTCGGTCAATCCGGTACCTGACGTCGAGCACGTGCTCGTCACCGCGGGCACCGGTGTACCGACATCGGGTTTGATCCTGGGCTGACGGATGCCGTCAGGCGGGGACGAACTCCACACCGGCGAGCGCTACGGCGTCATCGCGCTCCGGCGCGGTCACCGCCGCGACGAACCCGTCGCCATCCTTCCAGATGCTGGCCTTGAGGGTCTCGCCGGGAAACACGACGCCGGCGAACCGGGCACCGTAACTGCCAAGCAGTGACGTGTCCCCGTCGAGCAGCGTGTCGACCATCGCCTTGCACGTCATCCCGTAAGTGCACAGGCCGTGCAGGATCGGCTTCGGAAAGCCGGCGGCGGCAGCGAAGTCTGGGTCGGAGTGCAACGGATTGCGGTCGCCGCACATCCGGTACAGCAGTGCCTGCTGTGGTGAAACCGGAATGGCCAGTTCATAATCGGCGGGGCGCTGCGGCGGCTCCGACGACGTGGATGGTCCCCGCTCGCCGCCGAAACCGCCCTCGCCGCGAGCGAAGATCGATCGCTTCTGCGTCCACAGCAGCGTCCCGTCCGGCGCGGTCACCGTGGTCTCCGACCAGATCACCGCGGCCTTGCCCTTGTCCCAGATGTCGGTGAAGCGCGTGACCGCCCGTCCGGTGCCAGACGGCGGAATGGGCCCGGGAACCGACACGGCTTCGCTCGCGTGCAGCACCTTGCTGAGCTCGATGTCGATGCCGGGGAACTTGACCGTCGGTGCCTCGGTCATGTGAAAACTCTGCGCGACGTTGGCGAACGTCGGGAGAACCTGCGGAGAGCCGTCGGCCAGATAGCGCAGCTCGCGCTTGTCCATGGGATCCATGCCCGCACCGAGCCCCAGGTGGTACAGCTGGATATCGCTGCTGTTCCAGGAGAATTCGGCCGCGGGAAGTTCGGCGCCGAGTGCTTCGTCGAGGTTGATCGGCATCAGTTATTCCCCGCCAAGTGCAGTGCCGCAAGATAACCGAAGGTCATCGCCGGACCGATGGTGCCGCCAGGGCCGGGGTAGGTGTGTCCCATTACCGGCGCGCTGGCGTTGCCCGCGGCGTAGAGGCCCTCGATGACCGACCCGTCGTCGCGAAGCGCGCGACCGTGCACATCGGTGACCACGCCGCCCTTGGTGCCCAGGTCGCCCGGCACCAACTTGGCCGCGTAGTACGGCGGTTGGCTGATCTCGCCGAGGTTCGGGTTCGGCTTGTTCGTCGGATCGCCGTAATAGCGGTCGTAGGCGCTCTCGCCGCGCTTGAAGTCTTCGTCGACGCCGGACCGGGCGAATCCGTTGAACCGCTCCACGGTGGCCTTGAACGCCTCGACGGGCAGACCGGTCTTGTCGGCCAACTCCTCGAGTGTGGCCGCGGTGACGATGACGCCCGACTCCAGCCACTTGCGCGGAACACGTTGTCCAGGTTGCAGCCCGGCGAAGATGTAGCGGTCGCGGTACTGCTGGTCGAACACCAGCCAGGCCGGGATGTTCTCCCCCGGTCCGGGACCCTGCCCGAACTGGCCGCCGTACATGTGGTGGCACGCCTCGACGTACGGCATAGATTCGTTCATGAACCGCTTGCCTGCCATGTTGACGATGATGGAGCCCGGTGAATTGCGTTCCGACAACGCAAACCACGGCGCACCGACGAGGGGAACCGTCGGTCCCCACCACGCGTCCTCCATGACGTCCAGCGCAGCGCCCAGCTTCTCGGCGGCGATGATGCCGTCGCCGGTGTTGGCCACCGCGCCGACCGTCCACTCCGTGGTGATCGGGGCGCGCTGGTACTTCACCCGCATCTGCTCATTGTGCTCGAAGCCGCCCGAGCCCAGGATGACCCCGCGCCGGGCCCGAATCAGTTCGGGCTCCGCCGATTCCGGCGCGTTGGCATCTCTGACATAGATCCCGCGCACCACGCCGTCTTCGACATACAGGTCGGTCAAGGCGGTGTTCAGGCGCACGGGCACACCGGCCTCACGCAGGCCGATGCGCAACGGTGCGATCAACGCGCGCCCCATCCCCACCAAGTTCTTTCCCGTAGCCTTCGCCCAGACTGTACGCGCGCCGACCTTGAGGCTGCGCAACACCCCGTGCGGGTGGCGCTTGAGCTGGTTGAGCCGCACGTAGTCCTGCTGCATGACGACCACGTTGAGCGGGACCTTGCCGTAGGGCGGCTCGAGGCCGGCCAGGTCGGCGCCGAGCTTCTTGGCGTCGAACGGCCGGGGTTCGACGGAACGACCCGTCGGCTTTCCGCCCGGTGTCTCGGGGTAGTAGTCGGAGTAGCCCGGCACCCAGCAGAGCTTCAGCGGTGAGTGCTTCAAGACGAACGACAGCATCTCCGGGCCGCGCTCGAGGTAGGTGTCGATCTTCTCGGCGGGAACGACGTCGCCGATGATCGCGTGCAGGTAGGTGCGGGCGGCCTCGGCCGTGTCCTTCACGCCGTCGCGCTTGAGGACCTCGTTGTTGGGGATCCACACGCCGCCACCGGAGCGTGCAGTGGAACCGCCGTAGTGCGGAGCCTTCTCGACGACTACTGTGGAAAGTCCCTGGTGGGCCGCGGTGAGCGCAGCGACCATTCCGGCCGCGCCGCTGCCCACCACGACGACGTCGTAGTCCTGACCAGTCATGTAGAACACGTTATAGAATTGCCCGGCCGACCCACAACCGCGCCGGTCAACAGAACAAGGGGACGTCATAAGGATGCTCAGTGATCAGGTGCGTCAGGAGCTGGCCGCCGACCTAGCGCAGGCCGAGCGCAGCCGCGTTCCCATCTCGCCGCTGACCGACGCGCACGCCGACATCGACGTCGTCGACGCCTACGAGATCCAGCTGATCAACATCCGCCAGCGCGTCGCCGAGGGAGCCAAGATCATCGGCCACAAGGTGGGCCTGTCGTCGAAGGCCATGCAGCAGATGATGAACGTCGACGAACCGGACTACGGGCACTTGCTCGACGAGATGCGGGTTTTCGAAGAAAAGCCGGTCAAATCCGCCGACTACCTCTATCCGCGCGTCGAGGTCGAGGTCGGTTTCGTCCTGGCCGACGACCTGCCGGGCGCGGGCTGCACAGAAGACGACGTGCTCGCTGCCACGGCCGCGTTCGCGCCCGCCATCGAGCTGATCGACACCCGCATCAAGGACTGGAAGATCAAGCTCTGCGACACCATCGCCGACAACGCGTCGTCGGCGGGGTGGGTGCTCGGTGAGAACCGGGTGTCGCCGAAGGACATAGACATACGGGCCATCACCGCCACTTTGACCCGCAACGGTGAGGTGGTCGCCAAGGGCCGCAGCGACGCGGTGCTCGGCAACCCGGTGACCGCGGTGGCCTGGCTGGCGCGCAAGGTCGAGAGCTTCGGGGTCCGCCTCAAGGCAGGCGACATCGTGTTACCCGGCTCGTGCACCAAGGCGTTCGACGCCACCCCCGGCGCCGACTACGTCGCAGACTTCGCCGGGCTCGGCTCGGTCCATTTGAGTTTCGAATAACGAGGGGACGAGGGGATAGGCATGGCGGACAAAGCCTCAGTCGCGATCGTCGGTTCGGGCAATATCAGCACCGACCTGATGTACAAATTGCTGCGCTCGGAATGGCTCGAGCCGCGCTGGATGATCGGTATCGATCCGGAGAGCGAAGGGCTTGCCCGCGCGCGCAAGCTCGGTCTGGAGACGTCCCACGAAGGCGTGGACTGGCTGCTCGCGCGGAGCGAGAAGCCCGACATGGTGTTCGAGGCCACCAGCGCCTATGTGCACCGCGACGCCGCTCCGAGGTACGCCGAGGCCGGCATCCGGGCCATCGACCTGACCCCGGCGGCGGTGGGTCCCGGCGTCATTCCGCCGGCCAACCTGCGCGAGCACCTCGACGCGCCGAACGTCAACATGGTCACCTGCGGCGGGCAGGCCACCATCCCGATCGTCTACGCGGTGAGCCGGGTGGTGGAGGTGCCCTACGGCGAGATCGTGGCGTCGGTGTCGTCGGCGTCGGCCGGGCCTGGCACGCGGGCGAACATCGACGAGTTCACCAAGACCACGGCTGCCGGCGTGCAGAACATCGGCGGCGCGCAGCGCGGCAAGGCGATCATCATCCTGAACCCGGCCGAGCCGCCGATGATCATGCGCGACACGATCTTCTGTGCGATTCCCGAGGATGCGGACCGCGAGGCGATCGCTCAGTCGATCCGTGACGTCGTCGCCGAGGTGCAGACGTATGTGCCCGGCTACCGCCTGCTCAACGACCCGCAGTTCGACGACCCCTCGATGAACTCCGGCGGCCAGGCCGTCGTCACCACGTTCATCGAAGTGGAGGGTGCGGGCGACTATCTGCCGCCCTACGCTGGAAACCTGGACATCATGACCGCAGCGGCGGCCAAGGTGGGCGAGGAGATCGCCAAGGAAAAGGCCGGGGCGTCCCTCTCCGCATCGACAGGAGGCCAGGCATGAGCACCGAGGACATCTACTTCAACCCGATCTGGGACGTCCGGATGACGGACACCTCGCTGCGCGACGGCAGTCACCACAAGCGTCACCAGTTCACCAAGGACGAAGTGCACGCGATCGTCGCCGCGTTGGACGCCGCCGGCGTGCCGGTCATCGAGGTGACCCACGGCGACGGTCTGGGCGGGTCGAGCTTCAACTACGGCTTCTCCAAGACCCCCGAGCAGGAGCTGATCAAGTTGGCGGCCGAGACCGCCAAGGAGTCCAAGATCGCGTTCCTGATGCTTCCGGGTGTGGGGACCAAGGAGGACATCAAGCAGGCGCAGAACAACGGCGGGTCGATCTGCCGCATCGCCACCCACTGCACCGAGGCCGACGTCTCGATCCAGCACTTCGGCCTGGCCCGTGAACTCGGCCTGGAGACCGTCGGCTTCCTGATGATGAGCCACACGATCCCGCCCGAGAAGCTGGCGGCGCAGGCGCGCATCATGGCCGATGCCGGCTGTCAGTGCGTGTACGTCGTCGACTCGGCGGGCGCGCTGGTCCTCGAGGGGGTGCGGGACCGGGTCGCGGCGCTGGTGGCCGAACTCGGCGACGACGCGCAGGTCGGCTTTCATGGCCACGAGAATCTGGGTCTCGGCGTGGCGAACTCCATCGAGGCCGTGCGCGCGGGCGCCAAGCAGATCGACGGCTCGTGCCGCCGGTTCGGTGCCGGCGCGGGCAACGCCCCCGTCGAGGCGCTGATCGGCGTGTTCGACAAGATCGGCGTGAAGACCGGCATCGACTTCTTCGACATCGCCGACGCGGCCGAAGAGGTCGTCGCGCCCGCGATGCCCGCCGAGTGCCTGCTCGACCGCAACGCGCTCATCATGGGCTACTCGGGGGTGTACTCGAGCTTCCTCAAGCATGCGATCCGCCAGTCGGAGCGCTACGGCGTGCCCGCCCACAAGCTGCTGCACCGGGCAGGCCAGCGCAAGTTGATCGGCGGCCAGGAGGACCAGCTCATCGACATCGCGCTGGAAATCAAGCGGGAGATGGACAGCGCGTCGACATAGCGCGAAAGCTCAGCGCCCGGTGTGCTTGGCCACCGACTGCTTGAACGCCTCCTGCGCGTGCGGTGACGAGTTGAACCGCCAGTCGCGCTCCTTGACGGCCTGGAACCACACCAATCCGGTCACCCGACCCTGGGTGGCCAGGTAATCGAACAGACCGTAGATCCAGTCGGCCTTGTCGGTGCCGCTGCGCGGTCCCTCCACGCTCGCCGTCTCGGCAATCAGGATGTCGTGGCGCGGGTCGAGCCGGCGGAGCTGCACCAGGCTCTCGCCGAAGATCTCGGCGGCGCTGCGCCAGCTCTTGCCGTCGCCGTCGCCCCAGTTGTAGCCGTCCAGGCCGAGCAGGTCAACGGCGTCCTCCCCCGGGAATGCGGCCGCCATGTCATCGAGCCGCTCGGAGGACGCGTCGGGACACCACATGAACTCGACGTTGCCCGCCCCCGCGCGGCGGAACAGATCGCGCACGTGCCGCCACGCCTGGGCCGATTCCGCGGCGGTGTTGCCGTTGACGCCGATCGACCATGGGTAATAGGAGCTGTTCATCTCGTGGCTCGTCCGCAGGATGACGGGCCGGCTCCACTCGGCCATGGTCCGTGCCCAGGCGTCGAGACGGCTGTCGAAATCGCCTGCCAGGATGCGCCGCAAAGAGTAGTCCGGTTGTTCGGCGCCGGCGGCGGGCTGCCACAGCTCGAGCGTGAGGATCGGCGTGGCGCCGGCGTCGCTGATCTCGGCCAGCGACCCGATCGGCACCTGGTCGTTGATCGAGGCGAACCGCAACACGTAGCGGGGTGCCGCGTCGGCCATCTGCGTGACGACGGCCAGGTCACTGGATCCCGAGGAGTCGTCCGGCACGAAGACGCCCCAGTCGAGCCGATGCGGTGCGGTGGCGCCGTCGGGCTGCGCCGCGGGCTGGGCGGAGCAGGCCGTCACCGCCAGCAGGACGGCGGCGACGAGGCGGCGGGTACGGCGTGTGATGGGCACACCCCAGCATTCCCCGTCGGACCCGACCTGCACCATGGGGGCCATGACCACCCGCGACGACGCGCAGGAAATCCTCGAACAGCTGGCCGGTCCGACGGCGCAGCTGCGCGACGATCAGTGGACGGCCATCGAGGCCCTTGTCGTGCAGCGCCGACGGGCGCTGGTGGTGCAGCGCACCGGATGGGGCAAGTCCGCGGTGTACTTCATCTCCGCCAAGCTGCTGCGGGCGAAGGGGCACGGCGCCACCGTCATCGTCTCGCCTCTGCTGGCGTTGATGCGCAATCAGGTGGCCGCCGCCGAGCGTGCGGGGGTTCGCGCCGCGACCATCAACTCGAGCAACGTCGCCGACTGGGCCGAGATCCACGACCGCGTCCGGTCGGGAGATCTGGACGTGCTGCTCGTCAGCCCGGAACGACTCAACAACCCCGACTTCCGCGACCAGGTGCTACCCGCGCTGGCGCGCGACGCGGGGCTGGTGGTGGTGGACGAGGCGCACTGCGTGTCGGACTGGGGCCACGACTTTCGGCCCGACTACCGGCGAATCCGCACGCTGGTGAGCGAGTTGGGGGCCGACGTCCCGGTGCTGGCGACCACGGCCACGGCGAACGACCGGGTCGTCGACGATGTCGCGCAGCAACTGGGTGTCGGCGGTCAGGACACGCTGGTGCTGCGCGGCGGCCTCGACCGCGAATCGCTGCGACTGTCGGTGGTGGCGGCCGGCGGTCCGGCACAGCGTGCGGCTTGGCTTGCCGCACATATCGATTCGCTGCCCGGTTCGGGGATCGTCTACACCCTGACCGTCGCCCAGGCACACGATGTCGCCACCCTCCTTCGGGAGCAGGGACACCGGGTGGCGGCATACACCGGGGCCACCGAGGCCGCCGAACGCGAACAACTCGAAGCCGACCTGCTGGCCAACCGGGTCAAGGCGCTCGTCGCGACCTCGGCGCTGGGCATGGGTTTCGACAAGCCCGACCTCGGCTTCGTGGTGCACCTGGGCGCGCCGTCCTCGCCGATCGCGTACTACCAGCAGGTGGGCCGGGCCGGGCGGTCGACGGACAGCGCGGCGGTGATCCTGCTGCCCGGCCGCGAGGACCAGGACGTGTGGCGCTACTTCGCCTCCGTCGCATTCCCGTCGGAAGCCATGGTGCGCAGCGTGATTCGTGCTCTTGACGCTGAGCGTCCGCAGTCGACACAGGCCCTCGAGCCGCTCGTCGACCTCGGCCGGACCCGGCTGGAGATGGTACTCAAGGTGCTCGACGTCGACGGCGCGGTGCGGCGGTTGAAGGGCGGCTGGGTCGCCACCGGGCAGGCATGGGAGTACGACGAGCCGCGTTACCGCAAACTGGACGAGGCCCGCAGACGTGAACAGCAGGCGATGTTGGACTACCAGACGACCGACGGATGCCGGATGGCATTCCTGCGCAGGCAGTTGGACGACCCGTCGCTGCACGAGGGCGACCGGTGCGGGCGCTGCGACAACTGCACCGGAGTGCGCCCCAGCGGCCACGTCGACGAGGGTGCGGCCGAAGAGACGCGGCAACGGCTGATGCGGCCGGGTGTCGAACTCGCCCCGCGCAAGCAGTGGCCGTCCGGCCTGGGAAAGCTCGGCGTCGACCTGAGCGGCAAGATCGGCGACGGCCCCGCCGAAGGGCGGGCCATCGGCCGGCTCACCGACCTGGGATGGGGTCCGCGGTTACGGCGCCTGCTCGAAGAACCCGACGGTGGCGTGCCCGACGACCTCGTCCAGGCCGCGGTGAAGGTGCTCGCGTCGTGGAACTGGGCGGTCCGGCCGACCGCGGTGATGACCATGGACTCCGAGCGCCATCCGCAGCTGCTCGCATCGCTGGCCGCCGAACTTGCGCGCCTCGGCAAGCTGACCGATCTCGGGATCCTGCGGTACGCGCCTGATCGCAAGCCGGTCACCGCGGCGAACTCGGCGTTCCGGGTGGCGGCCCTGACCGGAGCCTGGACTCCGCCTTCCCCGATCCCCGGGGGCGGCCCGGTGCTGCTGGTCGACGACCTGTTCGACACCGGTTGGACGATGACGATGGCCGCTCGCCTGGTGCGGGCGGCGGGGGTCTCCGAGGTGTTGCCGTTCACCATCGCCAGCACCGGCTGACCCACCGCCGCGCTGGGGTTTCTCCAGCGCGCTGGGGTTTGTTCAGCACTGGGTGGGGACCGACCCGACCAGTTCGAACAGCCGGGCCGCAGCGGCGGCGGCGCCGTCGGTGCGGATGTCCGGTGCGAGCGCATGGGCGCGTGCGCGGGTGTCCGCCGTGAGCGAGGCCTGCAACGCATCCGCCAGCGACTCGGCCGTCGGGACGGACACGTCGTGCGCGGCACCGATACCCAGCTCGGCCACGCGTCGCGCCCAGTACGGCTGATCTGCGAACTGCGGCACCACCACCTGCGGCACACCTGCGCGGGCGGCCGCGGTGGTGGTGCCGGCCCCGCCGTGATGGATGACGGCGGCCACCCGCGGGAAGAGCCGCTGGTGGTTGACCTCGTCGACGGTGATGCAGTCGGCGCCGTCGTCGACCGGCGCGAGACCCGCCCAACTGCGGGCCAGCACGACCCGGCGGCCGTGGGCCCGAGCGGCGTCGATGGCCGCGCGCGCCAACTCCACGGGCGCCCGCACGCTGCCCGTGCCGACGAACACCGGCGGCGGCCCGGAGTCGAGGAAGGCCAGCAGGTCATCCGGCAGGGGTCGCCGATCGGGAAGCAGCCAGGCGCCGGTGCGGACGACGTCGAAGCCCGGCGACCCAGGCCACGGCGCCAGCGTCGGGTCGGCGGCCAGCCACGGCGTGTCGGTGAAGACGTGGTCGCGGACATTGTCGACCGGTGGGAGTCCGAGCGCGGCCCGGCCCTCGTTGAGGGGCTCGCGATACAGCGCATTCACCCGCTCTGCGTCGATCTCCCACAGCGTGGCGGTGTCGGTCTCGCCGGGGGGAAACGGTTTGCCCGGTCGCGGCAGCGGGGTCTGATGCGGCGACGGGATGCTGCCGGTGTGCAGCATCGCGCAGACGTAGCGTGCGCCGTGGTACTCCGCAACGGACCGCACCCCGGCGGGCATCAGACCGCTGGCCACCACCGCGTCGCACCCCTCGGCGGCAGCCGCCACGGTCTCGAATTGCAACGCGACCAATCTGGCCGCCGTTGCCGGTGCGTCCGCGGGTGTCGCCGGCTTCGCGCCGTGCAGAAAGTCGCGGATCGGATCGCCAAGCGCTGTCAGGGATACCTTGGCCCGGTCGGCGAGATCGGAGAAGTCCGGTGGCGCGCAGAGTCGCACGTCGGCGCCCATCCCGCCTAGCCGCAACGCCAGCGCCGCCATCGGTTCGACGTCGCCGCGGGATCCCCATGTGGCCAGACATACTCGCATTCGATCAACTCCAATCCGTCCGGTGTGGTTGCCGGACAGCGATCTTGCGGCATCCCCGGGGTCTTGCCGCAAGCCCCCGGGTGAGCTATAGATTGGAGTGGGAACAACAACAGCCGCCCTGCCATCAGGCAGGGCGGCTGCTGTGTGGAGCCGTTTAGACCGGGTAGGGGATGAACACCGTGTTGTTGTTCAGCCAGACACCCCATGCGCCCGCGTCAGGGTTGAAGACGAGCGGCAGCGGGTCGGTAACACCCGGGATGCCCTCCGGCAGCAGATCGATCGGCGGGATCCAGTTGGCCGGGAGGCCGATGTAGGCGGGGTCGTCCCAGTGCCCCGGCGGCACGTTGAGGAACAGGTCCTTCTTCACCTGTCCGGGTGGGCCGAACGGATTGTGGCCAGGCGGATCGCCCGGCAGCCAGACGTCGTCGTTGCCCGGCGGGTTGGGTACCGGCCACTTGGGGTCGGCTTGAGCCATTCCGCTACCCATGCCGAACGCCGTGAATCCCAGCGCACCGGCCATGACGGCGGTGGCGGCAAGCTTCTTGATCTCCACGTGGAACTCCTTGTCCATATGCGGGCACCACCAGTTGGTAGCGCTCACCGACGTGTTGTTCTGTTGCAGGACCCCCTCGACGCCGTCTGGGTACCCATGACGCGCCCGCACAAAACCTCTCGATTACAGGCCTGTAGTTTGCTGCACTAAGCGCCCGGTGCGGACACCGCTCCACCGAATTGTGCTGTTACCGCATCGGCCGTGGTCACCACCGCGCGGGCGCGTTCGGTGATCTCTTTGTCGGTCAACGACTTTCCAACGTGCATCGACACGACCATCACCTGACGCTGATGGTGGTCGAACACCGGAGCCGAGATCACGCTGATATCCGATCGGGCGTTGCGGCGCTTTCCCCTGGACTCATTTTCACTGCGTAGATACACTCGCTCGCCGATGTCGGAGACCAGTTCGCCAAGCAGCGCGCGCAACTCGTCGGGCAATGTGCTCGACATGCCGGCCATCAGCGCATACAGCCGGCGCCCGCCAGGGGTGAGTCGCTCGACGAGGTAGCCGTCGGCGCGGCATGCGGCGATGACGCGGCTGAGGCGCTCGGTGTTGGTGCGCAACGGAATTGTTGGCTCCTTCGCCAGCCAACTGCGCGCTGCCTCGTCGTCCCAGAGCACGAACATCAGCCCGACCGGAGGTGCAAAGGGATAGCTCTGTCCGACCTCGACACCCGGGCGGTTGCCGGCTGGCGCGACGAGATCGAGCAGGGTGATCCGGTCGTCGATCACCGCCGACAGTGCGGCGGTGACGTCGAAGCGGGCCGACAATCGGCGCAGTTCCTCGCGCGCGGCCGGGCTCACACGCATCGATTCCTGCGCCCGGTGGCCGAGGGTGATGAGCGACGGTCCCAACCGGTAGGTCTTGTCGGCGGTGTCACGAACGAGATAGCCCGCCGCGGTCAAGGCGGTGACGATGCCCAGACAGGTCGGCTTGCTCAGCCCGACGCGGCGGGCCAGGTCGGACACGCCGAAACGCTGGTCAGGACGGTCGGCCAGGAAGTCCAGAATCCGCACGACGCGCTCGGTCGGCGGCGACGCGCGGCCGGACGAGTCGGAACCAGACATGGCAGCAGGCTATCGGCGTTTCATATTTGGAACAAGTCGGTCAGCATATTGACTCCTGCTAGAACGCGTTCTAGTTTCGAGGCGTGTATTCGCAGCCCCTGACCGAGGCGGTCGCCGAAGCCGAACGCCTCGTCGCCGCCGCGCCCTTCATCGAATCCGAAGCCGATCTACTCGAGGGTCTGCAGTATCTGGCCGGCTGTATCGCCGGCTGTACGCACCTGGCCTTCGACTATGAGCGCGACCACCCGTTCATGCAGACCGGCACGGGCCCGTTCACCAAGATGGGACTCGACAACCCCGACACGTTGTACTTCGGCACCCGGGTGCAGGGCGGTCACGAGTACGTCGTCACCGGCAAGCGCGGCACCACCACCGACCTGTCCTTCCAGATGCTCGGCGGGGAGTACACCGACGACAATGTGCCGGTCAGTCAGGCGGCGTTCGACGACCGTGAACTCGACATCGCCGAAGACGGCACCTACGAGTGGCGGGTCACCCCGAACGGGCCGTCGCAGCTGCTGGTCCGCGAGGTGTACAACGACTGGTCCGCACAGCGCGGATACATCAGCGTCGCGCGCACCGACACCGCGGGAACCGCGCCGCCGCCGCTGACTAGAGAGACAATCGAGAAACGCTACGCGGTCGCGGGAAAGCAACTGGTGCAGCGGGTCAAGACGTGGTTGCAGTTCCCGCAGTGGTTCTACAACAGCCTGCCCGTCAACACGATGGTCGCTCCGCGGCTGACACCCGGCGGCCTGGCGACGCAGTACTCGTCGGTCGGCCACTTCGACCTGCGCCCCGACCAGGCGATGATCATCACCCTGCCCGTGACCGACGCGCCCTACCTCGGCTTCCAGCTGGGCAGTCTGTGGTACATCTCGCTGGACTACATCAACCACCAGACATCGCTCAACGGGACTCAGGCCCAAGCTGATCCGGACGGCAAGATCCGGATCGTGGTCGCCGACGCAAATCCGGGCGTGACGAACTGGTGCGAGACGCTCGGTCATCGAAAGGGTTACCTGCAGTTCCGGTGGCAGCGGTTGTCGCGCGAACTGACCGAGGCCGACGGACCCGCGGTCGAGGTCGTCGACATCGACCAGGTGGCCGGTGCGCTGCCGTACTACGACTCGAACAAGATCTCCGAGGAGGACTGGCGGGCCCGGATCGCGCTGCGTCAGAAGCAGATCGGCGACAGGATGGTGGGCTGACCATGGGACTGCTCGACGGCAAGGTGGTCGTGATCAGCGGGGTCGGACCTGCGCTGGGCACGACGCTGGCGCGGCGATGCGCCCAGGAGGGCGCCGACCTGGTGCTGGCGGCTCGCACCGTCGAACGACTCGAGGACGTGGCCAAGCAGATCGCCGGCCTCGGCAGGCGCGCCGTCTCGATCGGCACCGACATCACCGACGGGACGCAGGTCGACAACCTCGTCGAGGAGACCATGGCCGCGTACGGTCGCGTCGACGTGCTGATCAACAACGCGTTTCGGGTGCCGTCGATGAAGCCGCTGGCCAACACCACGTTCGAGCACATGCGCGAAGCCATCGAGTTGACGGTCTTCGGCGCGCTGCGGATGATCCAGGGCTTCACCCCGGCGCTCGCCGAGGCCAACGGATCGGTGGTCAACGTCAACTCCATGGTGGTGCGCCACTCCCAGGCCAAGTACGGCGCCTACAAGATGGCCAAGTCCGCGCTGCTGGCGATGTCACAGTCGTTGGCCACCGAGCTGGGGGAGCAGGGCATCCGCGTCAATTCCGTTCTGCCGGGCTATATCTGGGGCGGCACGCTGGAGAGCTACTTCGGTCACCAGGCCGGCAAGTACGGCACGACCGTCGAGGAGATCTACCAGGCGACCGCCGCCGCATCCGATCTCAAGCGGTTGCCGACCGAGGACGAGGTGGCCTCGGCGATCATGTTCATGGCCAGCGACCTGTCCAGCGGCATCACCGGACAGGCGCTGGACGTCAACTGCGGGGAGTACAAGGCGTGACGCGCACCGACGTCGGCACCGTCGAGGACCTGCACGCCTCGGCCACCAAGGCCAGCGGACTCGACGACTTCGGCAGCGACGACGACCACTACCGCGAGGCGCTGGCCGTACTGCTCGAGTCGTTTCGCACCGAGGCAGACCTCACCGAGTTCGGCAGCAAGATGCAGCGGTTCTTCGTGCGCAGTGCACTGGTGGCCCGCCTCGTCAGCGAAGCGGCGTTCAAGCAGTACCCGCAACACGCCGACGTGGCGATAGAGAAGCCGATCTTCGTCACCGGCCTGCCCCGCACCGGCACCACCGCCATTCATCGACTCCTGGCCGCCGACCCGCGCCACCAGGGCTTGGAGCTGTGGCTGGCCGAGTTCCCGCAGCCGCGTCCGCCACGCGAAACCTGGCCGCAGAACCCGGTTTTCGCCGAGCTCGACGCTCGGTTCAAGAAGGCCCACGAGGAGAACCCGGACTACACCGGCCTGCACTACATGACCGCCGACGAGGTCGAAGAGTGCTGGCAGCTGCTGCGGCAGTCGCTGCACTCGGTGTCCTACGAGACGTTGGCCCACATTCCGACGTACGCCCAATGGCTGTCCCGGCAGGACTGGACCAAGCCGTATCAACGGCACCGCAAGAACCTGCAGTTGATCGGACTCAACGAACCGGATAAGCGCTGGGTGCTCAAGAACCCCAGCCATCTGTTCGCGCTCGATGCGTTGTTCAACGCCTACCCGGACGCGTTGGTGATCCAGTGCCATCGGCCGGTGGAGACGATCATGGCGTCGATGTGTTCGCTGGCCCAGCACACCACCGAGGGCTGGTCGAACAGCTTCACCGGCGAGGTGATCGGACGGGACGCGATGGAGACCTGGTCGCGTGGACTCGAACTGTTCAATCGGGTGCGCGCCGAACACGATCCGGCGCAGTTCTACGACCTGGACTACTTCGAGTTCGTCAAGGATCCGGTCGGTGCGGTCGACAACGTGTACCGCCACTTCGGCATCGCATTCACCGATGATGCCCGCGCGGCCATGGAGCGCAGCCACCAGAAGAGCAAGCAGGGCCCCCGGGCGCCGAAGCACTCGTACTCGCTGGCCGACTACGGCCTGACCGACGATCAGGTCAGGGAGCGGTTCAAGAACCCCTAGGCGGTGGTGTCGGCCAGCGCATCGATGCGGTTGAGCGCAGCCTGTGCAAGCTCGGCGACGTCGAAGCCGTTGGTGGGCGCGCACGCCGTGATCTCGATCGCCGCATTGTGGGCGGCGACGTAGGTGTTGTCACAGGCCCAGTCGACGGCCCTGAAGGACCAGAGCAGGATGTTCGGTGAACCCGAATCAACCGGGGGCAGCAGCGTGTAGGTGTCCTGCTCGCCTTCCATGGTGGTGATCCGAAAGTCGCGTCCTCGACACGATTCCAGGGAGCGCTTGGCGTCCGCGATGGCCTCGAGCGGGTCGAAATCGGCGGGGAACACTCCGACCATCTCCTCGACGTGCACCCGCTGGTAGCCGTCGGCCACCCAATGTCCGCCGTCGGTGGCCGCCGGGCCGTGATCGGAGATGAACGGCGGGTCCACCTCGCGGGCCGCACCGGCACACTGCTCGGGTTCGACGGTGACGAACAGGTTGCCCTCGTCGCCGAGGACATTCGGACTCAGCAGGTCGACGACCTGGCCCGCGGTGATCGGCGCCACCGGCGGCTCGGCCTGCGGCGGTGGGCCGTCGACCACCCGCGTGCAACCGGTCAGCAGCACCAATGCCAGCGCCGACCCGCGGATGACCATGCCCGAAAGGCTAGCCGTCCCCTGGCGCAGGGGCCGACGACATCTCCTCCAGGCATCCCTCGGCGACAGCGTGTTTGATGCTGTCGGAGAGCCTCGGGCATGCCTTGGCCCGCGCCGGATCGCCACCGGACTCCCGGATCTCGTTGAAGTAGGCGCAGCGCTTCGACGCCTCGCTGTTCCACTGCACCGACGTGTGCGCGGGCCCGAGCTTCTTCACGTTGACCGACACGTGGCAGAACCGGCAGTCGACCGACACCAGGCCGGAGTTGAGGTACCGCTCCCGGTCCCGCCGGGTGGCCTCCCGCACCGCCTCGGTGCGGGAGGCACCGAAAGGCGTCGCCTTCGACCAGGTGCCTGCGGCGGTGTCACCCTCGGTATGCGCGTGGTCGTCGTCGTCATGGGCGCCGTGCAGCATCAACATCGCCCGGGCCAGCCGGTCGACGTCAGGTGCATCGTCAGGCGGGGTCATGACTGCGCGTGCTCGGCCTCGTCCGTCTGCTCGGCCTCGCCCTTGTCGTCGGCCTGCCGCTTGAGGTTCTCCTCGACCTCCACCTGCCATTTCTCGTTGGCGGCCGTCGTGTCGACCTCCATCTCGAAACGGTCCGTCATGTCGGGCGTGACGTCGGCGGCGTCGACATAGAACTGCTGATACCAACGGCGCATCTGGTAGACCGCGCCGTCCTCCTCGACGAGCAGCGGGTTGTCGATGCGGGTCTTGTGCTTCCAGATCTCGACGTCTTGCAGGAAGCCCTTGCTGACGCCGTCGGTGAACACCTCGGCCAGCCGTTCGGTGGTCTTCTCGTCGAGGCCCTTGGGCTTCTCGACGATCACGCCCCACTGCAGCACGAACGAGTCCTGCGTGACAGGGTAGTGGCAGTTGATCAGGATCGACTCGGCCTTATAGCCGCCGTAGTTGTTGTGGAGCCAGTTGATCATGAACGACGGCCCGAAATAGCTGGCCTCCGAGTCCAGGTGCGCCTCACCGTAAGTGGTGCCCATGTCGCTGATGTCGGGCCTGCCCACGTTGTGCAGGTACTGGCTGGCGATGTGGCCCTCGAAGACGTTCTTGAAATACGTCGGCAGCCCGTAGTGGATGTAGAAGAAGTGGGCCATGTCGGTGACGTTGTCGATGATCTCGCGGCAGTTGCTGCCCTCGATCAGCATCGTGTTCCACCGCCAGTCGGTCCACTCGTCGCTCTCGAACTCCGGGATCTCAGGGATCCGGACCTCGGGCGGGGGTGGGTTTCCCTCGTGGTCGTGCCAGACGAACAGCAGGCCGCCGCGTACGTCGGTCGCCCAGGCGCGGGTGCGGGCCAGGCGCGGAGTGCGCTTGGCGTAGGGCACCAGCTTGCACTTGCCGTCGCCGCCCCAGCGCCAGTCGTGGAAGGGGCAGGCCACCTCGTCACCCTTGACGGTGCCCTGGGCCAGGTTGCCGCCCATGTGGCGGCAGTAGCCATCGAGCACTTTGACGTCGCCCTGTGAGTCGGCGAACACCACGAGCATGGTGCCGAAAATCTCCACGCCGTGCGGCTTGCCGTTGAGGTAGTCCTCCACGGGCCCTAGGCAGTGCCAGCCACGTGCGTACCGGTCGGGCAGCGTGCCGGTGTCGATCTCGCGGATTCCCGCGGTTTCTGTAGCCACGGTGGGCCTCCCGTCCTGTGTCCTCTAACTAGAACACGTTACAGTTTTTTCCTGTCGGCGCGCAATCGAACCAGGTAATTGGCCTCTCGGCGCAGGCGCTCACAGCCGTTGACTGCGGTATAACCAGACGATGCCGTTGTACTCCTTCGAGGGCCGCGCACCGACGGTCGATCCGGGCGCATTCGTGGCGCCCACCGCCACGCTGGTGGGCGATGTGCACGTCGAGGCGGGTGCGTCGGTATGGTTCAACGCGGTGCTGCGGGCCGATTTCGCACCGATCGTCGTCCGTGAGGGCGCCAACGTCCAGGACTGCTGCATCCTGCACGCCCCTCCAGGCATTCCCGTTGACGTGGGACCCGGCGCCACCGTCGCGCACGGGTGCGTCGTGCACGGCGTGCACATCGGTGCTCAGGCCGTTCTGGCCAACCACTGCACGGTGCTCGACGGCGCCGTGATCGGGAAGCGCGCCATGATCGCCGCGCACTCCCTGGTCGTGGGCGGTACCAAGATCCCTGATGAGGTACTGGTGACCGGCGCGCCTGCGAAGGTGCGCGGCCCGATCGCGGGCACTGGTGCCGAGACCTGGGTCAACACCAACCCCGGCGCCTATCAGGACCTGGCCCGCCGCTACTCGGCGACGCTGCACCCGGTCGACGACGACGCCTGACTCACGGCTGGCCGAGTCCGGTCCGCAGCGCGATCTGCCGCATCTTGCCAGGGTGACCACTCGGTCGATCGTGGGAAGTACTTCGCGCAACGTCCCGGCGGCGGTGTCGGCGTCCGGATAGATCACGATGGTGTCGGAGATGGCGCGGCGTCCGCAGATGCCGCCTCCGAGCAGGTCGAACCGGCGTACGGTGTCGGGATGACCATCGGCCAGGTTGCCGAGCTGTGGCGCTTCCCGTGCAAATCGCTGGGCGGTGTCAAGGTCGACCAGGCCGAGATCGGTCCGCGAGGACTGCGCGGTGACCGGCTGTGGGCGGTTCGCGATCTGGAGCGTGAGATCACCGCATCGGCCCGCCGCATGCCAGCACTGCTGACGGCCACCGCCCGCTATACCGGTCCGGTGCCGCCGGACGCCGGACCGGGCAATGTCCCCGAGATCGAGGTCACCTTCCCCGACGGCACCGTGCTATCGAGCAGCGATGCCGAAATACACGCGAGACTCTCCGACCTCGCCGGTCGCGACGTCAGGTTGACCGCACTGCCGCCGGCCGAAGACACCAGCCTGCATCGCATGCGCCTGCACAGCCAGAAGGATGCCGTTTCGTCCGCGTCGGTGCGGGCCGACTTCGGCGTCGACGAGGGAGAGAAGCCGCCGGACCTCGCCGTGTTGCCGATGGCCGACCTCCTCAAGCTGGGCCGCTATTCAACCCCGCCCGGAATGTTCGTCGACCTGGCGCCGATCCATGTCATGACGACGACCAGCCTGGCGACCATCGGCGCGGAAGTCGGTGAGGATCTCGACGTGCGACGCTTTCGGCCCAATGTTCTGGTGACACTTGATGATCCGGACCACGAACTCCCCGAGTCGCAATGGGCCGGCGCACAGGTCACGCTAGGCGGCGTCGATCTCAAGGTCATCTCGCAGACGGTTCGCTGCGTCGTGCCCAGTCGCGCGCAACCCGGACTCGACGTCGACCGCCGGGTCACACGGGCCGTGGCGGCCCGTGCGCAGCGGTGCCTGGGGGTCTACTGCACCGTGGGCCGCTCGGGTACGGTCCGGATCGGCGATCGGGTGGCCGTCGAGCGGATCGCCGCCACGCGTCCGCGGAGGTTACTGGACGACGTGACCAAGCGCGCGAAGCGGATGACACTCGGTCTGGCCACCGCTGCCGCTGACCGGATGTCGCGCTAGATCTTTCGGGCGCTGGCTGTGGCGCGGTCGAGTTCCCAGAACGCCCGCAGCGCGACGATTTTGCCCGCGTCGTCGACGCGGTAGGTGAACACGCCCTCGGCGGTCACCTCGTAACCGGCGGCGCGAATGACGATGTTGCCGACGTTGGCCTCCTCGTTGCCGCACTGATAGGTGCGCTCGAAGTTGAACGTCAGGTCGCTCGGCGCGATCGCCTTGTCGTAGAACGCGGCGATCGCCTCTTTACCCCGGTGCCCCTTGCCTCCAGGGTCGAAGTGCGACGGTCCGATCGGATCCTCGACGATCGCGTCGTCGGCGAAGTTGTCCAGCCACGCCTGCTTGTCGTGCGCCATCGCCGCCTCTCGAGAGCGCTTGCCCGCCAGGTGCACCGGAGCCTGCGGGTCGGTGACGGTCACTGCTGCCAACCGGAATGGATGTAGGTGTCGGCGAACCGCTTCATCGCGTCCTTCTTCTTCTCCAGCGGTGCGTCGAAGCCGAGGCCCTCGAACACCCACGGGATCACGATGTTGTCGGTGACGCCTGCCTCGGCCAGTTCACGGTGCCCGTCGACACCGGACTTGTCGATGCAGACGGCCTGGTACTCGAACGGCGCATCGGCGCGGCCGTTTTCGGTAAGCAGCGTCTTGATCCGGCTGATGGTCTCGGCCAACTGCGCGCCGGTCATCATCGCGCTGGTCCAGCCGTCGCCCACCCGCGCCGCGCGCTTGAGTGCCACCTCGGTGTGACCGCCGACGTAGAACGGCACCGGCTTGCTCGGCGCCGGACTCATCTGCAGTTTGTCGAAGTCGTAGAACTCACCGTGGAACTCGGCCATGCCGCCGGCGAGCACCAGCTTGATGACCTCGATCATCTCGTCGACGCGTTTGCCGCGCTTGGCGTACGGCTGTCCGCACCACTCGAATTCTTCGGGTGCCCAGCCGATCCCGACCCCGAAGCCGAAGCGGTTGTTCGTCAGGTTCGCCACCGAGCCGACCTGACGCGCCAGCAGCAGCGGATTGCGCGAGCCCAGCTTCATGACGTTGGTGTAGAAGCGCAGCGTCGACGTGACCGCGCCCATCGCGGACGCGGCGATCAGCGGGTCCACCCACGGGGTGTCGGCGTTCCACATCCGCGAACCGTCAGGGGTGTACGGATAGTCGGTGGACTGCTTCTCCATGTAGAACAGCGAGTCCGGAAGCGCGATGTTGTCAAAGCCGACTTCCTCTGCGGTGCGAGCGATCTCGACGAGCTCCTCGACCGGGCCCATCGCGACAGTGCAGGTGTACTGCATCATGGCTTGTCCGACCCGACGACCCACATCGAGTAGTACTGCGACCCGCCGCCGTACGCGTGGCCGAGCGCTTTGCGGGCGCCCTGCACCTGATGGTCACCGGCCTTCCCCATGACCTGCCTGGCGGCCTCGGCGAACCGGATCAGCCCCGAGGCGCCGATCGGGTTCGACGACAGCACACCACCCGACGGGTTGACCGGCAGCCGTCCGCCGATCGCCGTCTCGCCGGCCTCGGTCAACTTCCAGCCTTCACCTTCCGGCACGAAGCCGAGGTTCTCCAGCCACATCGGCTCGAACCACGAGAAGGGCACGTAGATCTCGGCCGCGTCGATCTCGTCGATCGGGCTGGTGATACCGGCCGACTTCCACAGCGCCTTGGCCGCTTCGCGGCCCGCCTGCGGGTTCACCTGGTCGCGGCCGGAGTACGCCAGCGGCTCGGTTCGCAGCGCGGTGGCGTGGATCCATGCGACCGGGTTGCCCTCGGCCGCCTGCTTGTCGGCAATCTCTTCATTTCCGATCACGACGGCGCACGCACCGTCCGACGAAGGGCAGGTCTCGTCGAAGCGGATCGGGTTCCACAGCATCTGCGAAGCCATCACCTTCTCCAAGGTGATGTCGGGCTGATGCAGATGCGCCAGTGGGTTCTTCGCGCCGTTGATCCGATCCTTGACCGCCACCATGGCCCCGATGTGTTCGGGCGCACCGGATCGGCGGATGTAGGCGCGAATGTGGGGAGCGAAGTACCCGCCCGCGCCGGCGCCGACTGGCTTGGTGAACGGCACCGGGATGCTCAACGCCCACATCGCGTTCGACTCCGACTGCTTCTCCCACGCCATCGCCAGCACGCGGCGGTACTTGCCGGACTGCACCAGCGACGCGGCCACCACGCCCGTCGACCCGCCGACCGAACCGGCGGTGTGCACGCGAATCAGCGGCTTGTTAGTGGCGCCGACGGCGTCGGCCATGAACAACTCCGGCATCATCACGCCCTCGAAGAAGTCCGGTGCCTTGCCGACGACGACCGCGTCGATGTCGTCCATCGTCGTACCCGAGTCGGCCAGTGCCCGGTCGATGGCCTCCCGCACCAGGCCGTTCATCGACACGTCCTGGCGTTTGGCGACGTACTTGGTCTGCCCGGTGCCCAGCACCGCCGCGAGTTGGCCTGCCATGCTCTTACTTCCCTTCCAGGACAGCGACCAGGTTCTGTTGCAGCGCAGGGCCGCTCGTGGCGTGGGCCAGCACCCGCTGCGCCGAGCCGTCGAAGATGTGCTGCGCGGCGAAGCCGATGCGCTCCAGGCCCGCCGAGAACATCGGGTTGGCGGCCAGCGGGCCACCCGACGGGTTCACCTTCGTCGCCTCACCGAGCCCGATCGCCTCGGTGAGGATCAGATGCTGATGGGTGAACGGGGCGTAGATCTCGGCGACCTCGATGGAGCCGGTGTCACCGCCCGTCGCGGCCTGTGCCGAGGCCGTCGTCGACGGTGAGGTGGTCAGGTCGCGGGCACCGAGGACCGGGGTCTCGATGCGGTGCTCGAAGCCGGTGATCCAGGCCGGGTTCTCCCGCAGCTCCCTGGCCCGATCACCGACTGCGAGCACGATGGCCGATGCGCCGTCGGTGATCGGGGCGATGTCGTGGCGCCGCAGCGGATCCGCAAAGTACGGGCGCTCCAGCAGCTCATCGATCGACTTGGCCGGCTTCTCCGAATCGGTGCGCTGGGCGACGGTCATGGAGTCGAGCGCCACCTGAGCCATCTGCTCGGCGGTCCACTTGCCTGCGTCGAGTCCGAAGCGGGCCTGCAGCCCGGCCATCGACACCGCGTCGGGCCACAGCGGCGCGACGGTGTACGGGTCGGTCTGCAGGGCCAGCACGCGACGCAGCGTTCCGGCGCTGGACTTGCCGAAGCCGTACACCAGCGCGGTGTCCACTTCGCCGGTCAGCAGCTTGATGTAGGCCTCGTACAGCGCCCACGCGGCGTCCATCTCGACGTGCGATTCGTTGATCGGTGGGACCGCGCCGATTGAGTCGATCGCCGAGATGAATGAGAATGCCCGTCCGGCAAGGTAATCGGAGGATCCGGAACACCAGAACCCGATGTCCGTCTGCTGCAGACCGAGCTCCTCGTAGAGCTGGTGGAAGCACGGCATCAGCATCTCGACGCCGTTGGTGGTGCCGTCGGTGCGGCGGACGTGTGGTGCGTGCGCAAAGCCCACCACTGCTACATCTGTTGAGTCGGTCATCCCAGGTCCTGTCTGCTCTTCGCGCAAGCGCTCATCGCCGCGCCTTCAGAGGTGGTGCTTGTAGGAGTCGTATTCGGCGTCGGGCTCACCCGTCGGCCGGAAGTGATCGATGTTGTCGATGCCCAGGCCCCACTCCTCGCGGGGCTTCCACACCGCCTCGACACGCATGCCCATTCGGACCTCGGCCGCCTCGATCTCGGTGACCAGGTGAAGGAACGGGATGTCGGAGCCGTCGAGCAGCACGTAGGCCGCGACGTACGGCGGCTTGATGCGCTGACCGGCGAAAGGGATGTTGATGACGGCGAACGTCGTCACCGTGCCCTTGTCGGGCAGCTCGATGAACTCGTCGAGTTCCAGGCCCGTCGCCGGGTCGGCCTCCTTGGGCGGGAAGTACACCTTGCCCGGCTGGCCATTGCGGCCCTTCTTCGTCCGGGCGCCCAGCAACTTGCCCTCCTCGAGGGCCTTGAGGAACACGGTCTCCGGGAAGGACGCTGTGTGCTGGATCTCGATCGCCGACGGTGTCACCTGGACGGTCACCGGGTCCAGGCCTGTCTCTGCTCCTCGCGTGCGCGCGTCGTCGGGTTCGCCCTCCGGTTCGGCATCCTCACCGAGCGCGAAGTAGGCGATGTCGGTGATCGCGCCGACGGGCTCGTCGACCCAGTGCGCGTGCACCCGCGTCCCGGTGCTGATGGATTCGGCCGAGCCCGCATCAACAGCGTGCAGCAGCGGGGTGTCGGCGCCGTCGAGTTTGATCAGCGCCCACGCGAACGGGCGGTCCAGGGGCTGCATCTGAAGCGGGGTCGACTGCCAGGTCCACGAGACCACGGTCCCGACAGCGGCCACCGGTACGATCTCGGTCAATCGCTCGTAGGTGACGGGGTCGAACTCCGCGGGTGGCACCAGCACCCGCCCGTCCGAACCGCGCACGCCGAGGATGCGTCGTTCGCGCAGGGCGGTGAAGAACTGGCCGAGGAGTGGTCCGACTGAACGGGTGTAGTCGAATGAGAGCCTCAGTGGCGCCGAAAGTGGCCGCTGATGGGGATCGATCTGCACCGGGCTGCTTTGGCTGGTCGTCACGGCATCGAGTAGAACAGGTTCTAAGAATGGTTTCAAGGACGGGTCCGGAGGCGCGCTAATGAAGTTGGGACTTCAACTCGGTTATTGGGGTGCACAGCCACCCGACAACCACGCCGAACTGGTCGCCACCGCGGAGGACGCCGGCTTCGACACCGTGTTCACCGCCGAGGCGTGGGGTTCGGACGCCTACACCCCGCTGGCGTGGTGGGGCCGTGAAACCAGGCGCATGCGCCTGGGCACGTCGGTCATCCAGCTCTCCGCCCGCACCCCCACCGCGTGTGCGATGGCCGCCCTGACACTGGACCACCTCTCCGGCGGGCGCCACATCCTGGGCCTCGGCGTCTCCGGCCCGCAGGTGGTCGAGGGCTGGTACGGCGCGAAGTTCCCGAAGCCCCTCGCCCGCACCCGCGAGTACGTCGACATCCTGCGGCAGGTGTGGGCGCGCGAGGCACCGGTGCGCAGCGACGGCCCGCACTATCCGCTGCCGCTGACCGGCGAGGGCACCACCGGCCTGGGCAAGAACCTCAAGCCGATCACCCATCCGCTGCGCGCCGAGATTCCGGTCATGCTGGGCGCCGAGGGTCCCAAGAACGTCGCACTGGCCGCCGAGATCTGCGACGGCTGGCTGCCCATCTTCTACTCGCCGCGCATCGCCGACATGTACAACGAGTGGCTCGACGAGGGGTTCGCCCGCCCCGGCGCCCGCCGCTCCCGCGAGGACTTCGAGATCTGCGCGACCGCCCAGGTCGTCGTCACCGATGACCGCGCCGGCGTCATGGAGTTGATGAAGCCGCACCTGGCGCTGTACATGGGCGGGATGGGCGCCGAGGACACCAACTTCCACGCCGACGTCTACCGCCGGATGGGCTATGCCGAGGTCGTCGACGACGTGACGAAGCTCTTCCGATCAGGCAGTGAGGACGGCAAAGAGCGAGCGGCCAAGGTCATTCCCGACGAACTGGTCGACGACTCCGCGATCGTCGGTGATCTGGCCTATGTGCAGGAGCAGATCAAGGCGTGGGAGGCCGCGGGCGTGACGATGATGGTCGTCGGCGCCCGGTCGCCGGAGCAGATCCGGGACCTCGCCGGGCTGGTGTAGACACTTCTTGCTAGTTGTCTAGAACGCGTTCTAGATTGGCGCGATGACCCAGCACACCATCGCAGGCACCGTCCTGACCATGCCGGTGAAGATCCGCCAAGCCGAGCAGCACATGGCCATGTTCTCGGTGGACGCCGACGCCGCTCAACGGTTGATCGACTACAGCGGCCTGCAGGTGTGCCGCTTCCTGCCGGGGCGCGCGATCGTCGTGCTGATGCTGATGCACTACGTCGACGGCGACCTCGGCCAGTACTACGAGTACGGCACCAACGTGATGGTGAACCCGCCTGGGGGCCGCCGTGCCCCGAATAGGTCGAGCCCGCGGGCGCTGCGGGATGCGGGCGCGTTCATCCATCATCTGCCCGTGGACCAGGCGTTCACGCTCGAGGCCGGCACGAAGATCTGGGGCTACCCGAAGGTCATGTCGGACTTCACGATTCGTGACGGCCACACCTTCGGATTCGATCTGACGATCGACGACCAGTTCGTGCTCGGCATGGACTTCTCGCCGGGCCTGAAGGTGCCCGCGGCGTTCACCTCCAGGCCGCAGGCGCACCCCACGTACTCCTACCGCGACGGGGTCGTGCGGCAGACGGTCGGCGAGATGAAGCTGTCCGACGTGCGCTACCGGTTGGGCGGTGCCCGCATCCGGTTGGGTGAACATCCCTACGCCAAAGACCTCGCCTCGCTAGGCTTTCCGAAACGCGCGATGGTCTCCAGTTCCGCTGGCAACGTGGAGATGTCGTTCGCCGATGCGCAGGAGGTTCAGCCATGACAGCCATGACAGCGGCGCCCAAGCCCGACGTGGACCTCACCGACGGCACCTTCTACGCCGGTGACTCGCGGTCGGTTTACAAGTGGATGCGCGAGAACGAGCCGGTGTTCCGCGACCGCAACGGCTTGGCCGCCGCCGCCACGTACGCCGCGGTGATCGAGGCCGAGCGCAACCCCGAGTTGTTCTCCAACGCCGGCGGCATCCGGCCGGACCAGCCGGGTGTCGAGATGATGATCGAGATGGACGACCCGCAGCACCTGTTGCGGCGCAAGCTCGTCAACTCCGGTTTCACCCGTAAGCGGGTGAAAGACCTTGAGGGGTCGATCAGTTCGCTGTGTGACTCGCTGATCGACAATGTCTGCGAGCGCGGCGAGTGTGACTTCGTCTGGGACATCGCCGCGCCGCTGCCGATGGCCGTCATCGGTGACATGCTCGGCGTTCGGCCGGAGGACCGCGAGATGTTCCTCAAGTGGTCCGACGATCTGGTCGGGGCACTGAGCAGCACGGCGGACCCCGAGCAGTTCCAGCTGACGATGGATGCCTTCGCCGCCTACAGCGAGTACATGACGGGCATGATCGCGGAGCGCAAGTCCGAACCGACCGATGACCTGGTCAGCGTGCTGGTGCACGCCGAGGTCGAGGGATCCAAGCTCGAGGACCACCAGATCGTCACCGAGGTGCTCCTGCTGCTCATCGGCGGCGACGAGACCACCCGTCACACCCTGTCCGGCGGCACCCGCCAGCTGCTGCTGCATCCGGATCAGCATCGGCGGCTGGTCGACGATCTGGCGCTGTTGCCGAACGCGATCGAGGAGATGCTGCGCTGGACGGCGCCCGTCAAGAACATGGCGCGAACCGTCACCGCCGACACGGAGTTTCACGGCACCGCCCTCGAGGAGGGCGAGAAGATGATCCTGCTGTTCGAGTCGGCGAACTTCGACGAGGCCGTGTTCGAAAGTCCTGAACTCTTCGATATCGAGCGCTATCCGAACAACCACCTCGCGTTCGGTTTCGGCACGCACTTCTGTCTGGGCAACCAGTTGGCCCGCCTGGAGTTGTCGATCATGCAGACCAAATTGCTGCAGCGGCTGCCCGACCTACGGTTGGCCGGCGATGGTGAGCTGCCGCTGCGCCCGGCCAACTTCGTGTCGGGCCTCGAGCAGATGCCCGTCGTGTTCACACCGACAACGCCGGTGGGCTGACGACGGCGGTCAGCGCCTGACTTTACGTTCGCCGAGCTCAGCGCATCTTGAAGTTGGGCGCCCGCTTCTCCTTGAACGCCCGCGGGCCCTCCTTGGCGTCCTCGGACAGGAACACCTCGATGCCGATCTTCGTGTCGATCTTGAAGGCGTCGTTCTCGTGCATGCCCTCGGTATCGTGGATCGACCGCAGGATCGCCTGCACGGCCAGTGGGCCGTTGTTGTTGATCAGGTCGGCGATCTCCAGCGCCTTGTCCAGCGCGGTCCCGTCGGGCACGACGTAGCCGATCAGCCCGTAGTCCAGCGCCTCGGCGGCCGTGATGTGCCGACCGGTCAGCAGCAGGTCGCAGGCGATGGTGTAGGCGATCTGGCGGACCAGACGCACCGCCGACCCGCCCATCGGGTACAGGCTCCACTTGGCCTCGGAGATGCCGAACTTCGCGCTCTCACCCGCGATGCGGATGTCGGTGCCCTGCAGGATCTCGGTGCCTCCGGCGATGGCGGGACCCTCCACGGCGGCGATCAGCGGCTTGGTCAGCCGCCGGCCCTTGAGCAGGCCGTCGATGCGCGACGGGTCATAGCTGCCGTCCTTGAACGAGTCGCCCGGCGGTTTGGCTGTCGCCGCCTTGAGGTCCATGCCCGCGCAGAAGTAGCCGCCTGCGCCGGTCAGGATGCACGACCGGATCTCCGGATCGTTGTCGACGCGGTCCCAGGCCTCGACCATGATCGAGAGCATCTCGGTGGAAAGGGCGTTGCGCGCCTCGGGCCGGTTCAGCGTCAGGATCAAGGTGTGTCCGCGCTGCTCAATGAGGGCGTCGGGACCCTTCTCGGGTTGGCTCACAGATGTCCGCCTTCCTGCCGTCGAACCACAGACTTGTCTGGAAATGTAACACGTTCTAGTTTAGGTTCCGTGGCCTTGAACATCGCTGATCTTGCAGAGCACGCCATCGACGCCGTGCCGGACCGTGTCGCCCTGATCTGCGGCGACGACCAGCTCACCTACGCCCAGTTGGAGGAGAAGGCCAACCGCCTTGCCCACTACCTCATCGACCGGGGCGTCAAGAAGGACGACAAGGTGGGGTTGTACTGCCGCAACCGCATCGAGATCGTGATCGCGATGCTGGGCATCGTCAAGGCCGGCGCCATCCTGGTCAACGTCAACTTCCGCTACGTCGAAGGCGAACTCAAGTACCTGTTCGACAACTCGGACATGGTGGCGCTGGTGCACGAGCGCCGCTACGCCGACCGCGTCGCGAACGTGCTGCCCGAGACGCCCAACGTCAAGACCATCCTCTCGGTCGAGGACGGGAGCGATGACGACTACCAGCGCTACGGCGGCGTCGAGTTCTACGCCGCGATCGAACAGGGTTCGCCCGAGCGCGATTTCGGCCCCCGCAGTGCGGACGACATCTATCTGCTCTACACCGGCGGCACCACCGGGTTTCCGAAGGGCGTGATGTGGCGCCACGAGGACATCTACCGAGTTCTCTTCGGCGGCACCGACTTCGCGACCGGTGAGCCGATCAAGGACGAGTACGACCTGGCCAAGGCCGCCGCGGAGAACGGCCCGATGGTCCGCTACCCGATCCCGCCGATGATCCACGGCGCCACCCAGTCGGCGACCTGGATGTCGCTGTTCTCGGGCCAGACCACCGTGCTGGCACCTGAGTTCGACGCCGACGAGGTCTGGGAGACCATCGAGAAGCACAAGGTCAACCTGCTGTTCTTCACCGGCGACGCGATGGCTCGCCCGCTGCTCGACGCGCTGACCAAGCTGCACGATTCCGGCAAGGAGCCCGACCTGTCGAGCCTGTTCCTGCTCGCCAGCACGGCCGCGCTGTTCTCCACCAGCATCAAGGAGAAGTTCCTCGAGCTGCTGCCCAACCGGGTGATCACCGACTCGATCGGATCGTCGGAGACCGGCTTCGGCGGCACGAGCATCGTCGCGAAGGGCCAGTCGCACACCGGCGGTCCGCGCGTGACGATCGACAAGACCACTGTCGTGCTCGACGAGGACGGCAACGAGGTCGAGCCGGGCTCCGGCGTGCGCGGCGTCATCGCCAAGAAGGGCCACATCCCGGTCGGCTACTACAAGGACGAGAAGAAGACCGCCGAAACCTTCCGCACCTACAACGGGGTGCGTTACGCGATCCCCGGTGACTACGCCGAAGTCGAGGCCGACGGCACCGTCACGATGCTCGGCCGCGGGTCGCAGTCGATCAACAGCGGCGGCGAGAAGATCTATCCCGAAGAGGTCGAAGCCGCCCTCAAGGGCCACCCGGACGTGTTCGACGCGTTGGTGGTCGGCGTGCCCGACGAGCGCTACGGGCAGTGCGTCGCGGCCGTCGTGCACCGCCGACCGGGAACCAATCCCACGCTGGGCGAACTGGATACGTTCGTGCGCCAGGAGATCGCCGGTTACAAGGTGCCGCGCAAGGTGTGGTGGGTCGACGAGATCCATCGCACACCGGCGGGCAAGCCCGACTACCGGTGGGCCAAGGACACCACCGAGGAGCGGCCCGCCGACGACGCGCACGCCAACCATGCCGGGACCGCTTCGTGATGGGCGTGGGGGTACTCCCCTCGCAAGCGGTGGGCCCACCCGCGCGTAGCGCAACGGGACGAAGCGACGGGAGAAATAGCGATGCGGACTGAGCTGTGTGAGCGCTTCGGCATCGAGTACCCGATCTTCGTCTTCACCCCTTCGGAGAAGGTCGCCGCCGCGGTCAGCAAGGCCGGCGGGCTCGGTGTGCTGGGTTGCGTGCGGTTCAACGACGCCGACGACCTCGAGAACGTGCTGTGCTGGATGGACGAGAACACTGACGGCTTGCCCTACGGCGTGGACGTCGTGATGCCCGCCAAGGTGCCGCAGGAGGGCACGTCCGTCGACATCGACAAGCTGATTCCCGAGAGCCACCGTGACTTCGTCGGCAAGACCCTCGCCGACCTCGGGGTCCCGCCGCTGCCGGACGAGGGAGATCGCAACGAAGGGGTGCTCGGCTGGTTGCACTCGGTGGCGCGTTCACACGTCGAGGTTGCGCTCAAGCATCCGATCAAGTTGATCGCCAACGCACTCGGGTCGCCACCGAAGGACGTCATCGACCAGGCGCACGCCGCTGGTGTGCCGGTTGCCGCGCTGGCCGGCAGCGCCAAGCACGCGCAGCGGCACGTCGACAACGGCGTGGACATCGTGGTGGCGCAGGGGCACGAGGCCGGCGGGCACACCGGCGAGATCGGCTCGATGGTGCTGTGGCCGGAGATCATCGATGAACTGCGCGCCCTCGGCCATCGAACTCCGGTGCTCGCCGCAGGGGGCATCGGCACCGGCAGGCAGGTCGCCGCCGCGCTGGCGCTCGGCGCACAGGGCGTCTGGATGGGTTCGGCGTTCCTCACCTCGGCGGAGTACGACCTCGGGCACCGCAAGTCCGGGGGTGTCTCGACGATCCAGGAGGCCATGCTGCGGGCCACCTCCGCCGACACCGTGCGTCGCCGGATCTACACCGGCAAGCCCGCGCGGCTGTTGAAGTCGAAGTGGACCGAGGCTTGGGACGCCCCGGATGCCCCTGAGCCGCTGCCGATGCCGCTGCAGAACATCCTCGTCAGCGAGGCGCATCAGCGGATGAACGAGTCCGACAACCCCGACACCGTCGCCATGCCGGTGGGCCAGATCGTCGGCCGCATGAACGAGATCCGCCCCGTTGCCGACATCATTGCCGAGTTGGTGCAGGGGTTCGAGGAGGCTTCGCGACGCCTCGATGACATTCGCGAGGGTTAGCTGCTCAGGTTCGGACTCTGCGTCTGATCCTTTCATTGCGAAAGGGCTCTCATGTCGACGTTTGCCATGGTGCACGGCGCGTGGCACGGGGCGTGGTGCTGGGACCGGCTGACGCCCGAATTAGAAGCCCTGGCCCATCGTGTGGTTGTGATGGATCTCCCGATCGATGACAGTTCGGCCTCGTTCGACGACTACGCCGACGTAGTCGTTCCGCTGGTGGCGCAGCGCATTCCGGTCCGGCGACTGGTCTACCTGTGCGCCATGCCGCCGATTCCACCCGGCTGCGCCCGCAGTCGTCGAACCCGTATCGAGTGCCGTGTTCACTGACCGCTCTACCTGACGTGGATTCGGCGTACGTGGTGTGCGCCGAGGACCGGATGGTCAACCCTGACTGGTCGCGCCGCATCGCGCGCGAATGGCAGCAGGCAGACGTCATCGAACTGCCCGGAAGTCACTCGACCTTTCTGTCCCGGCCGAAAGATCTTGCAACCGTCTTGAACCGGCTCGCCGGCGCCGAGTCCGCGAACTGACCTGGCTTACAACAACTCCAGATCCGACTAGAAGCCGATTGTCGTCTCGTCGTCGATCGCCAGCGTCGCCGGGCCGATCACGTCGGCCTGGTCCTCGAGGCCGTCGACATTGAGCTGCAGCACGAAGACGCCGTCCGGTCCGGGGATCACGACCGTCTTCTGCGCGACGAGCTTCGCCTGCCCCTCGGACTGCCAGGTTCCGCCCAACTCGTAGGCGGGGTAGTTACCGAGCGTGCTGGTCGAGCCGTCGTTCATCGCGCTCCAGCCGGGCAGGTTCTGAAGCTCGCCGGGCGCCGCGTCGATGATCGCCTGCGGGTCGACGTTACCGGTGAGCTTCGAGACGATCGCGACGATGCTCGGCGTGTATTCCGTTGCCTCGGGACCGGTGTAGACGATGGCACCATAAGCCCATTCGGGGGTGTCGGGACCGGCGTCCTGCCAGCCCTCGGGGATCGGCAGGTCGATGTTCGGCGAGCCCGGATCACCGCGCTTGACCGGTGTCTCCGAGATCCCGTTCTCTGCAATGTACGTCGCGATGGTCGGGTTCGGACCCGCGGGATCCTCGTCGCGTGGAGCGATTTTCGCACTCGGGGAGGTGGCCTGGGCGCTGGTCGTCGTGGTGCTCGGCTCGGCGACGGGCGTGCCTTCGAGGTCCGAATCCGAGCCGCACGCCGTCAGGACCAGGGCCAGGGTTGCGGCGACCGCCGCCGCCCCCGGAATAACAGTGGATCGCATCGACTGGCTCCTGTCTGCTCAAGAACACGATCGGCAAGATTGACGATCTTGAACGTTCAGCGCAGCGTAACCCACAAATGCAGCACCGATCGGTGGGTCGACCGAACCGATCGGCGGCTGGAGCAACTCGGCCATCCGGCTGTCAGAGGTGATGCACCGGGTCCGGGCAGTCGATGCCTTCGGCCTGCAGGTGCCGCTTGATCACCTTGAACGTCTCGGTGCGCGGCAGCGCGGTGCTGATCCGGACGTAGGCGGGCCACTGCTTGGGACCCAGATCGTCCTGCGCGGCAAGGAATCCGCGGAACGCATCCGGATCGAACGCCGCGCCGTCGCGCAGCGTCATGGCGGCCATCACCTGATCGCCCACGTCGGGCGCCGGGATGCCGTACACCGCCACTTCCACGACGTCGGGATGCCGCAGCAGCACCCGCTCGATCGGCGCCGAGCCGAGGTTCTCGCCGTCCACCCGCATCCAGTCGCCCAGCCGGCCGGCGAAGTAGGCATAGCCGTTTTCGTCGCGGTACGCGAGATCGCCGCTGTGGTAGACGCCGCCGCGCATCCGCTCGGCATCCGCGCCGGGGTCGTTGTAGTAGCCCTCGAACCGACCGGTGTCCGAGGCGTTCACCAGCTCGCCCGTCACCCCCGGCGGGCACGGCTCACCCGTGTCGACGTCGATGATGTCGGTGCCCGGCGGCAGCGGTCCGAGCGAGCCGGGTGGCGTGTCCGGGGTACGGGCGATCGCGATCCCGCCCTCGGTCGAGCCGAACCCGTCCATCACCACGGTGCCGAACCGCTCGGCGAACCGCTCGATGTCGGCGGGGGCCCCCTCGTTGCCGTACACCGCCCGCAGCGGATTATCGGTGTCGTCGGGCAGCTCGGGGGTGGCCAGCACATACGACAGCGGCTTGCCGACGTAGTTGGCATAAGTCGCCCCGAACCGCCGCACATCGGGCAGGAACTGCGATGCGGAGAACTTGCGTCGCAACGCCAGCGAGCTCTGCGACGCCAGGGCCACCGACCAGCCCACCAGCACCGCGTTCGAGTGGAACAACGGCATCGAGACGTAGCAGACGTCGTCGCGGGTCAGCGAGAACCGCTGGGTCATCGTGACGCCTGCGATCGCCACCTTGCCCTGGCTGCACTTGACCGCCTTGGGATCACCACTGGTGCCCGAGGTGTAGATCAGCATGAACAGGTCGGCGGGATCGGCCTGCCGCACGGTCACGGTCTCGTCGGCGAACGCCGCCACCTCCGCCGACCACTCCGGCGAGTCGACGTTGACGTGGTCGACGTCACCGACCACTTCGAGCGACGCCGAGTCGGCAAGCACCAGTTGGCAATCGGCGTGGGCCACGTCGCGTTGCAGGGCCGCCCCGCGCCGCACCGGGTTCAGCCCCACCGGCACGATGCCGGTCAGCCCCGCCGCGACCAGAACAGCGGAGAAGAACGGTGTGTTCTGCAGCAGCACGCCGACATGGGCAGGTCGGCCGGGATCGAGTCGGGAACGCAATGCGGCCGCGACCGCGGCGCCGTGCCGAAGATGCTCACGCCATGAGACGAACTCGACCGTGGGCTCTTCGCTTCGCCCGAGACGCTCATCGGCGAAGTACACGCCGCGATCGTCGACGTCGATCAGCGGCGTCAACAGGTCGGCGACGGTGGGTAGCGCGGTCACCTCAGGCGGGTGTGTCGGCCAATTCCCGGCCGATGTGGAGCAGCTGTCCGGTGGCGCCACCGACCGCGAACTCGGTCTGCTTGGCCGCCAGGAAATACCGGTGCACCGGATGGTCGGTGTCGATGCCGACGCCGCCGTGCACGTGAACGGTCGTGTGGGCGACGCGATGTCCGGCGTCGGCGGCCCAGAACGCCGCGGTGTTGACCTCGACGTCGGCCGCCAGATCCTCCGACAGCCGCCACGCCGCCTGCGTCACCGTCAACCGCAGCGCCTTGATGTCGATGTAGCCGTCGGCCAGCCGGGACGACACGGCCTGGAAACTGCCGATCGGGCGGTCGAACTGCTCACGCTCACGGGCGTACTCCGCGGTGAGTTCCAGTGCGCGTTCGAGAACACCGAGCTGAAAGGCGCTGCGGCCCAGCGTTGCTCGCAGCGTCAACCACCCCAGTGCGGAGGCGTCACCGACCACCCGGTCGGCACCGACCTCGACACCCTGCAACTCCAGATGCCCGAGGCTGCCGTGCCCGGTGGTGCTCAGCGACTCGACCGTCACACCGGAGTCCGCCGCTGCCACGAGGAACACCCTGCTCGCCGAATCGGTCTCGGCCGGAACCAGGAACGCGTCGGCGATCGGTCCGTAGGGCACCAGGGTGCGGGACCCCGTGAGCCGGAAACCCTCACCGCTCGCCTGGGCCAGCACGGGCCCCTGACCCATCTCACCGTCGAGTGCGACGGTGAGGATCTTCTCGCCCTTGACGGCCGGTGTCGCCCACTGCTCCTGCATGGCCTCCGATCCGAACCCGGCCAGCACCCCGGCGCCGAGCACCACCGACTCCAGGTACGGCACCGCCGACAGTTGACGGCCCAGCGCGACGAGCACGGCGACCTGTTCGAGCACCCCGAAGCCGCCGCCGCCCAACGCCTCCGGAGCCGCTGCCGACAGCACGTCGGCTTCGATCAGCTTGCCCCACAATGTCTTGTCGAATCGTTCATCGAGCATGTCGAGCTCGCGCTGCCGCTCGGGAGTGACCACCGAGTCGGCGATGGTGCGAACCAGACCGCCGAGGTCTTCAGAGGCTTCGGTCGTCTTGAAGTCCATGTCGAGTCCTATCGGTTAACTCGGGGCAGGCCGAGCGCGACCATGCCGATGATGTCGCGCTGAATCTCGTTGGTGCCGCCGCCGAAGGTCAGGATCAGGCAGCTGCGGTGCATGCGCTCGATCCGTCCGCGCAGCAGCGCGCCCGGCGAGTCGGAGCGCAACGTCGCGGCGGTGCCGAGCACCTCCATCAGCAGGCGGTAGGCCTCGGTGGCCAGTTCGGTGCCGTACACCTTCGCCGCCGATGCGTCCGCGGGCGAGGGTGCGGCGTCGTCGGACGACGCCAGTTCCCAGTTGATGAGCTTGAGCACTTCGGCCTTGGCGTGCACTCTCGCGAGGTTCAGCTGCACCCATTCCGAGTCGATCAGCCGGTTGCCGTGCACGTCCTTGGTGTTCTGGGCCCACTCACGAACGCCGCCCAGCGCAGAGAAGATCGGTTGTGCGGACACCAGGGCGACCCGCTCGTGGTTGAGCTGGTTGGTCACCAGCTTCCAGCCGGCGTTCTCCTCGCCGACCAGGCTGCTCACCGGCACCCGCACGTCCTGGTAGTAGGTGGCGCTGGTGTCGACGCCGGCCATGGTGTGCACCGGCGTCCACGAGAAGCCTTCGGCCGTGGTCGGCACGATGAGCATCGAGATGCCGCGGTGCTTCTTGGCCTCGGGGTTGGTGCGGGCGGCCAAC
Source organism: Mycobacterium sp. IDR2000157661 (assembly GCF_022317005.1). Taxonomy (NCBI): domain Bacteria; kingdom Bacillati; phylum Actinomycetota; class Actinomycetes; order Mycobacteriales; family Mycobacteriaceae; genus Mycobacterium; species Mycobacterium sp. IDR2000157661. The sequence continues at coordinate 2,235,582 of NZ_CP081006.1, forward strand.
CAGACGTAGTCGGCGTAGGCGATCAGGCTCGTCCACATCTTCTGGCCGTTGATGACGTAGTCGTCCCCGTCGCGCACCGCGGTGGTGCGCAGCGACGCCAGGTCGGTGCCCGCTCCCGGCTCGGAGTAGCCGATCGAGAAGTGCAGTTCACCGGCGGCGATCCTGGGCAGGAAGAACTTCTTCTGCTCCTCGGTGCCGAAGTGCATGATCGTCGGCGCCACGCTGTTGATCGTCAGGAACGGCACGGGCACGTTCGCGATCGCGGCCTCGTCGCTGAAGATCAGCCCGTCCATCGGCGGGCGGGCCTGACCGCCGAACTCCTCGGGCCACGACAGCGTGAGCCAGCCGTCCTTGCCCATCTGTGCCACGGTGTCGCGGTAGACGTTGCCGCGGCCCATCTCGCCGTCGTTGGACGCCAGGGCCTCGGCCCGCTCGGGCGTCATCAGCTTGGTGAAGTAGGACCGCAGCTCGCGGCGCAACTCCTCCTGCTCTGGGGTGTAGCCGATCCGCATCGCCTTGTCCTAACTTCTAGAGGCACGATCTAGCATTCGAGCTGCAGCCGGTGGTCCAGCCCGGGTTCACCCCCGGTTGTAACACGTTCTAGTCTGAGGGTCCAGGCCGGTGCCGCACTGGCGCCAGGGGACCCCCGACCGCGAGGAGGTTTGTGATGCGCGTAGAGGTGGACCGTGATCGCTGCGAGGGCAACGCGGTGTGTGTGGGAATCGCCCCCGACCTGTTCGACCTCGACGACGAGGACTACGCCGTCGTCAAGGCCGACCCGGTTCCGGCCGACCAGGAGGACCTGGCCGAGCAGTCCATCGCCGAGTGCCCCCGCGCGGCGTTGATCCGCAAAGACTAGAGGTATTCATAAATTGACCACCAATGAAGCCGCGAACGATCTGTCCGGACGCGTCGCGGTAGTCACCGGTGCGGCCGCGGGCCTCGGCCGTGCAGAAGCGATCGGACTGGCCCGTTCGGGTGCGACAGTCGTGGTCAACGACATCGCCGCCGCCCTGGACAAGTCCGACGTGCTCGACGAGATCGCGGCGGCGGGCACCAAGGGCGTCGCGGTGGCCGGCGACATCAGCGAGCGGTCGACAGCCGACGAGCTCGTCGAGACGGCCGACGGCCTCGGCGGGCTGGCCATCGTCGTCAACAACGCCGGCATCACGCGGGACCGGATGCTGTTCAACATGTCCGACGAGGACTGGGACGCCGTGATCGCGGTGCACCTGCGCGGGCACTTCCTGCTGACCCGCAACGCCGCCACGTACTGGCGCAACAAAGCCAAGGCGGCGTCAGAGGGGGCCGGCCAGGTGTACGGCCGCGTCATCAACACCTCGTCGGAGGCGGGCCTGGTCGGACCCGTCGGCCAGGCCAACTACGGGGCGGCCAAGGCCGGAATCACGGCGTTGACGCTGACCATGGCGCGGGCGCTGGAGAAGTACGGCGTGCGGGCCAATGCGATCGCGCCGCGCGCCCGCACCGCGATGACCGCCGACGTGTTCGGGGAGGCGCCGGAACTCGCGGAGAACCAGATCGACCCGCTCTCGCCCGAGCACGTCGTCAACCTCGTGCGATTTCTGGCGTCTCCGGCCTCGGAAGGGGTTAACGGACAGCTGTTCATCGTCTACGGTCCAACGGTGACGTTGGTGGCAGCGCCAACGGCAGAAGCCCGGTTCAACGCGGAGTCGGACGCGTGGGACCCGTCGGAGTTGTCGAACACGTTGCGCGACTACTTTGCTGGACGTGACCCGCTGCGGGGTTTCTCGGCCACCGGGCTGATGGAGTAGCAAGACTGACAGTCTCGGTTGTCAGCCTGGGGTCGGGCTAGAACGCGTTCTAGAATGGCGTCGGCCGCACCCCTGCTGACCAGCGTAAAGGTCACAATTTCGACTACTTTTACCGTTCTTTGACACTGCGAACTTGTTCTAGTTAATATGATCCGGCTCACTAAGAGCAACGCTTAGACCCGGGGTGGGAAGCCTGCTGTGGCAATACGTTTCAGTTCTTCGCCACAGCGCACGCCGAACACTCCGCCCCGAGAATGGAGCCGAGGTTGATCGAACAGCTCGCGGCACCGGCTCGGGCGGTGGGCGGGTTTGTCGAGATGGCCTTCGACACCTTCGCCAAGACTTTTCGGCGCCCATTTCAGTTCAGGGAGTTTCTCGACCAGACATGGATGATCGCGCGGGTCTCGCTGATCCCGACGCTGCTCGTCGCGATTCCCTTCACCGTGCTCGTCGCGTTCACGCTCAACATCCTGCTCCGTGAGATCGGCGCGGCCGACCTGTCGGGGGCGGGCACCGCGTTCGGCACCATCACCCAGCTGGGACCGGTCGTCACCGTGCTGGTGGTCGCCGGTGCCGGCGCGACGGCGATCTGCGCCGACCTGGGCGCCCGCACCATCCGCGAAGAGATCGACGCGATGCGGGTGCTGGGTATCGACCCGATCCAGCGGCTGGTGGTGCCCCGGGTACTGGCGTCGACATTCGTCGCGCTGCTGCTCAACGGCCTGGTCTGCCTGATCGGCCTCTCGGGCGGCTATGTGTTCTCCGTCTTCCTGCAGGGCGTCAACCCCGGTGCGTTCATCAACGGTTTGACGGTGTTGACCGGCCTCCCTGAGCTCATTTTGGCGGAAATCAAGGCGCTGCTGTTCGGTGTGGTCGCCGGACTGGTGGGCTGCTACCGCGGACTCACGGTGAAGGGCGGCCCCAAGGGTGTCGGCATCGCGGTGAACGAGACCGTGGTCTACGCCTTCATCTGCCTGTTCGTGATCAACGTGGTGATGACCGCCCTCGGTGTGCGAGTGCTGACCCGATGATCAGCGCCTGCGCGAAGAAGAGACAGCCGTGAGCTACGACGTCAGCGTGCGCTTCCGCCGCTTCTTCAGCGGCGTGCCAAAGGCCGTGGACATCATCGGCGAACAGGCGCTGTTCTACGGCGAGACGATGCGACACCTGCCCAACGCGGTGACCAGGTACCGCACCGAGACCATCCGCAACATCGCCGAGATGACCATGGGTACCGGCGCGCTGGTGATGATCGGCGGAACGGTCGGTGTCGCGGCGTTCCTGACCCTGGCCTCGGGCGGCGTCATCGCCGTGCAGGGCTACTCGTCGCTGGGCAACATCGGCATCGAAGCGCTCACCGGCTTCCTGTCGGCCTTCCTGAACGTCCGCATCGTTGCGCCGGTGATCGCGGGCATCGCTCTGGCCGCGACGATCGGGGCCGGCACCACCGCTCAACTCGGTGCGATGCGCGTCGCCGAGGAGATCGACGCCGTCGAGGCCATGGCCGTGCACTCGGTCTCCTACCTGGTGTCCACCCGGTTGATGGCCGGAATGGTCGCGATCGTCCCGCTGTACTCGCTGTCGGTGCTCGCGGCCTTCTTCGCCGCGCGCTTCACGACGGTGTTCATCAACAACCAGTCCGCCGGACTGTACGACCACTACTTCAACACCTTCCTGGTGCCCACCGACCTGTTGTGGTCGTTCCTGCAGGCGATCGTGATGGCGATCGCGGTGATGCTGGTCCACACCTATTACGGCTACCACGCCTCCGGTGGCCCGGTCGGCGTCGGCGTCGCCGTCGGTCAGGCCGTGCGCACCTCGCTCATCGTCGTCGTGACGATCACCCTGTTCATCTCACTCGCCGTCTACGGCGCGTCCGGCAACTTCAACCTCTCGGGATAACCGCGATGGCAGGCGAAGACGCGAAGCGCAGCCATGTCAGGATCGCCGCGGCGATCCTGGTGGGGATTCTCGTTGCGGCAACGGTGTTCACATATATGTCGTACACGGCGGCGTTCACGTCGACGGATACGGTCACTGTCACCTCCCCACGCGCGGGCCTGGTGATGGAGCGCGACGCGAAGGTCAAGTACCGGGGCATCCAGATCGGGGAAGTGAAGTCGATCGAGTACGCGGGCGATCAAGCGAAGCTGACGCTGTCGATCAACAGCAACGAGATGCGGTATGTCCCGGCCAACGCCGACGTCCGGATCGCCGGCAATACGATCTTCGGCGCCAAGTCCGTGGAGTTCGTGCCGCCCGAGAACCCGACCGGCCAGTTGCGTCCGGGTGCCGCCGTGCAGGCGTCTTCGGTGCAGCTAGAGGTCAACACCCTGTTCCAGACCCTGACCGACGTCCTGCAGAAGATCGACCCGATCCAACTCAACGCGGCGCTGAGCGCGCTGGCGGAGGGCCTGCGCGGCAACGGCGACGACCTGGGCGCTCTGTTGGCCGGCCTGAACACTTATCTGCAGCAGCTCAACCCGAAACTGCCCACGCTGCAGGAAGATCTGCGCAAGACCGCCGTGGTGGCCAACATCTACGGTGACGCCGGCCCCGACCTGGCGCGCATCTTCGACAACGCGCCGGCGATCAGCGACACGATCGTCGACGAGCAGGACAATCTCAACGCTACATTGCTCGCCGCGACCGGCCTGGCCAACAACGGAACCCAGACGCTGGAACCGGCGGAGACCGACTACATCGCGGCGATCCAGCGGCTGCGGGCGCCGCTGAAAGTGGCGAGTGATTATTCGCCGATGTTCGGCTGCCTGCTGGAGGGCACCGCGTTGGCGGTCGACCGGTTCGCCCCGATCATCGGCGGCATCCGGCCCGGCCTTTTTGTGTCATCGAACTTCATGCTCGGCGCCCCTGCGTACACCTACCCAGAAAGTCTGCCGATCGTGAACGCCTCCGGTGGACCCAACTGCCGTGGTCTGCCCAATGTGCCGAGCAAGCAGTTCGGCGGCTCCTGGTACCGCTCACCGTTCCTGGTCACCGACAACGCCTACGTTCCGTACCAGCCGAACACCGAGTTGCAGTTCGACGCGCCATCGACGCTGCAGTGGCTGTTCAACGGCGCCTTCGCGGAAAGGGACGACTTCTGATGAGCCGGTTGCGCCGCGATGAGCGCTTGCGCGAAGAGCCGTCCGCGAAGAAGCGAGGTCTCTGATGAAGCGTGACCGGACGCTGCTATACGTCAGCATCTTCTCGGTGGTCATGGTGTTGGTCGCCGCGATGTTGGTGGTCGTCTTCGGCGAGTTCAGGTTCACCGCGGAGAAGGGCTATCACGCAACGTTCACCGACGCCTCGCGGCTGAAGTCCGGTCAAGACGTGCGGATCGCGGGTGTGCCCGTCGGCACCGTGAACGCGGTGAAGCTGAACGCCGACAACACCGTCGATGTGGCGTTCGACGTCGCCAAGCGCTATCAGCTCTACTCCTCGACGCGTGCAGTGGTGCGCTACGAGAACCTGGTCGGCGACCGGTACCTCGAGATCACCTCGGGCCCGGGTGAGTTGCGCAAGTTGCCGGCCGGCAGCACTATTCCCGTCGCCAACACCCAACCCGCGCTCGATCTGGACGCGTTGCTGGGCGGGCTACGGCCGGTGCTCAAGGGACTCGACGGCCACAAGATCAACGACGTCAGCAGTGCGGTGATCGAACTGCTGCAGGGCCAGGGCGGTGCACTGTCGAACCTACTGTCGACCACCAGTGCGTTCGCCCAGAACCTGGCCGCGCGCGACCAGTTGATCGGCGACGTGATCAACAACCTGAACACGGTGCTGGCCACAGTCGACGAGAGGGGCGCCCAGTTCAACGACAGTGTGGACCAACTTCAGCGGCTCATCACCGGTCTCGCCGAGGGCCGCGACCCGATCGCGGGCGCCATCGGTCCGCTGGCCTCGGCCGAGAACGACCTGACCGACATGCTGCGGCAATCCCGCAGGCCGATCCAGGGTGTCATCGAGAACGTGCGCCCGCTGGCCCAGCGTCTCGACGAGCGTAAGGCCGACGTCAACAAGGTGATCGAACCGCTCGCCGAGAATTATGTTCGGCTCAACGCGCTCGGCGCGTACGGCTCGTTCTTCAACATCTTTTACTGCTCGGTTCGGATGAAGATCAACGGTCCCGCGGGCAGCGACATCCTGATCCCGCTGGGCGGCCCGCCGGATCCGTCGAAGGGCAGGTGTGCGCCGATCAATGAGTAGACCCGACGATTCGAATCCGCTCCGTACCGGCATCTTCGGCATCTTCCTGGTGGTATGCGTGGTGCTGGTGTCGTTCGGTTACAGCAGTCTGCCGTTCTTCCCGCAGGGCAAGCCGTACGAGGCGTACTTCACTGACGCCGGCGGCATCTCGCCCGGCAACGACGTCAACGTCTCCGGCGTCAACGTCGGCCAGGTGACCGGCGTCGAGCTGGCCGGCGACACCGCGAAGGTCACCTTCACCGTCGAGCGTGACATCAAGGTCGGCGATCAAACCATGGTCGCGATCAAGACCGACACGGTGCTCGGGGAGAAGTCGCTGGCGGTGACGCCGCAGGGCAGTGGCGAGGCGACCAGTATCCCGTTGGGGCGCACGACGACTCCGTACACACTGAATAATGCGCTGCAGGACCTCGGGCAGACCGCCAACGAGCTCGACAAGCCGCGATTCGAGCAGGCACTGCAGACACTCACCGACTCGCTGCGGTACGCGACCCCCCAGTTGCGTGGCGCGCTCGACGGCGTCGCGAGCCTGTCGCGCAGCCTGAACAAGCGCGACGAAGCGCTCGAACAGCTCCTCGGTCATGCCAAGCGGGTCTCCGACACGCTTGCTCAGCGCGCCGGCCAGGTGAACCAGCTGATCGTCGACGGCAACCTGCTGTTTGCCGCGCTCGACGAGCGGCGTCAGGCGATCAGCAACCTGATCGATGGCATCGACGATGTCTCCGAACAACTCTCGGGCTTCGTGGCCGACAACCGCCGTGAGTTCAGACCCGCGCTGGAGAAGCTGAACCTGGTGCTGGACAACCTTCTCGAGCGCCGCGACCACATCAGCGAGGCGCTCAAGCGGCTGCCGCCGTACGCCACCGCGCTCGGCGAGGTGGTCGGTTCTGGGTCCGGCTTCCAGATCAACCTTTACGGGCTGCCGCCGGCGCCGCTGGCCGAGGTGCTGCTGGACTTCTATTTCCAGCCAGGAAAGCTGCCTGACAGCCTGGCCGACTACCTGCGCGGATACATCTCCGAGCGCATGATCATCAGGCCGAGGTCACCATGACGCAAGCGACATCGACCTCTGATCGCGGCCGCTGGCTGCGCGTGGCCGTGATGGTGGCACTGGTCGTCACGCTGATCGTCGCCGTGCTGCTGGTCATGCCGTCGCGCAGCGGCACCAAGTTGACCGCCTACTTCACGTCCGCGGTCGGGTTGTACCCCGGCGACGATGTCCGCATCGTCGGCGTGCCGGTGGGAACGATCGATTCGATCGAACCGCGGCCAACCGACGTGAAGGTGACCATGACGGTGGAGGACGGCGTCGAGGTCGCCGCCGACGCGAAGGCCCTCGTCGTTTCGCCGAACCTGGTTGCGGCGCGGTTCATTCAGCTGACACCCGCTTACACCGGCGGTCCGAAGATGGCCGACGGCGGCGAGATCGGCATGAATCGTACCGCGGTGCCGGTCGAATGGGACGAGGTCACGGAGCAGCTCACACAGCTGAGCGCCCAGCTCGGCCCGAAGCCGGGGTCGGTACAGGGTCCGCTGACCGCCTTCGTCAACCAGGCCGCCGACACGTTCGACGGCAACGGTGACTCATTCCGGCAAGCCCTGCGCGAACTCTCTCAGACGGCGGGCCGCCTCGGTGACTCGCGCACCGACCTGTTCGGCACCATCCGAAACCTGCAGGTGTTGGTCGACGCGCTGTCCAACAGCAACGAGCAGATCGTGCAGTTCTCCGACCATGTCGCATCCGTGTCGCAGGTGCTGGCCGACAGCACCGCCGACCTCGATTCCACGCTGGGCACGCTGAACCAGGCGCTCGTCGATGTTCGCGGCTTCCTCAACGAGAGCAACAGTGCGCTGATCGATCAGGTCAACAAGCTCACCGACTTCACCAGCATCCTGACCGAGCGCAGTGAGGACATCGAGCAGATTTTGCACATCACGCCCAACGGCCTGTCGAACTTCTACAACATCTACAACCCGGCACAGGGCACCGTTGTCGGCCTGCTCACGCTGCCCAACTTCGCCAACCCGGTGCAGTTCATCTGCGGCGGCACTTTCGAGGTCTCCTCGTCACCCGACAATTACAAGCGCACCGAGATCTGCCGCCAGCGCATGGGCCCGGTGTTCAAGCGCATCGCGATGAACTACCCGCCGCTGATGTTCCATCCGATCAACAGCATCACCGCCTACAAGGGCCAGGTCATCTACGACACCCCGGCGACCGAGGCGAAGGCCGAAACCCCAGTGCCGTATCTGCAGTGGCAGCCTGCGCCGGGCGTCACGCCACCGCAGTTGTCGGGCAACACGGATCTCAGCTCGCTGATGGTGCCGCCCGCACCGGATGCCGCGCCAGGGGAGTCGTCGCCGCCCGCGGCCTCGCATGCCGGTGGCCCGGCCGCCGGGTTGCCCGCGGAGGCACCGCTGCCGGCTGCCGATGTGAATGCGACCGAGCCTGCGCCCGTGAACGCGCCGGTCGCTCCCATCCCGATGCCGGCCCCACTGCCCGGTGGAGGTGCCCCGTGATCCGCAGGGTGATCGCACTGCCGGCGTTGGCGGCGGTGCTGGCAGGCTGCTCGTTCGGCGGGCTCAACTCGCTGAACATGCCGGGCACCGCCGGCCATGGCGCGGGGTCCTACAAGATCACCGTCGAGCTGCCCGATGTCGCGACGCTCCCGCAGAACTCGCCGGTCATGATCGACGACGTCACTGTCGGCAGTGTCTCCCGCATCGGGGCGGTGCAGCGCTCGGACGGCACGTTCTATGCGGCGGTGCAACTTTCGCTGGACGGCGATGTCGAGCTGCCCGCGAACGTCACTGCGACGGTGGCACAGACGTCGTTGCTGGGCTCACAGCACGTCGAGTTGGCCGAGCCCGTCGGTCAACCCGGTGTCGGTCAGCTGACGAACGGCTCGACCATTCCGCTCGAGCGCATCGGCCGCTATCCGACCACCGAGGAAGTGCTGTCGGCGCTGGGCGTCGTGGTGAACAAGGGTAATCTCGGTGCGCTGCAAGACATTACGGACGAGATGTACAACGCCATCGCCGGGCGTGACGGTACCTTCACCGACCTGATCCCCCGGCTCGCCGAGCTGACGAGCTCACTGGACCGGCAGACCAACGACATCATCGCCGCGATGGAGGGGCTCGATCGGTTCGCCGGCATCCTGGCGCGCAGCAGGGACGGGTTGGGACGCACGCTGGACCGCCTGCCCGCGGCGTTGCAGGTGCTCAACGACAATCGGGCCAACATCGTCGACGCGTTCGGCGCGTTGCAGACCTTCGCCACCATCGCGTCGCGGATCCTGGAGCAGACCAAGGACGACTTCGCCGCTGACTTCACGGACCTGTACCCGGTGATCAAGGCGTTCAACGACAACGCCGACTACTTCATCAAGGACCTGGAACTGCTGCCGACCTTCCCGTTCCACTACGAGTACCTGAAGAACGCGGTGCGCGGCGATTATTTGAACGTGTACGTCACCTTCGACCTGACGCTGCGGCGCTTAGGTGAGTCGATCTTCACGACCTCGTGGGGCCTGGATCCGAACATGAAGCGGATGCACGACGTGATCACCCCGCCGGACTTCATGACCGGATCGCTGGCGAACCTGTCCGGACAGGCCGCGGATCCGTTCGAGATACCCGCAGGTACGGCGACGCAGCACGGGGAGGGGCCCTAGATGCTGACCCGCCTCACCAAATTCCAGCTGGCGATCTTCGCGATCGTCACGGTGCTCACCGTCAGCGCGATCTCGATCTTCTACCTGAAGTTGCCGGCCGCCGTCGGTATCGGCGCCTATCACGTCAGCGCCAACTTCGTTGCCGGCGGCGGTATCTACGAAAACGCCAACGTCACCTACCGGGGCGTGACCATCGGGCGAGTGACCTCGGTGGGTCTCGACAAAGACAGCATCGTGGCCGACATGCGGCTCAACAGTGGAACGCCGGTGCCCGAGAACGTCACTGCCACCGTCAGGAGCGTCTCGGCCATCGGCGAGCAGTACATCGACCTGGTACCTCCCGAGGATCCGGCGCAATCGACGCTGCGCGAGGGGGACAACATCGGCGTGGGCAGCACGGCGATCGGACAGGACATCGCCGGCCTGCTGCGCGAGGCCGACGCTTTGCTGAGCAGCGTCGGTGACAGCCGCATCCAGGAGTTGCTGCGCGAGGCGTTCACGGCGTTCAACGGGTCCGGTCCCGAGCTGGCCAGGCTGATCCAGTCGTCGCGGCTGCTGGTCGACGAGGCCAACGCGAACTACGGGCAGACGACGCAGTTGATCGATCAGGTCGGGCCGTTCCTCGAAGCGCAGATCCGCAGCGGTGACGACATCCGGTCGCTGGCCGATGGCCTGGCGCGGCTGACGACGCAGGTGGCCAACGCCGACCCGCACCTGCGCACCACTCTGCAGACCATTCCGGGCACCACAGCCGAGGCCAATGAATTGTTCAGCGGCATTCGGCCGTCGTTTCCTGTGCTGGCAGCCAACCTCGCCAATTTCGGGCGCATCGGCGTCATCTACCGCAAGTCGTTGGAGCACTCGCTGGTGGTGTTCCCGGCGTTGATTGCCGCGTTGAATACCGTCGCAGGTGGTGTGCCGGCGGACGAGGGAGGCAAGCTGGACTTCAAGATTTACCTGCAAGACCCCCCGGGGTGTTCAACGGGTTTCGTCCCCGCCACGGAAATTCGCTCACCCGCAGACGAGACGCTACGAAACCTGCCGAACGATCTGTACTGCAAGGTGCCGCAGAACGATCCCAGCGTCGTGCGTGGCGCGCGCAACTACCCGTGCCAGGAGTTCCCCGGCAAGCGGGCACCCACGGTGGCACTCTGCCGCGATCCGCGCGGGTACGTCCCGATCGGGAACAACCCGTGGCGCGGCGCGCCCGTTCCGGTCGGCACGCCGATGGACGTCATGGAGGACGACACCCCCGAGGATGGGCGCAACATCCTGCCGCCCAATAAGTTCCCCTATATTCCCCCTCAGGTGGACCCGGACCCCGGCCCACCGGCCGTGCAGTTACCGCCCGGTGTCCCGCAGGGCCCCGGTCCGGCGCCGCATGCGCCGTTCCCGCTGCCCGTGCCGCCCAACGAGGTTCCGCCGACGCTGCCGCCGGCGTGGCCGTTCTTCGCGCCGCCCGATCACGTGGTGCCGCCCTACGCCCGGACCCCGCCGCCCGCACCGGCGGGGTCCGTGCCGCCACCGCCGGGTGTCGCTCCGGCGCCACCGCCGGCCGAGGGTCCGCCGTTGCCCGCCGAGGCGCCGCCGATGGCGGCGGGGACGGGAATGGGCCCGACCATCGCGACCTACGACCAGAACGGCAGGTTCGTCGACCCGGAAGGCGGAAGTGGCGTAATCGCGGCCGCTACTGACAAACTGGCGCCTGCAGAGAACTGGGTAGATTTGATGTTGGCTCCAAGGCAGGCGTAATGACGGAAAACACGGGTTCGACCGCGACGGCAACGAGGCCCACGGGGCGTCGGCGCGCGTCCCGCCCGGCCGGACCGGCGAGCGGCGAGACGGAGGCGACCGGCCGCGTCCAGGCGGCCAAGCCGCGGCGCGTCCGGTTGCCCAAACCCGCCGGGCCGCCGCCGCGCAGGCAGCCGAACCGCAAGCGGGTGGCGACGATGTTCCTAGCCGCGGCCGCCCTCGCCGTGGCGGTACTGACCGCGCTCAGTGTCGTGATGGTCGTGCAGCAACGGGACGCTGCGGCCGCCAGGGACCGCGATCAGCGCTTCGTCGACACCGCGGCACAGCTGGTGGTCAACATGTTCAGTTACGACCAGCAGTCCATCGACGCCAGCGTGGACCGCTTCATCAACAGCACCAGCGGGCCGCTGCGCGCGATGATGACCGAAGGCGATAACACCGAGAACCTCAAGATCCTGTTCCGGAGCACCGAGGCCAACGCTGAGGCGGTGATCAACGGTGCGGCGCTGGAGAAGATCGACGAAGTCTCGAAGAACGCCGCGGTGCTGGTTTCGGCGCGGATCACCGTGACCGACATGGACGGCAACAATCAGCCGTCGCAGCCGTACCGGTTGCGGGTCATCGTGCACGAGGACGACAACGGACACATGTCGGGCTACGACCTCAAATACCCCGATGGGGGCAACTGATGCGGCGCCTCGTCGGTGCGTTGTCGCTGCTGGCGGCGGTCGCGTTCGTCGCGCTCGCCGGTGCAGGCGGATGGCTGTACTGGAACCGCGTCCAGGAGCGCGGCGAACAGGCGGCGGTCGTGGAGCTCGCGCCGTTGGCCGAGAAGCAGATTCCGAAGGTGTTCGGCTACGACTACCAGACCGTAGAACGCAGTCTCAGCGAGGTGTATCCGCTGTTGACGCCGGACTACCGCGAGGAGTTCCAGAACCGCGCGACCGAGGACATCATTCCGCAGGCGCGGGAGCGCCAGCTGGTCAGCCAGGCCAACGTCGTCGGTGTGGGAGTGATGACGGCGCAACGCGAGTCGGCTTCGGTGATGGTCTTCATGAACCGCACCGTCACCGACAAGTCCAAAGAGCCGGTCTACGACGGCAGCCGGTTGCGCGTCGACTACGAGAAGGTCGACGGCAAGTGGCTGATCGGCTACATCACTCCGATCTAGCGGTCTGACCGGTTCGGGTCGCTGACTCCGTCGAGGTGAGCGCGTCGAGGAAGGAGCGGGCCCAGCGGTCGACGTCGTGTGCCAGCACCTGCCTGCGCAGCGCTCGCATCCGACGCCTGCCCTCCTCCGGTGACTGGCTCAGCGCGGCTTCGATGACGTCCTTGACGCCGTCGAGGTGATGCGGATTGGTCAGGTAGGCCTGGCGCAGTTCGGCTGCGGCGCCGGTGAACTCACTGAGGACCAGCGCACCGCCGAGATCGCTGCGGCACGCGACGTACTCCTTGGCGACCAGGTTCATGCCGTCGCGCAGCGGCGTCACCAGCATCACGTCGGCGGCGACGAAGAACGCGATGAGTTCCTCGCGGGGCACCGGCCGGTGCAGGTAGTGCACGATCGAATGGCCGACTTGGGCGTGTTCGCCGTTGATGTGGCCGACCTGGCGCTCGATGTCCTCGCGCATCGCCTTGTAACTCTCGACTCGCTCGCGGCTGGGCGTCGCCAACTGCACGAAGACGGTGTCCTCGGGGTTGACGCGCTGCTCGTCGAGCAGTTCGGAGACCGCCTTGAGCCGGACGTCGATGCCCTTGGTGTAGTCGAGCCGGTCGACACCGAGCAGGATCTTGCGGGGGTTGCCGAGTTCAGCGCGGATCTCTTTGGCGCGCTGGCGGATCGCGCGGGAGCGGGACTGCTGGTCGAGAGACGTCGAGTCGATGGAGATCGGGAACGCGCCGACCTTCACGGTGCGGAAGCCGACGTTGACCTCACCGAACCGGGATCGCACCCCGACCGTCGCGCGAGACGTATTGGCGCCGACCAGCCGTCGCGCCAGAATCAGGAAGTTCTGGGCGCCGCCGGGCAGGTGGAAACCGACCAGATCCGCCCCGAGCAGCCCCTCGACGATCTCGGTTCGCCACGGCATCTGCATGAACAGCTCCACCGGCGGGAACGGGATGTGCAGGAAGAAGCCGATGGTCAGGTCGGGACGCAGCATTCGCAGCATCTTCGGGACCAGCTGCAGCTGATAGTCCTGCACCCAGATGGTGGCGCCTTGGGCGGCACTCTTCGCCGTCGCTTCGGCGAAGCGACGGTTCACCTCGACATAGGTGTCCCACCACTTGCGGTGATAGATCGGTTTGACGATCACATCGTGATACAGCGGCCACAGCGTGGCGTTCGAGAAGCCCTCGTAGTAGTCGGCGACGTCGTCGGCGGACAAGTTGACCGGGCACAGGGTCATGTCGTCCTGCTCGATCCGCTCCTCGCCGGCGTCCGGCACGCCAGGCCAGCCGATCCAGGCTCCGCGCCGACGCCGCAGCAGCGGCTCCAGGGCGGTGACCAAGCCGCCGGGGCTGCGCTTCCAGCGCGTACTCCCGTCGGACAGCTGCTCCATGTCGATCGGCAACCGGTTGGCCACCACCACGAAGTCGGCGTCACCGGAGCCGGCCGCCCGACCGCCCCCCTTGCTCACTTATGCCTCGAGCTTCGACGGTCCAATGCCGAGCATCGAAAGGAAGATCCGGCATTCGTCAGCATCATTCGCATAGGCGGCGACGACGCGCCGCGCCTGGCGTGCGGTGCTGTCGGCGAGCGGTTCGACGTCGCCGAGGTCGGCGGGATCAGGTTTCGCAGGCATACGACAACTGTAGGCGACAGCGTTGTCGCCGCTGGTCACTAGGCCAGACTACGGATTACGGCCGTCGCCGAAAACGGGCGCGGCCGGCGGGGTGACCGTCATGGCCTGCTCCTCCTCGGCGAGGCCGATGCACTGGCCGGAGTTGTGCCCGATGCACGGGATGCCACCGATGGTGGGGACGTCCGGGTTGCCGGGCAGCGTAGTGAAGGCCGAACCGGCATTGGGCACGGTGTGCGGCACGCAATTGCCGGTGAACTGGTCCGGCTCCTCACCGCCGGGGCAGCCCTGGGCGATCGGCGCAACGTCGGGCGGGGCCGCTGCGAAAACGGCGATCGCCGGTGCAGCCGCGACCGCAACCGCGAAGCCACCGGCAAGAATGAGTCGTTGTGCAGGGAACTTCTTGGTCGCCATCGTCACGCTTCCTGTAGTTATTGACCGTGTCGTCGGCATGGATTCTAGGGAAGCCAGCAGCTTTCTGCGCAGCTTCGGAGAGTTCCCAGGCAGCGGCGGTTAGGGGCTCGAGCTGATGGTCGAGCGGGGCTGCGCGGGCGGGCCGAAGGCGGCCTCGTTTTCAGCCAGGCCGAGGCAGGCCCCGGAATTGTGTCCGATGCACGGAATCCCCTGGATCTCCGGGACGTCGGGATTGGCGGCGGTGGTGGTGAACAGCGGAGGCGAAGTCGGAACCAGGTACGGGGTGCACGTCGTGGTGAACGTATCCCCCTCTTCGCCTGACTGACACCCCTGCGCCACCGCCGCACCGGGTTGCGGTGTCGGATAGAAACCGACCGCGGGGGCAGCGGCCGCCGCCACGATGAAGCCACCGATCGCGACAACTCGCCGCGGCGAGAACGAGGAATTCGACATTCCGCGATTCTAGAGAGCGAAGCTGTGATTCTGCACTGTTCTGGCTGCTGCTCATTGCCCGTCTTCATCCCGGGCAACCCAGCTGCGCAACGGGCACCGCTGCATGACATTTCTGCGATGCACCGTAATGTGCAGAGGGACCGAAGAGCTGAAGCAGAGGTGGTCGGCAATGGCGAGCCCTGATCTGACAGACGCAACCGCCGGAGGCGATGCGGCGCAACAGGTGACGTATGAGACGCTCGACGACGGGCAGATCGCGCGTATCTGGCTGAATCGCCCGAACGCGCAGAACGCGCAGTCCAGAACGTTGCTGGTGCAATTGGACGAGGCGTTCGGCCGCGCCGAGGCCGACGACCAGGTCCGGGTGGTGATCCTGGCGGCACGCGGCAAGAACTTCTCCGCGGGCCATGATCTCGGCTCCGAGGAGGCGATGCTGGAGCGCCAGCCGGGACCGGCCCAACACCCGACCTTTCGGTCGCACGGCGCCACCGTGAGCGCCATTGCGGAGCGGACCTACCTGCAGGAATGGCATTACTTCTTCGAGAACACCCGCCGCTGGCGCGATCTGCGCAAGATCACCATCGCCCAGGTTCAGGGCAACGCGATCTCGGCCGGCCTGATGCTCGTCTGGGCGTGCGACCTGATCGTCGCCGCGGACGATGCGAAGTTCAGCGATGTCGTGGCGGTCAGGATGGGCATGCCCGGAGTGGAGTATTACGCCCACCCCTGGGAATTCGGCGCTCGTAAAGCCAAAGAGCTTCTGCTGACCGGCGATTCGATCGACGCCGAGGAGGCCTACCGTCTCGGGATGGTGTCGAAGATCTTTCCGCGCGGTGAGCTCGAGAACAAGACGCTCGAGTTCGCCCGCCGGATCGCCGAACGCCCCACCATGGCGGCACTGCTGGTCAAGGACTCGGTCAACGCCGCGGCCGACGCGATGGGTTTCACCGAGGCGCTGCGGCATGCATTCCACATCCACGAACTCGGGCATGCGCACTGGGCGGCGCACAACGAGAACCGGTATCCGGTGGGCCTTCCGCCGAACGTGCCCGACTGGCGGACGCTCGGCCCGCCGAAGCCCGCCCGCCACGACGAGCCGTGACGTATAACTAGAACCTGTTCTAGTTGGTCGGCGAAGGGGTCTGCGGTGGAGTTGTCCTTGGCGGGTCGGACGGTGCTGGTCACCGGTGGCGGCAGCGGCATCGGCAAAGGTGTCGCAGCGGCAGTGGTGGCGGCGGGTGGCAACGCCATGCTGGTCGGCCGCAACGCCGACAAGTTGTCCGCGGCCGCGGACGAGATCAATGGCCAGGGTGCTCCCGGTTCGGCGTTGTACGAACCGGCCGACGTCACCAACGAGGACGAGGTCGCGCGGGTCGTGGAGGCGACGACCGCCTGGAACGGACGGCTGTACGGCGTCGTGCACTGCGCAGGCGGCAGCGAGACCATCGGCCCCATCACGCAGATCGACTCCGAACTGTGGCGACGCACCGTCGACCTGAACATCAACGGCACCATGTACGTGCTGAAGCACTCGGCGCGGGAGATGGTGCGCGGCGGTGGCGGCTCGTTCATCGGCATCTCGTCGATAGCGGCCAGCAACACGCACCGATGGTTCGGCGCCTACGGCGTCTCCAAGGCGGGCATCGACCACATGATGCAGCTGGCCGCAGACGAACTCGGTGCATCGTGGGTGCGGGTGAACTGCATCCGGCCCGGTCTGATCCGCACCGAACTCGTTGCGCCGGTTCTGGATTCGCCTGAGCTCAGTGCCGACTACGCGGCATGCACGCCGTTGCCGCGGCCGGGAGAGGTATCCGACATCGCGAATGCGTCGCTGTTCCTGCTCAGCGACGCGTCGAGCTTCATCACCGGCCAGGTGATCAACGTCGACGGCGGTCAGTTGGTGCGCCGTGGACCCGACTACTCGTCGATGCTCGAGCCACTGTTCGGCTCGGAGGGGCTGCGGGGGGTCGTCGCCGGACAGTAGGCGTCGTCCTGCGCCGCTAAGTCATCTCGGCCGCACGGTGTACGGCATTCACGATTCCCTGATAGCCGGTGCAACGGCAGAAGTTGCCGCTGAGCCCCTCGCGGATCTCTTCGTCGGTGGGTTTCGGGTTGTCGCGTAGCAGAGCGGTGATGGAGGTGACGAAGCCTGGCGTGCAGAAGCCGCACTGCAGCCCATGGCACTCGCGCAACGCGGCCTGCACCGGCGACAGGTCGCCGTCCGGCCCACCGATGCCCTCGACCGTCGTGACCTCCATGCCCTCGGCCTGCACCGCGAACAGCAGGCAGGCGCGCACCGCATCGCCGTTGAGCAGCACGGTGCAGGCACCGCACGCTCCATGCTCGCAGCCCAGGTGGGTCCCGGTCAGCCCGCACTTCTCCCGCAGATAGTCCGCGAGCGTGAGTCGCGGTTCCACCACCGCGGTGTGCTCGCGGCCGTTGACCGTCATCGAGACGCGCATGTCAGGCATCGGTTGCCTCCGTGGTGGCTGACGCCCAGGCGCGGGCGACCATCGTGGCGCCCACCCTGGCTCGGTACGCGGCCGACCCCTGCAGGTCGGACGGAATGTCGTCGATCCCGGACAGTGCGAGCCGACCGACTTCCTCGGCGCTGATGTCGGTGACCGGTCGACCCCTCACCGCTTCCTCCGCAGGCGTTCCCCGCAGCGGTGTCGACCCGAGCCCTAACAGCCCGATGCCACAACGTGATACGCGATCCTCATCGTCGATCTCAACCGCCACAGCTGCGCCGGCGATCGCGAAATCGCCGTGTCTGCGCGCGAATTCGGCGACGCCGAAGCCGGACCGGCCCCCCCACACCGGAAAGTCCACCGCGGTCAGCATCTCACCGGGCTGCAGCGAGGTCTCCCACAGGCCGGTGAAGAAGTCCTTGGCCTCGATCCGCCGCGACCCGGTCGGCGACAGCACGTCCATCTGTGCATCGAGCGCCAGTGCGACTGCGGCGTACTCCGCGGCCGGATCGGCATGCGCGATCGCACCGCCCAGCGTGCCTCTGGTCCGGATCTGGAAGTGACCGATGTAGGGCGTCGCCAGGGTGAGTAGCGGAACCGACTCGGCCACCTCGTCATCCATGCCGACGAACGAATGCGGCGTTCCTGCGGCCACCCGTACGGCGCCGTCGACCAGGTCGATGCTGCGCAGTTCCTCGATCCGGGAGATGTCGATCAGATTATCGAAGTGCGTCAGCCTCATCGCCAGCATCGGCACCAGGCTCTGGCCGCCTGCGAGGATCTTGGCGTCCTCGCCGAATTCGGCGAGCATGTCCACCGCCTCCTTCGCCGAGTCGGGGCGGTGGTAGGCGAAGGGGGCCGCCTTCATGACAGCAGCCGCATCAAGGCGGCCTGCAGATCCTCAGCCAGCACCGCGGCCGGCCCGCGCCTGCGTCGCCGGCCGACGAGATAGCCGACGGCCACGCCCGCCGTCAGCGCGGCCACCGCCGGTGCCGCGCGCTTGGCCATCGGCACCGCAACGACTTTCAGCATGTCGATCGATTCCCCGGCGTTGGGTTGCGCGGCGACCGCGGCCGTCTCCGTCGTCGGCGCCGGCCCGGTGCCCGGCGCGGAATCACCGAGGACGCTGGCTTCCAGCGACTTGGCGAACTGACCGATCAGGTTCGACGCCACATCGGCGAGCACGCCCCGGCCGAACTGGGCGGCCTTCCCCGAGATCGTTAGGTCGGTGGTGATGTAGACGGCGGTGGCGGCCGGTCCCGCTTCCTTCAACTGCGCGGTGACGAGCGCGGCGGCGTTGCCGTTGCCGCGCGTCTCCTTGCCCTCGGCCTTGAGCACCACCCGCTGGGCGCCGGCATCCTTCTCCTGGAAGGCCGCAATGCCCTTGTAGGACACCGTGATCGGGCCAACCTTTACCTTCACCGCGCCGGTGAATTCGTCACCGTCCACCGACAGAAGCGTGGCACCGGGCAGGCACGGCGCCACCCGTTCCACGTCGGTCAGCACCTCCCAGGTCTTGGCGGCGGGCACCGCGACCCGGAACTCGTTGGTCAATTCCATTTTCGATCCACTGCGTTGTTCCTCACTTCTTGGCTTGCTCGATCGCCTCGACGATCGCGGCGGGACTGGCGGGCAGGCGGGTGATCGTCACGCCCAGCGGCGCGAGGGCGTCGTTGATCGCGTTGATGACGGCCGGTGTCGAACCGATGGCACCGCCCTCGCCGACACCCTTGTAGCCGCCGACCCCCGGACCGGGGATCTCGACGTGCCCGTACTCGATGGTGGGCACCTCGGTGGCGGTCGGCAGCAGGTAGTCGACGAACGTCGACGACAGCGGGTTGCCGTCGGCGTCATAGGCCATGTCCTCGAGCAGCGCGCCGCCGATGCCCTGGACGGTGCCGCCCGCGATCTGTCCCTCGACCACGTTCGGGTTGATCATCGGCCCGACGTCCTCGCTGACGATGTAGCGCGTCAGTGTGACCTGACCGGTCTCGACGTCGACCTCACAGGTGCAGGCGTGCGTCGCGTTGGCCCAGTGGATCATCGCCTCAGGCGGGGAGGCGAACCGTGCCGTCGCCTCCAATGACGATGAAACTCCCGGTGGCAACTGTTGCGGCTCGTAGTGGGCGCGGAAGGCCAGATCGGCGAAACTCACCGCCTTGTCCGGGTTTTCGCGAACGAAGGCGCGCGAACCCTCCAACTCCACGTCGGACTCGTCGACTTCGAGGCGAGGCGCGGCCATCGCCACAAGTTGCCTTCGCAGGATCGCGCCCGCCTCGGCCACCGCGCCTGCGGTCATCGGGCCACTGCGGCTGCCCTGGGTCCCGGCGCCGTACGGCGTCACCGCGGTGTCGCCCTGGATCGTGGCCACGTCCTCGATGTCGGCGCCCAACGCGTCGGCCGTCAACTGCACCACGGTGGTCTCGATGCTGTTGCCCGTCGAACCGCCGTTGACGTAGACGTTGATCTTGCCCGTCGGCTCCATCCGTATGGTGGCGCCTTCTGTGCCCAGGTGACCCGTCGCCGCGCCCGTCGGTTCGATGTAGGCGGAGAAGCCCAGCCCGAGGTAGCGGCCCTCGGCCAGCGCATCCGCCTGCTCCTTGCGAAAGCCTTCGTGGTCGAGGATCTTGACGGCCTGCTCGAACGTGTCGGCGGGGGCGACGTGGTCGTACGGCATGCCGTTGGGGTTGAAGTACGGCATTTCATCACCGCGCAGGATGTTGCGCCGGCGCAGCTCGACCGGATCCATGTCCAGCTTGCGGGCCGCGATGTCGAAAAGCACTTCGCGGGCCAGTGTTTCGTACTGCCACGGCCCACGGTAGGCCGCCAGTCCCGCGGTGTTGGAGAACACCGTCTTGTAGTTGAAGCTGGCCTTCGGCACCCGGTAGGGGCCGGGGAAGAACATGCCGACCGCCGCGGTGGTCAGCACCGGGTACGGCGTCGGGTATGCGCCGATGTCGTAGGCGAAGTCGATGTCGACGGCGAGGATGGTGCCGTCCTCGTCGAGAGCCACTCGGGCGGTGCCGTCGACGTGGCGGGCCTGCCCTGCCGACATCAGGTTCTCGCGCCGGTCCTCGATCCACTTGAGCGGCGCGGGCACCTTGCGGGCCGCCAGCATGACGCACATGTCCTCGCGCATCGGCACGACCTTCTGTCCGAACCCACCGCCGGTGTCGCGCATGATCACCCGCACGTTGTGCGCCGGAATACCCAGAAGCCGCGCACAGAAGGCACGCAACTCGTGGGGTGTCTGCGTGGACGCCCACATGGTGAGTTCCTCGGTCGCGGGCGTCCACTCGACGACCATGCCCCGGCATTCGATCGGCACCGGCGCGTAGATCTGCTGGTACACGTTTGCCGTTGCCACACAGGCGGCGCCGGCGAAGGTCTCCTCGTCCGGTGGCGCCCCGCCCATGCCGCCTGCGACGTTGTCGGGGTAGGCCTCGTGCACCACCACATCGGAGCCCACGGCCTTGGTGAAGTCGGCGATGGCGGGCAACGGCTCGTAGTCGACCTCGACCGCGTCGACGGCGTCCTCAGCGAGGTAGCGGCTGTCGGCGATCACCAGCGCGACGGGATCACCGACGAACTTGACCTCACCCTCTGCCAGTGGCGGGCGTGGGGTGTCGGGAATGTCCTTGCCCGCGACCGCGTGCCACGCCTCCTTGACGTCGGGATTGAGGTCGTCGGCGGTGAACACCGCGTGCACACCCGGCATGGCCAGCGCGACCGATGTGTCGATGCCCTTGATCCTGGCGTGGGCAAACGGACTGCGCACGAAGCAGGCATGCAGCATGCCGGGCCGCACCACGTCGTCGACGAAGGTGCCGTGTCCGGTGAGGAGGCGGTTGTCCTCGATGCGTGGGACCCGGGTGCCTGCGTAGCGGGTCACCACCGTCCCCCCAGAAGCCGAAGTCACCGGTTCACCACTTCCATTAGCCGAACGAGCCGTCTGAAGAGTGACGTTATCGTATTCGAGAGCGACATTTCCATAGGTGTTGTCTCAGTTCTCTCTGCTCTTCGCGCAAGCGCTCATCGGTCTCTCTGCTCTTCGCGCAAGCGCTCATCGGTCGTCGTGGTGGATGCGGCCGGCCGTTTCGGTCAGCGGCCGCCCGCCCCCGCCCCACCTGCGGGCGATGATCTCCGCGGCGATCGACACCGCGGTCTCCTCGGGCGTGCGCGCGCCGAGGTCGAGTCCGATCGGGCTGGCGAGGCGCGACAGTTCGGCGTCGGTCACCCCCGACTCGCGCAACCGCACCAACCGGTCCTCGTGAGTGCGCCGCGAGCCCATCACCCCGATGTAGCCGACGTCGCAGCGCAGCGCCACCTGCAGCACGGGCACGTCGAACTTGGGGTCGTGGGTGAGCACGCAGATCGCCGTACGCGAATCGATCAGGCCCTGCGCGGCCTGCTCGGCGAGGTAGCGATCCGGCCACATGACGACGACGTCCTCGGCGCCGGGAAAGCGGGCCGGCGTCGCGAACAGCGGACGGGCGTCGCAGACGGTCACCCGGTAGCCGAGCAGCGCAGCCTGCTGCGTCAGCGCGCTTGCGAAGTCGATGGCGCCGAACACGAGCATCCGCGGGCGCGGCGCATGGCTGGCGACGAACACCTCCATGCCGGATTCCTGGCGCTGCCCGTCCGGCCCGTAGGACAGCACCGCGGTGCGGCCGGCGGCGAGCAGGCCGCGGGCGTCGTCGGTGACCGCGGCGTCCGAGCGCGCCGAGCCCAGCGATCCGTTGACCGAACGGGGCCCGAGCACCAGGCGGGCGCCCACCCGCCGCGGGTCGGGGTGCGCGATCACGGTCGCGACGGCCGTCGGCCGGTGCGCGGCGATGTCGTCGGCGACCGCCTCCAGTTGCGGGAAGGTGTCGCGCGACATCGGCTCGGCGAAGATGTCGATGATGCCGCCGCAGGTGAGTCCGACCGCGAACGCGTCGTCGTCGCTGACGCCGTAGCGCTGCAGTGCCGGACGGCCCGAGGTGACCACCTCGCCCGCCAGTTCGTAGACCGCCGCCTCGACGCACCCTCCCGAGACCGAGCCTGCGACCGTGCCGTCGGGCGACACCACCATCGTCGCGCCCGGCCGACGGGGCGCCGAGCGCATGGTGCGCACGACGGTGGCCACACCGGCGGTGCCGCCGGCCCGCCACACAGACAGCAACTCGTCGAGCACGTCGCGCACGTTGGCAGTGTATGCCCGCCCCGCTGTGCAGGTGCTCAGCGGGAATCGGCGCGGATACGCCACGCGGTGCGGTGTTGACGTTATCGTGGGAGATATCGCTTGGATTGTGCCGAAACAGCTGACCATCCCGCGGCTTCCGTCGTTGCCCGCGGTGGCGCCGGTCGCCGACCTCCCGGACGGTCGGGTGGTGGAACTGCCCGGGCGCGGCACCACTTTCGTCGTCGACTCGGGCCCGCACGACGGCCCGACGTTCGTGTTGCTGCACTCGGTGGCGTGCACTGGCGTGATGACCTGGTATCCCGCGCTGGCCCGCCTGCAGGAGTACGGCCGCGTCATCGTCTTCGATCAGCGCGGACACGGTCAGGGCATCGACACGCCGCGCTTTCTTCTCGAGGACTGCGCCGACGACGTCGCAGCCCTTGCCGACCTGCTGAACGTCGACACCTTCGTGCCCGTGGGTTACTCGATGGGGTCGCTGATCGCCCAGTTAGTGTGGAAGCGGCACCGCGACCGGGTCGACGGCTTGGTGCTCTGCGCCGCGGCGGCGGCGATCAATCGCGCCAGCTATCAGCGGGTGGCGACCGGTGTGTTCGCGGCGCTGATGGAGTCGGTGAGCCCCCCGGCCCGCCGGCTCGCGCCCCCGGCCGCGGTGGCGTCCGGCTGGCTGCGCGATCACCAGTGGATCCTCGGGCAGGTGCGCAGCACGTCACCCGGCGCGATCACCCGGGCCGTTGCGGAGGTCATCCGCTTCGACTCCTCGACATGGGTCCACGAGATCGATGTGCCGACCACGGTGCTGGTGACGACGCGCGACCGTGCCTTCGGTGTGCAGCGGCAACGCTGGCTGGCGAGTCGGATACGCGACGCCGAGACCGTGGAAGTCGAGGCGGGCCACGCCGGTTGCACGTTCGCCTCCGACCGGTTCGTCGCCGGTCTCGCCTCGGCGGTGGAGTCGGTGCACAACCGCCTCCCGTCGCGTGACCGGTACAGGAGCGCGGAGGGCTAGCGGCGTGAAGCGACTCAGCGGCTGGGATTCACTGCTGCTGTGCAGCGAGACGGACAACGTGCATCAGCACACGCTCAAGGTCGCCGTTGTCGACACCGCCGAGTTCGAGGGCGAGCCCACCTTCGACGCGTTCCTCGAGAAGTTCCGGTCACGGCTGTCTGCTCTCGATCCGCTGCGCTACCAACTGGTCGACGTCCCGCTGCACCTGCACCGGCCGGTGTGGCGGGAGGACGCCGACATCGACTTCGACTATCACGTGCGCCGGGTGACGGTTCCGCCACCCGGTGGACGGCTGGGCCTCGACGCTTTGATCGGCGAGATCGCCGGCACGCCGCTGGACCGCCGCAAGCCGCTCTGGGAGCTCTATTACGCCGAGGACGTCGCCGAGAACCGGGTGGCGGTGATCGGCAAGGTGCATCATGCGCTCGCCGACGGGGTCGCATCGGCCAACCTGATGGCGCGGGCGATGGAATGGCCGGGCGCAGGCCCCGATTCGTCGACCCGGCGGGAACCACCCGAAGCAGTCACCGCGGCAGACCTTCTGGTATTCGCCGGCCGCGACCACCTTCGACGGCTCGCGGGTTTGCCCGCCGCCGTCCGCGATGGGGTCCGCGGCGCGTATCGGCTGCAGCGGCGCGCGCGCCAACGCCGCCGTCATCCCCAACTGGCCGAGCGGTTCAAGCCGCCGCCCACGTTCCTGAACCGAAGGATCTCGCCGGGGCGGGCGTTCGCCACCGCGACACTGTCGCTCGACGAGGTCAAGGCGACGAGCAGGCACCTCGAGGTCACGGTCAACGACATGGTGCTCGCGATCGCAGCGGGCGGCCTGCGCTCGCTGCAGGCCAGGTACGACGGGCAGGCCGACGCCGCTCTCATCGCGTCGGTGCCCGCGGCGACCGACACCTCACCGGACCGGATCGCAGGCAACGAGCTGAGCACCATGCTGGTGTCGCTGCCCGTGCAGATCGCCGACCCGCTGGACCGGATCCGGCTGATCCGAACGGCCACGCGCATCGCCAAGGAGGACAACGAACTGCTCGGACCGGCGACGGTGAGCACCTGGCTGCAGTACGTGCCGCCGGCGGCGGTGCGGGCGACGTTCCGGTGGACGTCGCAGCGGCAGGCGCCGAACCAGTTGTTCAACCTGATCGTGTCCAACGTGCCGGGCCCGCGCGACCGGGGCCGCATCGCCGGCGCGGTGGTCACGGAGATCTATTCGGTGGGACCGCTGGCGGCCGGGTCCGCGATGAACGTGACTGTGTGGAGCTATGTCGACCAACTCAACATTTCGGTGCTCTGCGACGACCGGGCGTTGAAGGATGTGCACGAAGCCACCGCGGCGTTCGTCGACGCGTTCGTCGAGATCCGCCGCGCGGCCGGCCTCGGCGAGACCAGCACCACCGTGTCCACCGCGTTGCCGCAGGCGATCAGTGAGCGGGCTGATTAGCCTGGGTGACTACTCACGCATAAGGAACGCAGATGCGCAACGTAATGGCCACCCTGCTGGTCGGCGCGGCGGTGGCCTGGTCCGCCTGGTCGGCCTCGGCATCGCCGGACCGACCGGTGCCGCCGGTGCCGCCGGTGTCTGGGGCCGCCGCCGCGGCTGGTCTGATCGATGTGCGCACCGTCGTGCCCGACGCGATCGTGGACCTGCGCTACGCCACTGCGAACAACTTCGTCGGCGAGCAGATGTACCCGGCCGACGCCCGCTGCCTGGTTCACCAGTCCATCGGCCCAGGGCTGGCCGCTGCCGCAGAGGCGCTGCGCACGGGCGGCGAGGTGCTGGTCTTCTGGGACTGCTACCGCCCCCGCGACGTACAGGTGCGGATGTATGACGCGGTGCCCGAGCCGGGCTGGGTGTCGCACCCGACCGCCTATGCACGCAGCCACGAGGCGGGCCTCTCCGTGGACGTGACATTGGCCCGCGGTGGTGCCCTGGTGGACATGGGCACCCGGTTCGACGAGTTCGTTCCCCGCGCCAACGCCTATGCCACCGACGGCGTCAGCGCCACCGTGCAGGCTAACCGGGCCCGGCTGCGGGACGCGCTGGCCAGGGGCGGCCTTCGGGTTTACCAGGGGGAATGGTGGCACTTCGACGCACCGGACGCCTACGCCGACCACCCGATTCTCGACGCGCCGGTCAATTAGACCGGCGTCAGGCCGCGGTGGGGTCGCACAGGGCTGAGCAGTAGGCGCACAGGCTCGGCCCGAGCGTGGGATAGCCGCAACCGCCGCAGACCGCGACCGCAGGGGCCTCATGTGCTTCGAGCATGACGGATATTTACCCACTCGTGACGAAATCAATCCCGGATCTATACATCTTTGCGAAGCTGTCCACTCGACATGGCTACCGCACTGGATCCGCTGACCGACGGCACCCACACCTCACGACGGGCCTGGACGGCCGTCGCCCTGCTCGCGATCGTCGGCACCCTCAATTACGCCGACCGGTTCCTGCCGGCCGTCCTGGCCGAGCCGATCAAGAATGATCTTGTCCTGTCCGACACGGCGATCGGCGTGATCAACGGCTTCGGGTTTCTGGCCGTGTACGCGGTGTTGGGTTTGTTCATCGCGCGAATCTCCGACCGCGGCGCGTTCGGCCTGGTGGTCTCGACGTGCCTGACGCTGTGGGGCGCGATGACGATGCTCGGTGGCGCCGTGCAGTCGGGCTTTCAGCTTGCGCTGACCCGCGTCGGCGTCGCCGTGGGCGAGGCAGGCAGCACACCGGCGGCGCACGCTTACGTGGCCCGCAACTTCGTGCCCGAGCGTCGCGCCGCTCCGCTGGCCGTCATCACCCTGTCGATCCCACTGGCCAGCGCCGCCAGCCTCATCGGCGGCGGGCTGCTCGCCGAATCGCTGGGGTGGCGAACGACTTTCGTTGTCATGGGCGCCATCAGCATCCTGTTCGCCCCTGTGGTGCTCGTGGTGCTGGGTCGCAGGCAGTCGATGCCCACAGGGCAGTCGGTGCCCGCCGCGACCGCCGCTGTGCACGGCGCCAAAGTGTGGGATCTGTTGCGCAAGCCGAGCTTCGTGATCATCGTCGTGGGCGCGGCCTGCGTCTCGGTGGCGGGTTACTCGCTGACGACGTTCGCCCCCGCCTACCTGATCCGCACCCGCGGCATGGAACTCGGCGAAGTCGGTGTCCAGTACGGGCTGGCCAGCGGACTGACGGGCATCCTCGGTCTGCTGGTCGTCGGCCGCATCGCCGACCGGCTGTCGGCCCGCGATCCGCGGTGGCTGCTCTGGCTGGTGGCGGCGATGACGACGGCCATGCTCCCGTTCTCGGCGCTGGCCTTCGTCGTCGACAGCCGGACGTTGAGCGTCTGGTTCATCTCGTTGAGCTACGTGGTGGGCACCGCGTACATGGCGCCGTCGATAGCGGCGATCCAGCGACTTGCCCGTGCCGAACAGCGCGCCACCGCTTCGGCGATCTTCCTGTTCTTCAGCGCGATCGTGGGATCGGCCGGTCCGTTCCTGACCGGTGTCCTGAGCGATGCGCTCACAGACGACATGGGTGCGATGTCGCTGGCACGGGCGCTGCTGATCGTCCCGCTGTTCCAGATCGGCGCGGTCGCCTGCTACCTGTTGGCGAGCCGACGGTTCGTTCGCGAATTGGTCGACTCAGATGATCGGCGGGTCGTCGGGGCGCAGCAGCCGTAACCACTTGTAACCGTAGGGCTCCAGGCCGATCTCGACCCGGCCCTTGTCGTCGAGCTCGTGCTCGGACAGTCCATCGAGCAGGTCGACCAGCCGGCATCCCGGCGCTTCGTCGAGCTGAATCGGCACGAGGCAACCTTCTGCCCCGAAGTTGTGCAGTGCCACCATCGCCCAGCCCGGTTGCTCCCGGCAGACGTGGGCGAGCACAGCGGGATTGGGTTGGGTCAGGATGTGCGGGCTCGCCCAGCCGATCTCGGGTTGTGAGCGGTAGGTGTAGACGAGGTCGCGGATGAACCACCAGAACGACTGGTGGTCCTGGCGCTGCTGGGCGGCGTTCACCCGGTCGGGGCCGTACATGCCGTCCGGGAGTGGCCGGGGTAGCTGACGCTTCGTCGCCCCGGAGAAGCCGCCGTTGGGCCCGCTCGTCCACTGCATCGGCGTGCGGACGGCGAATCGTCCTGCGACATCGAGGTTCTCGGCCATCCCGATCTCCTCGCCGTAGAAGAGCACCGGGGTGCCCGGTAGCGAGAACATCAGCGAGTAGACCATCCGCATGCGCCGCTCGTCGCCGCCGAGCATGGCGGGCAGTCGCCTGCGCAGGCCGCGCCCGTAAAGCTGCATGTCGGGGTCCGGCCCGAAGGCGTCGAAGATCTCCTGCCGCTCCTCGTCGCTCAGCTTGTCGAGCGTCAACTCGTCGTGGTTACGCACGAAGTTGGCCCATTGGCTGGTGATGTCGAGCGTCGGTCGTTGCTCGAGCGCATCGGCGAGCGGAGCGGCTTCACCGCGGGCCAGCGCCAGGTAGAGGTGCTGCATTCCGATGAAGTCGAACTGCATGTTGAGCCCGTCGCCGTCGGGCCCACCGAAGAAGGTCTTCTGGTCCTCGTAGGGCACGTTGACCTCGCCGAGCAGCACCGCGTCGCCGACCCGGCGGGTGACGAAATTGCGCACATCGCCGAGGTATTCGTAGGGGTCGAAGGCACCGGGATCGCCGGGCGCGCCGTCGCGGGCGAACAGGAACGGCACGGCGTCGATCCGGAAGCCGGACACCCCCAGTTCGAGCCAGAAGCCGAGCACCCGTGAGATCTCCTCTTGGACAACCGGGTTGGCGATGTTGAGGTCGGGCTGGTGTTTGAGGAAGTGGTGCAGATACCACTCGCCGGTCTTGGGGTCGCGCTCCCAGAGGCTGTCCTCCTGGTCGGGGAAGACCACGTCGGCCGGGCTGGACTTGGGCTTCGTCGCGCTCCACACGTAGTAGTCGCGGTACGGATCGTCGGTGCTGCGGCGCGCCGACTTGAACCAGGGATGGCGGTCGGAGGTGTGGTTCATGACGAAGTCGACGATCACCCGCAGACCCGTCGACCTGGCGGTACGCACGAGTTCGACGAAGTCGCCCAGAGTGCCCAGGCGTGGATCCACGCCGAAGAAATCGGTGATGTCATAACCGTCGTCGACGCGGGCGGTCGGGTAGAACGGCATGAGCCACAGACACGTCACGCCGAGGTCGAACAGGTACTCGATGCGCTCGGTCATGCCGCGGATGTCCCCGCAACCGTCACCGTTCCAGTCGTAGAAGGTCTCGATGTCGGCGCAGTAGAAGACGGCGTTCTTCCACCACAGGTCGCCGGTCTCGATCTTCCTCATGCCGTAACCTTGCGCGGATTCAGTTGCGGCAGCACCCGTTCGCCGAACATGTCGATGAACGCCGACTGCTGCTGCCCGACGAAATGCAGGTACACCTCGTCCCACCCCTGCTCGAGATCCTGCTGCAGCCACTCGGCCTGCCTGCCGGGATCGCTCGAGACGCGCACCGCCTGCCGGACATGTTCGGGGGAGACCTTTTCACCGACCACGTCGAACGCCTCGACGGTCTCGATGTCCCAGCAGACCGGCGGGTCGAACACGTTGGTGCGCCACTGATGGTGGGCGATCGCCAGGGCCTCACCGTCGGTCGGTGCCCAGCTCAGATGCACCTGCAGACGTGCGGGCCCGCGTCCGCCGGCATCCCGGTACGCGTCGAGGACCTTCTGCAGCGCGTCTCGGGACTGGTTCACGGTGACCAGGCCGTCCGCCCACGCTGCATGCCGCCCCGCGGTCTCCGGCGTGACGGCCGGCCCGACGAGGTCGGGAACCGTTTCGGGAAGCGTCCACAGCCGGGCCCGGTTGACCTGAACCAGGCCCTGGTGGTTGACCTCTTCGCCGCGTAGCAGTCGGCGGATGACGTCGACGCACTCGATGAGCCGCTGGTCGCGCACGTCCTTGCGCGGCCATTCGGCGCCGGTGATGCGTTCGTTGGAGGCTTCGCCCGACCCGAGCGCCGCCCAGATCCGGCCCGGGAACATCTGTGCCAGCGTCGCGATCGCCTGGGCGATGATGGCCGGGTGGTAGCGCTGCCCCGGCGCGTTCACGACGCCGAACGGCAATTCGGTCGTCGCGAGCGCGGCGCCCAGGAAGGACCAGGCGAAGCCGGATTCCCCCTGGCGCACACTCCAGGGGCTGAAGTGATCCGACGACATGGCGGCGGTGAAACCGGCCTCCTCGGCATGTCGCACGTCGCGGAGCAACTGGGCGGGGTTGATCTGCTCGTGCGAGCAGTGGAAACCGATGACCGTCATGGGCGAGCGGATACCCGTTCTTCACGACTCTTACGTCGACGTCAACGGGTAGGTTGCGCAACGTGGCCGAGTTGATGAACCGCCAGATCGTGTTGCGCCGCCGACCTACCGGGCTGGTGGCGCCCGGGGACACCGAACTCGTCACCGCCCCCGCACCGGAGCCGGCCGAGGGGGAGGCGTTGGTGCGCACCACGTATGTGGGCATCGATGCGGCCGCGCGTACCTGGCTCAACGACCAGCCGGGCTACCTGCCGCCCGTCGGGATCGGCGAGGTCATCAGGGCGGCCGGCATCGGCGAGGTGGTGGCGTCGCGGTGCGACGCCTACGACGTCGGAGATGTGGTCACCACACTCACCGGGTTTCAGGAGTACGTGATCAGTCGCGACGACATCTTCACCACACCGGTTCCCGGGCCGGACGTGGATCAGCTCGCGGTGATGTCGGTGTACGGGCCGACGGGCGCGACGGCGTATTTCGGGATGATGGACATCGGCAAGCCGAAGGCCGGCGAGACGGTGGTGGTGTCGGCGGCCGCAGGCGCCACCGGATCGGTGGCCGGACAGATCGCCAAGATCGCCGGCGCCCGGGTCGTCGGCATTGCGGGCGGCCCGCAGAAGTGCCGAGCCGTCGTGGAGGACTTCGGGTTTGACGCGTGCATCGACTACCGCGAGGACGATCTGCCCAGGGCGCTCAAGCACCACTGCCCCAGGGGCGTCGACGTCTACTTCGACAACGTGGGCGGCGTGATCCTCGACACGGTGCTGGGCCGTCTGGCACACAACGCCAGGGTGGTGCTGTGCGGAGTCATCTCGAGTTACCTCACCGGTGAACATCCCGGTCCCGCCAACTACGTCAACCTGCTCGCGAAGACGGCGCGGATGCAGGGCTTCAACGCGCTCAACGAGTGGGGCCGGTTCGACGAGGCGTTCGGTCCGCTGCGGCAGTGGGCCGCCGAAGGCAGGCTCGTTCATCGGGAAACCATCTACGACGGCATCGAGTCGTGTGTCGAGGCGATGAACGGCCTCTTCACGGGGGCCAACATCGGAAAGATGCTGGTCAAGATCAGCGAACCGCGCGATTGAGTGGAACTCGCGCGATTCGCGCGGCACTTCGGCGGGTATTGGAGCGGTGCGGCGGCGGTCGCCGCACCCGCAGAACCGTAGGAGTCCGCAGATGAGCTCGTCTCGAATCGCTCGATCGGTCGGCGCAGCGACGCTGTCCGCCGCCGCGTTGATGGCCGCGCCCGTTCCTCATGCCGCGGCCCAGCCGCCCCCACCCGCCTGCCCCGACGTTCAGGTGGTGTTCGCGCGTGGCACCGGGGAAGCAATCGGTGTGGGCGGAGTCGGACAGCTGTTCGTCGACGCGCTCCGTGCACAGGCCGCGCCGCGTTCGGTCGACGTGTACCCGGTCAACTACCCGGCCGCTGACAACTTCGGTGACCGCATCGAGTTCGCCCGGACGGTGGTCGACGGCATCCGCGATGCCGGAACGAAGCTGGAGGCCACCGCCGCGGCCTGCCCCGACACCGACATCGTGCTCGGCGGATTCTCCCAAGGTGCGGCTCTCGCGGGTTATGTCACCTCCGCCGAGATACCACCGGCAGTTCCCGGTGAACTCCGTGGCTTCGTCCCCAATCCACTGCCGATCGACGTGGCTGACCATGTCGCCGCGGTCGTGCTGTTCGGAACTCCGTCGGCTCAATTGCTTGCCGACAACGGCGCTCCGCCGGTCGTCATCGGACCGGCTTATGCGGGCAAGACGCTGCAACTTTGCGCGGAGGGCGACTCCGTCTGCAACGGCGCTCCTCCGGTACCCAATATCGCGCACGTGTCGTACGGCTTCAACGGGATGACCGACGAAGGAGCGGCGTACGCGGTCGCTCGCCTGGATCCGGCACCCGCTGCTGTCCCGGCGATGCCCATGGCGTCCGCACCCTGATCTGATCAGCGCGCGGAGGTCGGTCAAGGCGCAGCATCGACCGCTACATCGACCTGTCCACGTGTCGGCCGGACGAGGTTCGTCAGTGAGAAACCCGGCGCAGCGCAGACCGAACGGGTGATACTCGGTCTCCAGCAGCCACGGCGGTAAGGTTCGCCCGGTGAGCACGCCGAGATCCCGCGCACAGTGGCTGCGCGGCGGGCTGGTCGGCGCTTGTTCGGCCGTCGTCACCGCCGGTGCTCACACGTCCGCCGGAGCCGATCTCCCCGGGGGCGCCGCGCTCACCCTGGCTCTGCTGGTCTGCGCCACCTTCGGCGCGGTGCTCGCGCGCATCCGGCTCGACGGCCGGTACGCGCGGATGTTCGGTGTGGTCGGGGCGCTGAGCCTGGCGCAGGTGCTGGGCCACCTGACATTCGTGATCGCGGGTGGCCACCACCACGCCGATCCGTTCGGGCTCACGGGTTCGATGATGGTCGCCCACGTGGCGGCCGCCCTCGCGCTCGGTGTCGCGATCTCGGCGGCCGAATACCTGTACGTCGTCTGCTCATCGGTGCTGCACTGGCTGCGGGTGTTCGCCGCGCTCGTCATTCGACCGCAGTCGCGCAGCACCCGTTTCGTTCTCAGAACCGTAGTGGCCGAACCGGTTCTGCTGAATTCCGGGCTCGGCATGCGCGCCCCGCCGGGGCGGATCGCGACGGCGCGCTAGCCGTCTCATAGCTCATTGTCGGCGGTCTGCCAGGACCGTGGACTGCTGCGTTCGGCAGCGACATGCGTACCTTCACATCAACTTCCGGCCCGCCGAGGTCAACCTCGCGAGCCGCCGGCTCCGAAAGCTCTCCGTGTCATGACAACGAAATACGATTCGTCGCCACCGCAACGGCCGGGCGGACTGCGCCCGCTGCTGTTGCGCCTGCACTTCTACGCGGGCGTGTTCATCGGCCCCTTCATCCTGATCGCCGCCGTCACCGGCCTGCTGTATGCGCTGATTCCACAGATCGACAACGCGGTCTACCGGCACGAGCTCACCGTGGACCGGGTCGGCAAGCAGCGGCTGCCGTTGAGCGAACAACTCGTCGCGGTCCGAAGTGACCATCCCGAGGGGACGGTGGCGGCGATTCGTCCGCCGGATGAAGCCGACCAGACGACCCAGGTCCGACTCGCGGTCGACGACGTCCCGCCCGACTACGCGCGGACCGTGTTCGTCGACCCTTACACCGGCGAAGTCCGTGGCGCACTGACCACCTACGGGCAGTGGATGCCGCTGCGCGCATGGTTCGACGAACTGCACCGCAACCTGCATCTCGGAGCGGCGGGTCGCCATTACAGTGAGCTGGCGGCCAGTTGGTTGTGGGTCGTCGCGCTGGCGGGACTGCCCTTGTGGTACCTGCATCGTCGCGACAGGAGAAAGCTGCGGCGCATCGCGCTGCCGGACCGGGCCAAGAGGGGCCGCCGGCGCACCCTGTCCTGGCACGGTGCGGTGGGCGTATGGACCGTCGTTGCGCTGCTCGGTCTGTCGGTCACCGGCATCACCTGGTCGCGGTACGGCGGGGACACCGTGAACATGCTGCAGGAGCGGCTGAACACCGCGGCGCCTTCGGTGAACACGACGCTGGCCCAAGGCGCCGTCGATCAACCGGTCCGCGGCCATGTCCACGGCGGCAGCACCGGAAACGGTGGTGCTGACGTTTCACTCACAGGCGTGGACACGGCGCTGCGCACCGCCGTCGACGCGGGTCTGCGCGGTCCGATGTGGATGACCCCGCCCGCTGAGCCCGGCCGGGCTTGGGAGGTCGCCGAGAACAAGCGCGACTGGCCCACCCGGCGCGACGCGATCTCCGTGGACCCCGACACCGGCGCGATCACCCACCGGGTGGACTTCGCCGAGTGGCCGTCGCTGGCCAAGCTCACCGATTGGGCCATCGACGCGCACATGGGTGTGCTGTTCGGCCTCCCGAACCAAATTCTCTTGGCGCTCATCGCAATCGGTCTGATCACCGTCGTGGTGCGGGGCTACGTCATGTGGTGGCAACGGCGGCCGACGCGGGGATCGGCGTGGGCAGTGGGACGGCCGCCCGTGCGGGGCAGCATCGGCAGTCTGCATCCCGCGGCCATCACGCTGGTGCTCGTCGCCGCGGTGGCGATCGGCTGGGCGCTGCCGCTGCTCGGCCTGAGCCTGGCCGTGTTCGTCGTCGTGGACCTCGTCGTCGGCGCCACCAAGCGACGCGGAGCCGATGCCCCAGACCAGGAGAGCGCCACTGTCTAGCAGAGCGAAGGTGGTCGGATCGGAACCCGCGACGCTGCTCCGCGTGGGTTGCCGCCTGGCTACACAGCGGAGGCGGACCCGACTGGGACCGGCACACCATTGACCGTGAACCCGGTTGCGCTGTAGGTACCCGACGGTGCGTTCGTGTAGAACGGCAACGGGTACGTCGGAATCGGTTGCCAGATAGCGATGTTACGGAATTCGATATCCCTCAGCGTGCCGCCATCGGTGTAGAGGCCAACGTTCGTGTACGACGAGGCCGGCGTGTTGACGATGTTGAGATTCTCGATCGTCACGTTGGACACCGTTGTTGTGGGATTCTGCGCTACGACGGCAACTGCACCGAGTGGAAGTCCGCCGCTGTTGGTGTTGGTGAGTGTGCCGCCGTTGACGGTGACGTCGTTGACGCCCTGTGTATAGAACGGGGCGGGCTGAGAACCGATCCATACTCCAGAAAGGGCGGTGTTCGAGACGTCGATGTTGTTGAAGGTGATTCGCTCGCCACCGGTCACCACCAGGCCGCGCTGCCCTGCACCGTCGACAACCGGGTTGTTGACGACGATGTCGTGCACCGTTCCCAGCGCTGGGTATTGGTACGACACGATGGCGATGGCGTCGTCGCCGGTCCGCAATGTCGTCACGTCGTTGAGCACCCCGTTGTAGGAGCCGTTGGTGATCTGCACCCCGTCGGCCGCGGTGTCCTGCACGGTGACTCGTTCCAGGAGGAAATTGCTTGCCCCGGTGATGTACACGCCGGCGGAGGCCCCACCTGTGATCGTGACATCCCTGATCACGTTCCCGTCGCCGCCGAACACCAGACGAGTCTGGTTGGTGCCGTCGACTCGAGTCTGCCCCGTTGGTGCACTGAGGTTGACGTTCTCCAACGTGACATTGTCGGCCTGGATGACCACCGCAGCCGCGTCGGAGTTGGTGGAGTACAGCGTTGCACCGTTGCCGTTGATGACCACGTCCGACTGCCGGATGTAGAGATTGTCGCTGTAGTAGTACGTGCGCTGCTCCAACGTCAGGGTGTCACCCGGACTCAGTGCGTTGAACGCTGCCTGCAGCGCCGCGGTGTCATCCACTACCACCGCGGTGGGTTCAGCCAGTACGGCCGAAACGTCGGTGAGACTGGAGGTTTGCGCCAAGGGCGTCGGAGCCTGTTGCTGAGCCGTCCGCTCAGCTTCGCGCCGCATCCATTGCACGGACAACAGCGCTGCTGTGGACGCCGGTGACGAGGGGATGGGATGGGTTGCGTTCGGGTTGTTGTTGTACACGTTCCACTGGCCCGGCGCCATGGTGAGGGGAACGTTCGGCTGAGCTTCCGCCATCTCGGGCGGGGCGACCGACTGCGGCGCTTCCAGCGACTCGGCGTTCACCAGGTCGACGGTCGTGCTCGGCGCTTGAACAGGTGTCACCGCGGTCTCGGGTACGGCGCTCGCAGTAGCGTGGTCGGGCTCCGGCCGCTTCACAGCGTTCGCATCGGAAACCGGCCGAGAAGTCGAAGATGGTGCCGCTTGCTGCAATTCATGACTTGTGTCGCTCGAACTGTTCGGGATTTCGCTCGCGGCCCGCTGCGGTGTGCCAAGAGGGGAAGCGGCGGGCGCTGGTGCGGAGCTCTGCGCAGTCGGGGACTTCTCGGTGTCTCGGTCCGTGTCGGTCGTTGATGTGTTGTCCCGTTCGGTTCGTTGTGGTGACCGATCGTGGCGTGGCGTGTTGGGGCTACCGCCGGTAGCAGCCCGCTTTCGACTGTTCTGATCGTCAGCACCGGTGGGCTTGCCGGCATTCGTCGAAGCGCCCTGCGAGTCGCTAGGACCAGAGTTGCCGTTGTTGGCGGACGGTCCTGCGGAATTTCCTCCCCTCGAGGCGCCGCCACCCTGGCCTGACTCGGACGACGAGCCGCCGGCCGATGACGGCTTTCCACTGCTGTCATCTGCCCAGGCGACTCCGTTACCGAACGCCAATCCGATGCCGAGTGCCACGGCCAGGGCGCCCACTCGGCCGATATACAGGGAGTAATTCACAGTAGTTCCTCTCCGAAGCGGAAAATGTTCACCCCGCCGGCGCTCACCGCTGGCGGCTTGACCCAATGAACGTCATGCCGACCGCCTGACTCGCCAGATATGAATCGGACCCCGAGTCCGCGAGATAAAGAGTTAGCGACCGCCACTTCCTTACCTTTGCCACCTGAGGGGTAGCTCAAACGCCCGTCGTGACAATTTGCCGCTCTCACTGGGCGTATCGAGCATAAGCTAGGCAGCCGGAACGATTGCCGGTTGGCCGATGAGATAGCTGAAGTGTCTATCACTTATTTGCCATAACGATCCGCCGAAGCCATTCTGGCTGCTCAGCTCATTCGCTTAGTGGCTTTACCTAGTTCGTTGGGAGCCGTCCGGACGTGATCG
Organism: Mycobacterium sp. IDR2000157661; assembly: GCF_022317005.1. NCBI lineage: Bacteria > Bacillati > Actinomycetota > Actinomycetes > Mycobacteriales > Mycobacteriaceae > Mycobacterium > Mycobacterium sp. IDR2000157661. The sequence goes on from NZ_CP081006.1 coordinate 2,272,221, forward strand.
ATTTCTCGATGGGTGTCCGCCTCGGCGGTGATAGGCGCGTCGAACCGGATGTTGCATGATGGGTCACGATGTCTGCTCCCCAAATCTCTCGATTCGTTGCCATCGGCGACAGCCAGACCGAAGGTCTATGGGACGGCGACGATTCGGTCGGAATCGTCGGATACGCGGACCGGCTGGCCCAAACGATCAATCGACAGCAACCCGGGTTGCTTTACGCCAACCTTGCGGTGCGCGGGGCGATGATCCACGATGTGCTTGCCGGACAGCTAGATCATGCTCTGTCCATGGAGCCGGATCTGATCTGTGCATGTGCGGGCATGAATGATGTGCTCTGGCCGGGACGATCGTTTGATCAGGCCCTGCTTGCGGTGGACTACATGTACGAACGCCTCGCCGGTACTCCGGCGCTCGTTCTCACGACCACCTTCCCGGACATCAGGGATCGGTTCCCGACTGCGCGGATACAGAGTCGGCGAGTCGCGCGACTGAATGCGCATATCCGTGCGGCAGCGCGACGCTACGGATTTGCCTTGGTCGAACTGGACACCGCGCCGTCGATGCGGCTGCCGGACACCTGGAGTCCTGATCGCATGCACGGTTCGCCGACGGGACACGCCCGCTTCGCCGCGGCGGCGGCCGAGGCGCTCGGCCTGCCCGGAAGCAACCATGACTGGGCGCACGCCGATCAGGGCGTCGACGAGCACGTCTTCGGCACCGCACCGCTGACACAACTGTTCCTGGGTCATCTGGTCCTTGTGCCGGCACTGACGGTCGCGGGACCGGTGTGGCGGATGATGCGCGGTCGTCCCATCAGAGCCGCTCAGCCGAGGCCCAAACATTCGAAACTGGGCCCGGTCAACGCATGACGCATCCTTGCATCTGAGGACAGCCAACGCACTGTGCGCAGGAAGTAGCAAGGTGGGCCTTCGCTGCTACCCTGCACTGCAGATCATCAGCAGATGCGGCACCGCTTCAGGGGCAACCGCACGAGCGACGTGTGCGAGGAGGCGATCGAAGTAGGCCAGGTCAGCGGGTGGTCGCTACAAGAGGCGCTGAGCGACCACCCGGCGCCCGATGAGCTGGTGGTCGCGCGCGGACTCTTCGCTGCCCCGGGTCCGCGGGTGAGCGATGATCTGTACAGCAAGGTCACCAGCGGTCGAGTGCAACGTGAACGTCACTCCGTAGTCCTCGAGAAGGGCGCTGCGCTCAGCACGAACACATACTTCGGCTTGCTGCCAGCCAGCTACTTCCAGCGATGGACCGAGGTCACCGAGGTCCGGCTGAAACTGTCCCACCAGGCAGTCGGCCAAGGACGAATCTCCCTGTGCGCCTCCGATTTTCAGGGGAATGACCGCACCTTGGACAGTGTCCGCGTCGAGGGCTCCGGAACGGTGGTGATGGCTGCGCCTCTGGATGCCTTCCTTGACGGCGGCTCGCTCTGGATGACATGTGAAGCTCCCAATGGTTCGCTGACCGTGCAGGACATGGCGTGGACAACGTTCGCGCCACCGAGGATTCGATCGGCCGCCCTGGTCATCTGCACGTTCAACCGGCCTCAAGAGGTGATCGCGACGTTGGGCACCGTGGCCTCCGATGCCGATGTCCTCGCCGGCGTCGATGCGGTGTACATCATCGATCAGGGAGATGACCCGGTCGCTGACGTACCGGCTTTCGAGGAGATCGCCGGCGTGCTCGGGGCTAAATGCATTTACCTGCGGCAACGCAACCTCGGTGGGAGCGGCGGCTTCACCCGTGGCCTCTTTGAGGTCTCGCGCATCGCCGATCACGCCAACGTCATCCTGATGGACGACGACATCATCTGTGAACCGGAAACTGTTCTTCGTCTCAACGCCTTCGCGAATCTGACGCCTAAACCGTGCGTCGTCGGAGCCCAGATGCTGTTCACGAACAATCCGCGGTACCTCCTTGCCGGGGCCGAGATGGCTGACTTAGCCACCTTGCGCCCGGGGCGCTGGGGGGTACATGGGTTGAACCGGGCTGACGTGGTCGAGCACCGCCAAAATCGGCGGGTCGATGGCACTTATACGGGTTGGTGGACGTGTCTCATCCCCGCTGAACTGATGGCAGCGGCGGGCCTGCCGCTGCCTTTCTTCATCAAGTGGGACGACGTCGAGTACTGCCTACGGGCGCTCAAGGCGGGCTTCCCGATCGTAACGCTGCCGAATGCCGGTGTGTGGCACGCTGATTTCCACAGGAAAGACGGCGATGACTGGGTTCGCTATTTCGACATCCGGAACGCTTTGATCACCGCATCGCTGCACGACCGCGTCGACACCACCGCCACATATAAGACCCTCCGGCGGGAGATTGCGAAGTTTTTGGTGTCGATGCAGTACGGGGCGGCGCACACGGTTATCCGTGCAGTTGAGGATTTTCTGGATGGTCCCCCGATATTGGAGGACGGGGGTGTCGGGGTGATGGCTCGCATCGGCGCCGAACGCGCCCGATACCCAGAAACGGTCCTGCATCGAGCGGTGCAGATACAGGAACTGACCGCATCGGCGAATCCGAGCACGAAGCCGACTGACCACCGGAAGACGCGACTCACGTTCCTGATGGTCAAGCGGTTGATCTCTCACTTCAGCGGGCGGCTCATCTCCGGACCGGTCACCATCCCCGCCAGTGATGCGACATGGTGGCATGTGTCGCGGTTCAATCATGCGGTCGTCACCGATGCCTCGCAGGCGGGCGTACGAATCCGCAGATACGACAGGAGATCTCTGGTCCGGTTGTCTGGTCGAGCGCTTCGCGCACTTCGACGCTTCCGTGCGCAGGCGTCCTCAGCGCAGGCCGACTACCGCAGAGCGGTTGATCGGCTGAGTGGGCGGGATCACTGGGAGACAGTGTTCACCGATGGTGGTGTAGATGAGCGGTGATCCGACTTCGAACGTGAGCGCGACGTGACGCAATCGGCCGACCGGCTCATTGTGTCTCGCGGCCTCTTCGAGGGCCCGAACTTTCGAGTGCCGAGTGAGTTGTACACGCGTGGCATGCGCGGCCGGTGTCGCACGGAACGGCACATGCTCCATCTCGGACACGGCGCAGCAGCCAACACCGATACGTACTTTGGCCGGTTTCCGGCGAGTTACTTTCAACGCTGGACCACTGCTACCTCGGTGGAAATGAGATTGACGTTCGACGCCGAAGGCCCCGCGCTGCTGCTGCTTCGTGGCTCGGACTCCGGTGGTGCCAATCGGATAATCGCGAGCAGTGAGGTCACAGGAACCGGCACCACGACCATGTCGGTCCAACTCGACTCATTCGTCGATGGTGGTGCGTTGTGGATGGAGTTCCATGCCGTCGGTGGGCGGCTCACCATCAGCGACATGGCTTGGACGGTCGCTGCTCCACCTGCCATTCGTTCAGCGGCGATCGCCATCTGCACCTTCAACCGAGCGGATGAGTGCGAAGCGACACTTTCGACGATCGCCTCGGACCGCAGTCTGTGCGAGATGATTGAAGCGATATACGTGACGGACCAGGGTCGGGGGTCGACGGGCACCGAGTCACCGTTCCAGTCCGTTGCGACGACTCTGGGCGAGAAGCTGATCTATCTACGTCAGCCGAACCTCGGTGGCGCAGGCGGATTCTCACGCGGTCTGTATGAAGCGCTGAAGAGCAACGACAGCATCAATGTGATCTTGATGGACGATGACATCATGTGCGAGCCGGAAAGCTTGTTGCGGCTCAACGCCTTTGCGAACCTAACTCGCGACCCCATGATCGTCGGATCGCAGATGCTGTTCTTGAGGAACCCGCGACGTCTGTACCGCAGCGCAGAGAGCACGGACCTACCGCGACTCAGCGGCGCCGTGCATGTGCCGAATGGCCTGTTCGACGTCGACATGGTGAAGCGACGCCAGCACAAGAGAGTCGACGCGCAGTACAACGCGTGGTGGTCGTGCTTGATACCGGCTGAGGTCGTGAAGACCATCGGATTGCCGTTACCCCTGTTCCTTACCTGGGATGACATCGAATACGGTCTACGAGCGGCCGCCGCCAATTACTTCACCGTCACACTGCCCAATGCCGGCGTATGGCATGCCGAATTCCATTGGAAGGATCGCGATAACTTCGCCGGCTACTTCGGTGTGCGGAACGCGCTGATAACACACGCACTCCACCGTCCGTTCAATTCTCGCGCAACCACCAGGTGGCTGACTCGGGAGATCGCCGAATGCCTGGCTTCAATGAAGTACGGCCGCGCGTACCTGATGGTTCGCGGCATCGAGGACTTCCTGGCCGGCCCTTCGACGCTTGACGATGGGGGCGCTCAGGTCTCGCTGAAGATCAGAGAGGAGTGGTCTGCTTTTTCCGAGACCAAGGCGTACCCCGCCGCCGACGTTTCTCAACTTACCGGTACGGCGCCCCCGATCAGGCCGATGCCCCGCCAAGTAAATCTGTATCGGCTCAAGACGATGCTGGTGGTGCGGCTGTTCCAACAGTGGTTCGGGCTGACGACCCCTGGGCCGGTGGCGATTCCCGCGGTCGACAATCAATGGTGGCACGTATCCCGATTCGACTATGCCATCGTGACCGACTCTTCTCAGGGTGGTGTCCGAATTCGGCGACGGGACGCGCGGAAGCTTCGCGAACTGTCCTGGCGCGCCGTCAAAGCGCTTCGTCGCTTCCGCACCGAGGCCACGGCGGTACAGCAGCGCTATATCTCGGCTCTCCCGACGCTTGCCGGCCTGGACAATTGGGAAAGGCTATTCGCCGACGCACCGCAGGAGTGACAGGGGCGTTAGCTGATCATCATCGGCGACACATGCCGGGTCTCAATCCCTTCACGGATCGGCCTGCCGATGGGCACGTCCAATAGTGCGTTATGGTAAGAATCGGCTGACACCGTCACGTGCGGGTTCGGAATATTGGGCGTTGGTCCTTCGAGGAGGGTGGCCTCTGTGTCGGAGTCGGACTCTTTGAGAAAAGACGCGGTGGCAAGGGCGAACGACCGGATGGAGCATGCGGTCAACTGCCGCTGCAGGATCTGTCTCAGCTTTCGTGTCGAGCCTCGCCCAGGCCCGAACGTCGCCCTACTCATTGCGGTCCTCGTGAGCTTGATTCTCCTGGTCTTGTACTTGGCATGGCCGGTCTTCGACGACCTCGGCATGCTGCATTGACCTGAGGCGCGGTCAGAAGGGGCTGCTGTTCTGCTGTCTCCGTGCGTCTTCGGGACGAGGACCGAAGCGGCGGATGTAGTCCTCGTGCATCTGGGCGTCCTTCTGCCGCCTGATGACATCGACGAGGGTGGGGTCCAGGTTGTGCTGCGCCAACCGATGGCGGCGCCAGACCTTGTTGAGGGCCAATGCCATCAGCAACGCCCAGATGTAGATCGGCGCCGTCATCTCGAGACGCACGTAGAACGAGGCGGGCAACAGCCAGAAGGGGCCGAGGACGAGCAGCGGCGGTATGGCCATGCGGATCATGTGCCGACGAACGGCACCGGGTCCCGCCAGGTCGTTGGCGACCCATTCGCGCATGGACGCGGGAAGGATACGGCCGTAGCTGTAGGCGATGTACTGGATCAGGCTGGGGCGGGCGGCGGACACTGTTTCTCCTTGGGTGGTCAGTTGTCGAGTGCGCCCGCGGCCAATGCCGCGGTGTTCACGCGGGTGAGCACATCGCGAAGCACGTCGAGCTCGTCGAGACCGACGCCAAGGCGCTCGACCACGGCGGGCGGGATCTTCAGCGCACGCCGTCGCAGTTGGGTGCCCGCTCGCGTCAGCTCGACGTCGGTGGCGCGTTCGTCGATGGCATTGCGGCACCGCGTGATCAAGCCCAGCGACTCCAACCGCTTGAGCATCGGCGACAGCGTTGCCGAGTCCATCTGCAGTGCACCGGCGATGTCCTTCACCGTCATCGGTCGGTGCGACCTGTCAGATCGCTGGTGGTCCCATAGCGCGAGCATCACCAGGTACTGCGGATGCGTCAGGCCCAGCGGCTCGAGCAGGGGGCGATAGACGGCAAGTACCGCCCGGTTGGTGACCGCCAGCGCGAAACACACCTGCTGCTCCAGCGCGAGGGGGTCGATGTCGGGCGGTAGTGAGGTGGTCACTTCTCCATAGTGTGCTAACAGTTAGGGTGCGAACAATGTCGGGTGCGTCACAGGGTCGGGGTTTCGGATGCCCCCGATCCGGCGACCCTCCCTGCATGTCATCGTCCAACGACCCGTCGGTCCGACCCAAGGATGCGACCGAGGCCACCGAGGAGCAGCGCCTGATCCAGGACCGGTTGGATCACCGAAACGACGACCCCGAGGCGCCGGGAGGGCATCAGGACCGCCACGACGTCCCTGACGAGAACGGGCGTTAGCCGCCCCTCGGCGGCGTTTCGATCCAACGTGGCACGGCTATAGTTCCCGCCGTGCTGACCGCTGTCTGGTTTGGTTTGGCCGCCTCCAGTGCGCTCGTCATAGGGTCGCTCGTCGGTGCGCGGTGGACCCCACCCAAGCGGGTGACGGGGGTGCTGCTCGCCTTCGCCAGTGGAGCGCTGATCTCGGCGCTGGCCTTCGAGCTGTTCGAAGAGGCGTTCAAGATGGGCGGCGCGCTGCGGTCGGGCCTCGGCCTGCTCGCGGGAGCGGCGACGTTCGTCGCCATCGACACCACCCTGGACAGGTACATCAGCGGCAAGTCGGGCCCGCAGGCGCGTGAGGTCGTGTCCTCCGGTGCGCGCGGCGGGGTCGGCTTCGCACTGTTGGCCGCGGTGACGCTGGACGGCGTGCCGGAGAACCTTGCGCTGGGGGTGTCGCTGGTCGGAGGCGTGTCCATGTCACTGCTCGCGGCGATCTTCTTCTCCAATCTGCCCGAATCGCTGGTGGGAGCCGTCGCGATGCGCCATTCCGGCACCAGCCCGCGCGCCGTCGTGCTCACCTGGCTGATGTGTGGAGCCCTGCTGGCCGCCGCGGTTGTGGTGGGGCGCGCAGCCGTCGGCGGGCTGGACGAGCGTGCGCTCGCGCTGGCACTCTCGTTCGCCGGCGGTGCCGTACTGGCTTCGCTGGCCGACACCCTGATGCCCGAGGCCTTCGAGCACGGTCGGCCGCTCAACGCCTTCGCCACCGCGGGCGGGTTCTTCCTGTCGTTCATGCTCGCAGGCTGATCGGGGCGGTTAAAGAGGCCGAAGGATTGGATTGTTGATTCGCCGCAGCGTACTGGCGGCTCGACCCCGGTGGCCTGACCCGGCTGGCAAGCCGGGCTGGTCACCCGTCGTAGAATGATGCCGGTTCATCGAGCCAGGCCGCGTTAGCTCAGCTGGTAGAGCGTCGCCCTTGTAAGGCGAATGTCGAGAGTTCGAGTCTCTCACGCGGCTCCGATTCTGTCGGTCCTCGCGGCTAACGTCGTATTGTGTCGGTGTCCTGCCTCGGATGTGGCCTCGAACCCGATGGTCGTCGACGAAAAGTGTTTTGTTCCAACGCCTGCCAACAACTACACCGGCGGCGGAAGCTGCTGAGGGCCTGGCTCGAAACTGGAGTCTGTGGTCGCACTTCCTACCAAGGCAATTACGTTCGCGATCACCTGTTCGAACAGCAGGGTGGCTGCTGCGCTGTCTGCGGCATCAAGAGCGAGTGGAATGGCGTGACCTTGGCGATGGTCATGGACCACATCGATGGCGACGCCGACAACAACCGTCGTGAGAACTTGCGCCTGATCTGTCCCAACTGCGACCGGCGACAGCGCTATGCCGCGGGCCTGCGGGGCACGAGTTTATCGGGTCGGGCGTTTGGGCATCCGCTGCCCGACGAAAGGGTGTCCGCAGGTGAGTGTCAAAGACGATGTCCTCAGTGACTTCCCCCAGGTGTACCCGGGGCTGGAGCGAACGCAGGTCGAGCGCGTTCTCACCATCCTGGACCAGGGCGCCGGCACCGAAGGTAATCTCGCGCTGAGCATCGCGACCGCGCTCAATCCGACGGTGCCCGGCATCTCAGAACGCCTTCAGTCGTACAACAAGACCGGCGATGTCGACGACTACGTGCGCATCCTGCGCGGTGGTGTCGTGCTGTTGCTGCAGCGCTGGGAGTCCGGCGGCGAGCCCCCGAGCCCCGACAGCATCAGCACCGCGGTGGCGAGCGTCGAAAGCGACGCCTGACGTCACTCCTCGACGATGCGCTGTGAGGTGATCGTCCGCGACGACGAGCGCGCCCGTGGGCGCCGCCCGGGCAGCGGAATCCGGTCTGCGATGTTGCTCAGCGGGTTGACCACCTGGCTAAGTGTCACGACCGCCTCGTGCAGCGCGTCGATCGTCGGCGCCAGCGCCTCCAGACCCGGTGCCAACCGGTTGAGAGTTTCGGCGACATCGGCCAGCTTGAGCAGCGGACCGTTCGGGTCGGTGAGCGTGTCGAGCAGGCCACCCTCGGCCAACAGCCGGTCGGCGACCCCGTCCTCGCGCAGCACTCGCTCGATGAGGCCGTCGTTGGCCAGCAACTGGTCGGCCAGTCCACCCGGCGCGATCACACGCGAAAGCGCACCGTCCTCGGTCGTCATCCGGTCCACGAGCCCGCCCTCAGCCATGACCTGATCCACCAGCCCGCCCGGGGCCACGGCTCGCGAGACGGCACCGTTCTCGGCCGTCAGCCGGTCCAACAGCCCGTCCTCGGTCGTCAGCTGATCCACCAGCCCGCCCTCGCGCAGCAGCCGGTCCAGCGGGCCGTTCGGCGCCAGTGCCCGGCCCAGCGGGGCGTCGTCGTCCATCAGTCGAGCCAGGCGATTCGCCCGCTCGACGGCGTCGTCGAGGCCCAGCATGTGCACCATCGACGCCGACCCGGTGCGAGGCACCGTGGTCGCCTCGCCGACGGCGCGCTGGGCGAGACCCACGGCGGTGGTGGCGACCGAGAGCCCGGCGTCGGCGACCGCCAACGACATCTTGACGGGGGCGGTCGCGAGGCCGGAGAAGGCTTTGCCGAGGTTCATCAGCTCAGTCTATGGACAGCGCGAGAACAACTCACCAGAACTGTGCACAGGACCATGACGAGCGAACGGGGGAAGTCCGGGCCAGATCCACGGTTGAAGCGGTGGGGATGAGCTCGGGGGAAGCGCTGCGGCGAAAAGATCCCCCGTCCGGGTGATCGATACCCCGCTTTCAGGGCCTGCCGCCGGAGTGCAGCCGGTGATTGCATTGTGGTGTCCGTATACGCTTCCCTCCAAAGGACTTTCAGACTCATGTCAGACGTCGCCGTCACCTTCCTTCTCGTGTTTGCCGCGCTCACCCCCCTGTACATCCCGGTCGCCGTGACCCTTGTCGACTGGCTCGTCACGTGGCGTCGGCGCAGCCGGCTCACCCGCGCGCAGGCCGCGACCTCAGTCGTTCGTGCCGGTCATCCTGATGAAACTCGACGCCGCTTCAGCGCGATTGGTGGCGTGCAGTTTGCGAAGAATGCGCTTGACGTGTGACTTGACCGTGCCGGTGGAGATGACGAGTTGTTGGGCGATCTGCTGATTCGTGCGACCGGCGGCCATCAAGCGGAGCACCTCCACCTCCCGCCGAGTCAACACTTCGGACACCGCGAAATTGACGTCGACCAGCGAACGTGCTGCGGTACTGCGTTGCGCCGGTTCGACTTTGCGCAGGTCGAGATCGGCGTCCTCGAGCGCGCGAGCGGCGGCGTCGGCGGTCGCCAGCGCCTTCCGGACTTCGGCGTGCTGGCGGCGCATCCGTTCGAGCAGCACGGTCCGCTCGTAGGCGTAGCCGAACCCTTCGGCGAACGCCCACACCGTGTCCCTGTCGATCTCGTCGACGGTGCACCCGCTGTACAGCCGGTCGGCATGTAGGAATCCGATCACCTTGCCCGTCGGCATCACCGGAGCCGCCACGTATGACCGCGTCAGCGAGAACTCGACGATCGGGCGGTTGACGCGAGGATCGCGCACCGCGTCGTGCACGATCGCGGGACGATGGCGGCGGACCATCTCCGTCTCCAGGAGCATGTGATCCAGAGGCGGTGCGACGGACTGCGCATAGGCCACCATCTTCGCCGCCCCCTCCGTATCGTCGCCGAAGTAGGCCGCTTCCATCATCATTCGACCCTCGTGCACACGAAAGAGCACTGCCCGGTCGAACCCGCAGGACTCCACCAGTTCGCGCGGCGCCCGGTCGACGATGTCGGCGACATCCTCGATGGCTCTGAGTTTGCTCAGTGCCTCCTGCACGTTGAGCAGGGCCAGGGTCCGGCGGCGGGCGGTCTCCTCGAGCAGTTGGCGTTCCAGCACCGAGAGGTCGAGCAGGGCGTCCAGGGCGTCGAGGGCGTGGTCGTCGCCCGTGCGTTCCAGCGCCTCGCGCACCGCACCGGAGTGCCCGTCGATCGCCTCGGCCACCTCCCGCGCGCGGGCCGCGTCGACCAGCGGTGCCCGCAGGCGAGGCCGCGACGCCCACCCGGGGTGGTCGTCGTCGGTCAGCGCGGTCGGCGGCGGAGGTTCGTCGAAGCTGGACACGGTGCGTCGATCCTCTCACCGGAATCGGTCGCGGTGATCCCGATACACCCTTTTGGTCGCGCAATTGACCCCCGTCGGAGGATCGACCTACATTCGGCGGCGGCGAAGGATCATTGTCATGACCTCCACCACATCGGATGCGCTGGACCTGCTGACGACGCCCCTCGGCGTCGCCGACCCTTATCCGCTCTACGACGCCCTGCGCGCCGACTCGCCGGTCGCGGGCTATCGCGACTGGCCGCCAGGAACAGTGCCCGGCGCCGACGAGCCCGTGACGGCGTGGGCGTTGTTCGGCTACCACCAGGTCTTCGCCGCCACCCGCGACCACGAGACGTTCTCCTCGCGGGACCCCATTCAGGAAGCGTCGTCGGCGCCGAGCCTGATGCTGGTGAACACCGACCCGCCGGCTCACACCGGTCAGCGGAAACTGTTGAGCCAGGCGTTCTCTCCGCGACGGATCAAGCGTCTGGGCGGCTGGCTGGACGGGCTGGTGCCCACCCTGCTCGACGACCTGGGCGACGGCGAGGTCGACGTCATGGGGTTCGCCGCCGAGGTCCCGGCGAGGGCGATGGTGCGACTGCTGGGCCTGCCGGACGGCGACCATGTCCGATTCCGGCGCTGGGCCAACGCCTTCATGTTGTCGTCGGCGATGACTCCCGAAGAGCGGATGAGCAGCAACCAGGAGATGGTTTCGGCGTTCAGCGAGCGGCTGGCCGAGCACAGTGTTCGGGTCGCGCAGCGGACGGAGGGCGACGTGGAGGACGCCGAGGACTTGATCTCGGCGCTGCTGCGTGCCGAGGTCGACGGTCAGCGCCTCACCGCCGAGGAGATCGTGCGGTTCTGCGTCACGCTCGTGGTCGCAGGCACGGAGACCACCACCTACCTGATCGGCAATCTGCTGCGCGCGCTGGCGCGGGAGCCAGAGGTCACTGCGCTGTTGCGCAACGATCGCTCCCTGCTCAACGCCTTTATCGAAGAAGAGATGCGGCTCAACGGTCCTCCGCAACGGCTCTTCCGCATCGCCACCCGCGATGTCGAGGTCGGTCGGTCTGTGATCCGGGAGGGAGAGTGGGTGGCACTGTTCTTCGGGGCCGCCAACCGGGATCCCGCGGTGTTCGCCGAACCCGGCCGCTTCCGGCTGGACAGACCGAATGTGCGGCAACACCTGACGATGGGCCATGGTGTGCACTTCTGCCTCGGTGGTCCCCTTGCGCGACTGGAGGCCGTCGCGGTCCTCAACGGGGTGCTGGATCGCTATGAGTCCATCGAACTCGTCGACGATCCCGGGGTGAAGCAGACGGCGAGTCTGCTCACGCACGGTTACGTCCGGCTGCCGCTGAGGCTGTCGCGATGACGACCGCATGCGCCACCCGAAACATCAACGCCACCACAGCCATCTACGAGGCGGTGCCCGCCGGCGATCTCGCCACCGCGTTGACCTACCTCGACCCCGAGATCCGCATCACCTACTACGGAACGCCGGCGATTCCCTACGCAGGCGACTACCGGGGCATCGAGGAGGCCAAGCGGTTCTTCACGGCGGTCGGATCCACCATCCAGATCGTCGACATGCAGGTGTGGAAATTCATCGCCGAGGGTGACGAACTCGCGGCGTGGGGCCGCCAACGATTCCGGCGGCTGCAGACCGGTCACGAATGGGAGTCGGAATTCGCCCACATCATCACGATGCGCGACGGGCGGTGGCTCTACTTCCGCGACTTCATGAACTCGGCGCTGACGTTGGAGGCGTTCAGCGACCGGTGATGTCGGCCAGTGCCTCCTTGATCTTGGCCTGTGCCTCGTCCAGCGACTTCGGCTCGGGGTTCGGGTCGGCGTTGGCGAAGCCGAAGTCGGACAACTCGCGGGCCGGGAAGACGTGCACGTGCAGATGTGGCACCTCGAGCCCGGCGATGATGACACCGGCCCGCTCGACATCGAACGCCTGGGACACCGCCTTGCCGATCAGTTGTGAGACCTCCATGACCCGGCCGAACTGCGCGGGTTCGACGTCCTGCCAGTTGTCGATCTCGGCGCGCGGTACCACCAGCGTGTGGCCCTGGGTGATGGGAGCGATCGTCAGGAAGGCGACGATGTCGTCGTCCTCGTATACGAATCGCCCGGGGATCTCGCCGTTGATGATCTTGGTGAAGACGGTCGCCATGGCACCGAGCATAGTGAGCGCCGTGGCTGGCTCGACGCGCGCGGTTGAGAAGGGCGTCGGGTCGCCGGCGGTGCCGCCTGTGCTGCTGGCCCGGATACCGTCGGGAGAAGCCGAAACACCCTGGGAGGGCGGAGGTCTGGTCTGTGCGTTGGTATCGATCGCCGGCTGTTGGGCGGCGTTCAGTGCGCGTTCGGACTTGATTCGTGCGGCGTAGTCGGTGGCGCGTGGGCGGCGTCGGCGCGGCATCTTGAGGGTCTTGTGGCATGGCTCGGATGGGCTTGTGGCGCGTGGTAATGCAGCGGTGGTGGTGTCCCAGTCCGGGAACAGGATTCGGCCGTCGGGATGGGTGGTGTATGTCCGACCCGACGGTGCAGTCCAGGTGATGGTCCCGTCAGGTGATTGTTGATCTCGCCAGCCACAGAAGGTTTTCAACAGATGATGTCATCGACTGCGCTAATTACACTTCAGCAGACCTCTTTGAACTGCGTGGCGTCTGTCGACGCGCTCCCCCGGGAACTAGACTTCCGCAATGTTCTCGGAGACGCGTTACGCGCTAAACGGTGAATTGCGCGTCGCGTATCGCGCGTCACCCGAAGGTGCTCGCGACATCTTGTCCGTCGCGAACTGGTTTTCGTCCTGCGAGGTTCTTCCGGAGCTACCGTCCATTCAGGGGTGGGTCGAGGCGATGACGTCGCTCGGTCGGTATATCTTCTTTGACCAGCCGGGTACGGGAGTGTCCGATCCCGTCTGGCCCGGGGCGCTGCCGACCTTGGAGCAATGGGCCGACAGCATCACCGCGGTGCTCGACGACCTCGGGAGTCGCGAGGCGGTTCTCATCGCGTCGAACGCCGCGTTCGCGACGGCGGCGCTGTTCGCGGCGACACATCCGTCTCGCACCACCGCGCTGGTCGTGCTCGACGGTTTCGCAGATGCGGGTGGCACCCCACTCATTCAAGACGAAAGCGAAGCTGCGAATGTCCGCTTGTGGGGCAGCGGGAAAGTCCAACATGTGCTCAATCCGGACATGCCGTGGAACGAGGAGATCCGGGCATCTTTTGCCCGGATGGAACGCCTGGCGGCTAGCCCAAGGACGCTAGCTCTAATGAGGCCTCTCGCGATGGAAATGGACGTGCGGGCGGTCCTACCGACCATTCGTGTGCCGACTCTCGTCGTCCAGCACTCCGACGGCGTGATCGTCCCGCCCGCGAAGGGCAAGTACATCGCTGAGCACATACCTGACGCGAAATATGTTGAGGTGCCGGGCCGCAACTGGTACCACGTCGTGGAACCGTGGCGCGCGTCGTTTCAAGAGATCGCGGAGTTCCTCACCGGCCATCAGGCCGACGTGGCCGACGATCGGGTGCTGGCCACGGTGCTGTTCACCGACATCGTCGATTCGACGCGCCGCGCGGCGGAGATGGGCGACCGCGACTGGCATGCGCTGCTCGATGCGCACGACGCCATCGTGCGCGTTCAACTAAACCGCTTTCGGGGGCGCGAGTTGAACACATCGGGAGACGGCTTCCTCGCGATGTTCGATGGCCCGCAGCGAGCGATCCGCTGCGCCATGGCGATCCGCGACGCGGTGCAGGCGCTCGGCATCGAGGTGCGCGCCGGATTGCACACCGGCGAGTGCGAGGTCCGGGGCGATGACATCGGTGGCATCGCCGTCCACATCGGTGCGCGCGTGAGCGCACTGGCAGCACCGAACGACGTGCTGGTGTCCAGCACGCTACGCGATCTGGTGATCGGTTCCGGGCTCGAGTTCGAGGAGCGCGGTGCGCACCAACTCAAGGGCGTGCCGGGCGAATGGCAGCTCTTCGCCGTCGCTTCTCCTTAGCAGTGGGGCTCGGCGAAGCTCATTTGGCGTGCAGTAGCGGCTTGTGCACATGGTGGCATCGACTGGCCGAATAACACTCTCGTCGAAGAACCGCGTGATCACTGCCAGAACCGGCGTGAGTGTCTGATTACCTGGCTCGGGTGATGGAAGTTCGCTCACCGCCCGCTTTCCAAGACGTAGGGTCGAACGATGATCTATCGGTGGTTTGTGCGGAAGCAGGCATATGCGCTCTGGGCGAAGCTGTCGGACCAACGCATCGACGAGATCCCACTCGCCGACAACGTCCGGTTTGTATACCTGGGCGACCATGAGTTGGCCGCCGACCTTCACGGTGCCGATGCGGAACGCGCATGGCTGCGCGAGTTTTTTCGACGCCTTCCCGGTGTCCGCTTTGATGTAGAGGACATGGTTATCGAAGGTGGTCCGTGGTCAACGCGTGTCGCCACCCGCTACGCCGCGACTCGTGATGGCCAAGTTGTTTATCGAGGCGTCAACATTGGCCGAATTGTGTGGGGCAAAGTTGTCGAGGAGCAGATCCTGCCCGACACACAAGCGCTGGCAGCGGCGCTCGGCTGACCACAGCTGCGTGTGCAGATGATGGAGGCGGCACAGGCATTTGGTGTTCGACGGATGTGTGGACCCGGCCGGGTAGGGCACGGTGTGGTCCACGTCGCAGTACTCTGCAGGCCGCTCACAGCCCGGGAAAGCGACACGTCATGTCGCGCATGCGGACGAAGCGTTCCCGCTGCGGCGACAGCCGATAACCGGGCCCCGCGTCGGGACCTGGGTTGTGCACGGTGCGCACCGTCACGCCGCCTTTGACGAGCTCAGCCAGCAGCGGGGTAGGGATGACCGCGCCGCCGAGCACACACGCCGCCCCCGCGGCCGCCGGAGCAAGCGGGGAGGGTGACTCGGGCGCGGGTGCCGATGCCCAGGGCCGCGGCGATCTCCGCGGCCGCGCACGCCCACCCGTCGACGAGCCAGGTGTGGCGGTCGTCGTCGGGTTCGGTGTGGCGCGCCGTCAACTCAGCGATGGCCGCCAATCGCCGAGCTGCCGCGGCCGCTTCGGCGCGTGCGCCGGCTTCGATCACCTCGATCAACGCGGCTTGGTCGACGGAACCGAACTCCGATCCGAACATACGTTCGATGATATCCGGACCCACCGACGCCTCAGCCGCCCTCGCAGGCCCTGCGGATAAACCCGTGCAGTTCCTCGCCCGACCACGGCGGATTGTCCCGATGGTCGCGATAGGCCACGATCGCCGGTGTCGGCCGCTCGAAGCGCCCGACGAAGCCACCCGCGGCGATGAAGATCTGCCCGGTGATGTCCCTGGCTTCATCGCTGACCAGGTAGGCGTAGGTGGGCGCGACGTATTCGGGCGGAGCCGCGTCGAGTGCGCCCTGCATGCTGACGTCGTCGAGCAGGCCGCGCCTGTGCAGATCGACGATGTGCGCTTCGTAGTCGATACCCGTGGAGAGCCGCGTCTTGGCGCCGGGGCACACGACGTTCGCGCGCACCCCGTGCTCCTTGAGTTCGGCGGCGATCGCGAGGGTGAGACCGTTGACGGCGCCCTTGCCCGCCGGGTAACCGGTGCCGCCGTAGTCGCCGAGGAACGCGAACGAACTGGTGTTGACGATGGCGCCGCCGCCCTGCGCCACCATCTTGGGCGCCGCAGCCCGGCAGGTCTCGAAGACCGTGCCGAGATGCGCGTCGAGCAGGTCGCGGAACTGCGCGGACGTGACGGTCAGGATCGACGATCCGGCGGGCTCGGCGGTGCCGGCGCAGTTGACCAGGATGTCGATGTGACCGAACTCGCTGACGCATCGGTCGACAAGCGCATCAGCGATCGCCGGGTCGGCGGGGGAGCCCGCCATTCCGCACGCGTTCGGAATTGCCTGTACCGCCTGCCGTACCGCAGCCGGATCGCGGCCGTTGACGACGACACCGGTGCCCTGCTCGGCCAGCAGCTCGGCGACCGCGAATCCGACCCCGCGGGTCCCGCCGACGACGACCGCACCGCGGCCGCTCCGCGGTGCGCTAATCGGCGCCCGCTTCACTGAACTGCATCATGTCCATGTTCCAGTAGCCACGCAGGTTCGTCAGCAGACCGGCCTCGTTGGTCTGGTAGCTGAAGACACCACGGACGGTGCTGACCATGCCGCTGTCGAACTTGCTGCGCAGCACCAGAATATGGGCCACCTCATGGGGCGAACTCGACGGGAACGTCTCCTCGCACGTGATCTGCAAGTCGTTGGACGCGATGTTGGCCTCGTAGAACCCCGCCACCGCCTCCTTGCCCCGGATGCCGGTGCCGTCGGGATTGGTGAAGGACTGCCCGATCGGATCCTCGATGACGACGTCGTCAGCCATCAGGGCCAGCCAGCCCTCCTTGTCGTGAGCGTGCACGCAACGCCACGAGTTGTGTGAGGCGGCCAATGCCGGTGTCTTCTCGGCGGTTTCTGCGTTCTTGCCGGACACGGCGTGTTACCGGTCGTCGTCGGTGTAGCGGATGACGCCGCGGATGTTCCTGCCCTCGAGCATGTCGGCATATCCCTCGTTGATCTGTTCCAGCTTGTACTGCCGCGTGACCATGTCGTCGAGGTTCAGCTTGCGGGCCTGATACATCGACAGCAGCTGCGGGATGTCGTAGTGCGGGTTGCCACCGCCGAAAATGGTGCCCTGCAATCGCTTCTGCATCAGTGTGAGCATCGCCAGGTTCAGATTCACCTCGGTGTCGAGCAGGCCGCCGATCGCGGTCAGCACGCAGGTGCCGCCTTTGGCGGTGAGGTTCAGGTAGTTGTCGACGTCCTTGCCGTGCAGTTCGCCGACCGTGACGATCACCTTGTGCGCCATCAGGCCCCAGGTCACCTCACCGATGCCTGCCATCGCCGACTCGAAGTCCGGGTAGACGTGGGTGGCACCGAACTTCAGCGCCTGGTCGCGCTTCCACTCCACCGGGTCGATCGCGAAGATCCGGCGGGCGCCCGCGTTGACCGCGCCCTGCAGGGCACCCATGCCCACGCCTCCGACACCGACGATCGCGACGTCCTCGCCGGGGCGGACGTCGCCGCTGCGCACCGCCGAGCCATAGCCGGTGGTGACGCCGCAACCCACCAGGCAGGCGACCTCGAACGGGATCGACGGGTCGATCTTCACCACCGAGCTCTTGTGCACCACCATGTACGGCGAGAAGGTGCCCAGCAGCGTCATCGGAAAGACCGGCTGGCCCTTGGCGTGGATGCGGTGGGTGCCGTCGGAGACGGCCGTGCCCCCCAGCAGCCCGGCGCCGAGGTCGCACAGATTGCGCAGGCCCGCCTGACACGAGGGGCAGCGGCCACAGGACGGGATGAACGACAGCACCACGTGGTCACCGGGCGCGAGGTCCTCCACGCCGGGCCCGACCTCGGTGACGATGCCCGCACCCTCGTGTCCGCCCAGCACCGGGAAGCCGGCCATCGGGATGCCGCCGGTCACCAGATGGTGGTCGGAGTGGCACATCCCCGACGCTTCCATCTGGATCTTCACCTCGTCCTTGACGGGGTCTCCGATCTCGATCTCCTCGATCGACCACGGTTGGTTGAACTCCCAGATGAGAGCGCCTTTTGTCTTCATCGATAGGTGCCTTCCACTAAAGCTGGTGTCCACAGACTAGAGGCAGTAGTTAGGTGCGTCACACCCCACCCCAATCAACTGCTTGGCCGGGTGCCTTCACCAGATGGGCGAGGGGGCCTTGCCGAGCGGGTAGTAACCGGGCAGCTTCTCGCCTGCCATCGAACGTTCGATGCGCTTCTGCATGCCCTCGCTCAGGTCGCCCGACTCGATCAGTTTGCCGAACATGTAGGACACATGGCCGAAGTCGAAGAAGTCGCGCTGCCATTCGATCAACAACTGGTCGTTGAGCCGGAACCAGCTGCCGCCGATGCCGTAGATCTCATCGGACGTACCGTCGGACTTGTTGACGATCTGCTTCCAGAACCCGACGATCTCGCCCTGCTTGTCGTCGACGAGCACCTTCTGGTACTCGTACACCCAGTTCTCCAGGCCCTCCATCTCCAAACCTAGAGCGACGTCGCGGATTTGGTCCTTACCGACGCACATGACATCTTCCTTCGGGCCGATGTTCCAGCCGTAGGTCGCATCGTCGGTGTAGAACTCGGCCAACGGCGTCCAGTCGCCGTTGCGCTCACATTCGCGGTTTGTCTCCAGCCACCGCTCGACCCAGTCGTCGAGCGCCTCGCGGGGTAGTGACGGCATTGTCTACTCTCCTATTTTTCTCGGATGGCCAGCGCTTGGGTGGGGCACATGTCGACGGCGTTCTGGATCTCGTCGCGGGCATCGTCGGGCGGTTCGGAGTCGATGATCTCGACCTTGCCACGCTTGGGCACGGTGAAGTAGTCGGGCGCCTCGAGCTCGCACATGGCGTGGCCCTGACAGAGGTCGAGGTCGACAGTGACTTTGAAGCTTCTGAAGCAACCCATGGGATTACTCGCTGCGCCTGCGGTAACGGGCCTTGGCCGGGCGCTGCAACTGCACCACCATCTTCGAGTGGTCGTTGCGGTAGGAGTCGGCGGGCTGGGCCATCTCGAACTCGTACTCCCGCAACAGGACCGAGAAGATCGCCTTGATCTGCATCTGGGCGAACGCCGCACCGACGCAACGGTGCCTGCCCGCGCCGAACGGGATCCATGTCCACCGGTTCACGACGTCGGCCTGTTCGGGCTTGTTGTAGCGATCCGGATTGAACGCGTCGGGATCCGGAAAGTCCTCGGCGATGCGGTTGGAGATCGCCGGCGAGGCGGCGACGAAATCACCCTTGTGGATGGGAAAGCCCTTGACCTCGAATTCGCCCTGCGCGACGCGCATCAGGATGATCAGCGGCGGATGCAGTCGCAGGGTCTCCTTGACGACGTTGTCCAGCTTCGGAATCTGGCGCAGCGCATGGAAACTGACTTCCTGGCCGTCGGCGTAGAGGTCATCGAGCTCGGCCTGCACCTCGGCGTAGACGTCAGGGTGACGGATCAGCTCGATCAGCGTCCACGCCGACGTTCCGGAGCTGGTGTGGTGGCCGGCGAACATGAGCGAGATGAACATGCCGGTGACCTCGTCGGCGGAGAACCGCGGCTGGCCCTCCTCATCCTTGATCGACACCAGCACGTCGAGCATGTCGCGGTCGGCCTTGTCCTTCGGCGGGTCTGCCAGCCGCTGGTCCATGATCTCTTGTACCAGCGCAACGAGTTTGACCCGGGCCTCGTCGCGCAGCCGGAAGCTCTCGATCGGCAGGTACGGGTCGACGTAGCACAGCGGGTCGGTGCCGCGCTCGAGCTGGTGGTAGTACTCGGCGAAGCGGTGGTCGAGTTGCCCGCGAAACTTCAACCCGATCAGACACGCGGTCGAGGTGTAGATCGTCAGCTCAGCGAAGAAGTCGAGCAGCTCGATCTCGCCTTCGTCACCCCAGTCGGCGATCATCTTCTTGACCTCGCCCTCGATGGTGGCGGCGTGGCCCTTCATGTGCTCACCGCGCAGCGCGGAGTTGTGCAGCATCTCCTTGCGCCGCTCGGGGCTGGCGTCGAACACCACCCCCTTGCCGAAGATCGGCGTCATGAACGGATACGCCTCGGCCTGGTCGAGATCCTCGTCGGCGGAACGGAAGAAGAACTCGTTGGCCTCGGCGCCGGAGAGCAGGATGACGTGTTTGTCGACAAGTTGGAACCAGCCGACATCACCGCATTCGGCGCGGACACGGTTCATCAACCCGATCGGATCGGTGCGGAATTCCTCGAGATGTCCGTGCTCTTCCTCGCCGCCGGAGACTCTCGGCACGATCGCTGTGGTCATTGGTTCAGGGCTTTCTCGTCGACTTCGAGCTTCTGACGGTCTTTGTGGTCGGCTAACGGGGCCTCGGGTTGCAACTCCATGTTCGCGATGAAGCCGCCGCGCGGCGTCTCGGCCACGAACGTGATGGCGCGTGCCAGATCGGAGGCCCGCAGGAAGTAGTCGTGACGGGCCTGGCCCCACTTGGCCCAGTCCTCCAGCGCCGGGCCGATCTTCTCGGCGGGCAGGCTCCAGCCCATGCCGGTCCTGGTCGGGCCGGGGTGCACGATCGAGGCGCGGACACCGGTGCCTTCCAGTTCCATCTGGAAGTTGTTGACCATGGCCACCAGCGCCGCCTTGGCCGCGCCGTAGGCGCCCATGTGGGGGCGCTGACGCAACGCCACATCGGAGCCTACGAAGATCAGATCGCCGCGCTGACGTTCGAGCATTCCGGGCAGCACCGCGGCCGCCAATCGGAAGGCGCCGACGACGTGGATCTGCAACTGGGAATCGAACTCCTCGCCTGCGATCTCGGCGAGCTTGCCGAAGTAGGTGTCACCCGCACCGGCCACCAGCACCTCGATGTCGCCGAGTGCGTCGACCGACTGCGTCACAAATGATTTCACCGAGTTGGGGTCGGTGACGTCGAGGTGGAACCCGACTGCCTCGCCGCCGTCGGCGTTGATCTTGCCCACCAGGTCAGTGAGCTTCTCGACCCGGCGCGCACCGAGCGCGACCGGGAAGCCGCGCGCCGCCATGTCGATCGCGGTGGCCTCGCCGATACCGGACGAGGCGCCGGCGATGATGACCGGCCGGCGTTCGGGCAGGGGTTCGAAGCGGGGCATGTGCGGCTTTCAGACGGTCTGGACGGTGATCGGCAGGTGAGCGAATCCGCGGACGTTGCTGGAGTGGACGCGGACGGCGTTGGCCGCCTCGACTTCATATCCGCGGATTCGCTTGAACAACTCGGTCAGCGCGACCCTGGCCTCCATCCGCGCCAGGTGGGCGCCGAGACAGAAGTGGGCGCCGCTGCCGAAACTCATGAGCTTCGAACCGATCTCGCGGCCGATGACGAACTCGTCGGGCTCGGCGAACACCCGCTCGTCGCGGTGCGCCGAACCGGGCAACAGCAAGACGACATCACCGTCGGGGATGGTGGTGTCGTAGAGCGTCAACTCGCCGGCCACCGTGCGGGCGAGAATCTGGCTGGAGGTGTCGTAGCGCAACGTTTCCTCGACCCACAAAGGCACCCGCTCGAGATCGGCGTAGACCGGGGCCAGCTGGTCGGGGTTCTGGTGGCCCCAGAATGCGGCGTTGGCAAGCAGTTTCGTGGTGGTCTCGTTGCCGGCGATCACCATGAGGAACATGAAGCCGAGGATCTCGTCGTCGGTGAGGCGGTCACCGTCGATCTCGGCCTCGAGCAGCGCCGTGGTCAGGTCGTCGGTCGCCTTCTTGCGGCGCTCGGCGACCATCTCCTGGTAGTAGACGATCAGGTTGATGGACGCCTCGACGGCCGCGGGCGGCACGTCGGTCACGCCTTCGTCGCGGTGCATGACCCCGTCGGCCCATGCCCGCACCTGGGCGCGGTCCTGCTGGGGCACGCCCATCAACTCCGAGATGACGTCCATCGGCAGCTTGCCCGCGAACTCGTCGACATAGTCGACGGTGCCCTCGGCCGACTTCTCGAGCATGGTGTCGAGGTGTTGGACCGCGATCTCGGTGACGCGCGGTTCGAGTTCCCGGATGCGTCGCGGGGTGAACCCCTTGGAGACCAGCGTGCGCAGACGCAAGTGGGCCGGGTCGTCCATCGCCAGAAACGACATGGTCTTGGAGGCGTGCGGACCGCGAGAGGCCGGATCCAGCGACACGCCGAACTTGTTCGACAAGGTGGTGCTGTTGCGGAAGCCCTGCAACACGTCCTGGTGGCGCGACAAGGCCCAGAAGCCCAACTCGTCGTTGCGATACAGCGGGGCCTCGTCGCGCAGTCGCTTGTAATACGGATACGGATCTTCGTGGAAGTCGTAGTCGTAGGGGTCCAGGGTCAAGTCAGTGCACGTCAACGGTCATCTCCGACGATGAGGCCCACCACGTAGCTGAGGCGGTCGGCGATCTGGTGATAGGTGAAGGCGCCGCTGCCCGCGTTGACCAGCGCGCCGAAGTAGGTCATCTCGAGGGCCGACAACGTTCGCGCGTCGGCGTCAGGGCCCAGCGCCGACCGGATTCGCCGGTGGATCTCGGCGCCGATGCGCTCGCGCACGGTCCGCACCGCCGGGTCGTTGCCGCTCAGCAGGGCCGTCGTGCAGGCGGCCGCGACCTCCGGTTCGTCGGCCACCATCAACGCCATGCTGCGCAGGGCCTTCTCCACGCGCACCAGCCGACTGTCGTTGACGTCGGTGAAGTACGGCACCTGGCGCATCAGGTCGAGGTAGATCTCGGCGATCAGATGGTTCTTCGAGGAGAAGTACGTATACGCGGTCGCGGATGCGACCTTGGCCCGCGCCGCGACCGCCCGCACGGTCAGGTCGGCATAGGAGGACTCCCGCAGCATGTCCAGACCCGCGGTCAGAACCCTGCGGAAGGTTTCCTCCTGCCGACGGTTGCGGGGGGTCTCAGCGGCAGCCGCGGGCACGGCTCCTGTGATCGCAACCATCGGTTCGCTGGACACTTGTCCAAGTTATCCGACAGTCGTCCCGATAGGCAAGTACCGAGCTTAGGACGGCGTGCTTGCCACGCGCTGTGCACAGCGGCTAAGGTTCGTGGCGAAGATACCGGACACTTGTCCAGCCTCGGTGAACGGAGCGCACATGGCAGTGCTGGCCAACCGCGAGAGTCAGTTGCTCATCGACGGCAAGCTCGTCGCAGGCAGCGGGGGCTCGTTTGAGACCGTCAACCCGGCGACCGAGGAGGTGCTCGGCGTCGCCGCCGACGCGACCACCGACGACATGGGCCGCGCCATCGAGGCGGCCCGCCGCGCGTTCGACGACACACACTGGTCGACCGACACCGAGCTGCGGGTGCGCTGCATCCGCCAGCTGCAGCAGGTGCTGCGCGACAACTTGGAAGAGTTGCGGGACCTGACGATTTCCGAAGTCGGTGCGCCGCGGATGCTGACCTCGGCGGCCCAGCTCGAGGGGCCGGTCGAGGACCTGAGCTTCTGCGCCGACACCGCCGAGTCGTACCAGTGGGTCACCGATCTCGGCATCGCCTCGCCCATGGGAATAAAGACCGAACGCAGGATCGCCCGCGAGGCCGTCGGCGTCGTGGGCGCCATCACCCCGTGGAACTTTCCGCACCAGATCAACTTGGCCAAGCTCGGGCCTGCGCTGGCGGCGGGCAACACCGTCGTGCTCAAGCCTGCCCCGGACACGCCGTGGTGTGCAGCGGCGATCGGCGAGCTGATCGCCGAGCACACCGACATCCCGCCCGGCGTGGTCAACATCGTGACCTCGAGTGACCACGGCGTCGGCGCGCTGCTGTCCAAAGACCCTCGGGTGGACATGGTTTCGTTCACCGGATCGACGGCCACCGGGCGTGCGGTGATGGCCGACGGTGCGGCGACCATCAAGCGGGTGTTCCTCGAACTCGGCGGCAAGTCGGCGTTCCTGGTGCTCGACGACGCGGACCTGGCGGGCGCCTGCTCGATGTCGGCGTTCACCGCGTCGATGCACGCCGGTCAAGGCTGCGCGATCACCACGCGCCTTGTGGTGCCCCGCGCCCGTTACGACGAAGCCGTCGAGGCGGCCGCCGCGACCATGGCCGGCCTGAAGCCGGGCGATCCGCAGGACGCCGGAACCATCTGCGGGCCCGTGATCTCGGCCCGCCAGCGTGATCGCGTGCAGGGCTACCTCGACTCGGCCGTCGAGCAGGGCGGCAGGTTCGCGTGCGGGGGCGGGCGCCCGGCGGACCGCGACACCGGGTACTTCATCGAGCCAACCGTGATCGCCGGCCTGGACAACACCGCGAGGGTCGCCCGTGAGGAGATCTTCGGCCCGGTGCTGACCGTGATCGCCCACGACGGCGATGACGACGCCGTGCGCATCGCCAACGACTCGCCTTACGGGTTGAGCGGAACGGTGTTCTCCGCCGACGAGGAGCGCGCCAACCGGATCGCGGCACGGATGCGGGTGGGCACGGTCAACATCAACGGCGGTGTCTGGTACTCGGCCGACATGCCGTTCGGCGGATACAAGCAGTCGGGCGTCGGCCGTGAGATGGGCCTGGCCGGCTTCGAGGAGTACTTGGAGACCAAGGCGATCGCCACCGCGCGGTGAAGTCGGAAGGAAGACAGATGGGGCAGTTCGAGGACAAGATAGCGATCGTCACCGGTGCCGGTGGCGGCATCGGTCAGGCATACGCCGAGGCGCTGGCCCGCGAGGGGGCGGCCGTCGTCGTCGCCGACATCAACACCGAGGGCGCACAGAAGGTCGTCGACGGCATCAAGGGTGAGGGCGGCAATGCGCTGGCCGTGCGGGTCGACGTGTCGGACCCGGATTCAGCCAAGGACATGGCCGCGCAGACACTTTCGGAGTTCGGCGGCATCGACTACCTGGTCAACAACGCCGCCATCTTCGGCGGTATGAAGCTGGACTTCCTGATCACCGTCGACTGGGACTACTACAAGAAGTTCATGAGCGTGAACATGGACGGCGCGCTGGTGTGCACCCGCGCGGTGTACAAGAAGATGGCCAAGCGCGGCGGCGGGGCGATCGTCAACCAGTCCTCCACCGCGGCCTGGCTGTACTCGAACTTCTACGGCCTGGCCAAGGTCGGGATCAACGGCCTCACCCAGCAGCTGGCCACCGAGCTCGGCGGGCAGAACATCCGCGTCAACGCGATCGCGCCGGGGCCCATCGACACCGAGGCCAACCGCACCACCACGCCGCAGGAGATGGTCGCCGATATCGTCAAGGGAATTCCGTTGTCGCGCATGGGCCAACCGGAGGACCTGGTCGGCATGTGCCTGTTCCTGCTGTCGGATCAGGCCAAGTGGATCACCGGCCAGATCTTCAATGTCGACGGCGGACAGATCATTCGCTCATGAGTGACGTCAAGCTCGGCTACATCGGCCTCGGCAACATGGGTGCGCCGATGGCCAAGCGGATGGTGGACTGGCCGGGCGGCCTGATCGTGTTCGACGTGCGCACCGAGGCGATGACGCCGCTGGCCGAGGTGGGTGCCTTGCTGGCCGACAATGTCGCCGACGTGGCGTCCGCCGACATCATCAGCGTGACGGTGCTCAACGACGCTCAGGTCCGCGAGGTGGTCGGCGAGCTCGCCTCACATGCCGAACCCGGCACCGTCATCGCGATTCACTCGACAATCAGCCCGGACACCGCGGTCGAGCTCTCGGAACAGTTGCGTGGGCAGGAGATTCACATCGTCGACGCACCTGTCACCGGAGGGGGCGCCGCCGCTGAGAAGGGCGAGTTGGCGGTCATGGTCGGCGCAGAGCGGGACGTCTACGAGCGCATCAAGCCGGCGTTCAAGCAGTTCGCCTCGATGGTTGTGCATGCCGGTGCGCCGGGTGCGGGCACGCGGATGAAGCTGGCACGCAACATGCTGACGTTCACCTCCTACGCCGCGGCCTGTGAGGCGATGAAGCTGGCCGAGGCGGCCGGCTTGAACCTGCAGACGCTCGGCAAGGTGGTGCGGCACAGCGATGCTCAGAGCGGCGGTCCCGGCGCGATCATCGTGCGCGAGGACACCGCGCAGCTGACGCCCGACCATTGGCTCTATGACGCGTTCACCCATACCCGCGGGCTGGGAGAGAAGGACCTTAGCCTGGCGTTGGAACTCGGTAAGGACAGCGACGTCGAGCTTCCGCTCGCCGAGGTCGCGCTGAAGAACCTGGCAGCCGGACTCGGTGTGCCGCACGCGAAGGAGTAGCCGACTTCGCACGCGAGGAGGAAGAAGGATATGGACGAGTTGCGCCGCAAGGGCCTCGAGAAGATGAACGAGGTCTACGGCTGGGAGATGCCCGACATGCCGGGCGACTACTTCGCGCTGACCGCCGACCATCTCTTCGGCACCATCTGGTCGCGGCCGGGTCTGTCGATGCGCGACAAGCGGATCATGACGCTGACCGTGGTCACGGCGCTGGGGATATCGGATCTGGCCGAGATCCAGGCCAATGCCGCGTTGGCCAACGGGGAGATCACAGAGGACGAGCTCAAGGAGATGGCCATCTTCCTCACCCATTATCTGGGTTTCCCGCTGGGCTCAAAGCTCGACGGGGTGGCGACGAAGGTGATCAACAATCGCCGCAAGGCCGCCGAGAAGGGCTCAGGCGAGGACAAGAAGGCCAACGTCAACGCGGCGCTCAACATGCACTCGGGAAGCAGCCTCGATGACAAGTAGGTACGCCGAGCTGTCGCGCGAGGAACTGGCGAAGCTGGTCCCGGAGCTGCTGCTCATCGGCCAGCTGATCGACCGCTCCGGAATGGCCTGGTGCATCAGCAATTTCGGCCGTAGCGAGATGCTGCAGATCGCTATCGAGGAATGGATGGGCGCCAGCCCGATCTACACCAGGCGCATGCAGAAGGCGCTCAAGTACGAGGGCGTCGACGTCATCACCATCTTCAAGGGCCTGCAGCTCGACATCGGCGCACCGCCGCAGTTCATGGATTTCCGGTACACCGTGCACGACCGGTGGCACGGCGAGTTCCATCTGGATCACTGCGGCGCGCTGCTGGATGTGGAACCGATGGGCGAGGAGTACGTGCGTGGCATGTGCCACGACATCGAGGATCCGACCTTCGACGCCACCGCCGTCGCGACGAACCGCAGAGCCCAGATCCGGCCGATCCACCGCCCGCCCCGCATGCCTGCCGACCGTCATCCGCACTGCGCATGGACGGTGGTCATCGACGAGTCACATCCGGAGGTCCCGGACCACCCGGTGCTCGAGGTGGTGGGCCGGACCCGCGCTGCCCGAACGGAATTGGATCCGATCGACCCGTCGGGCGAGGGCCGGTCGGACTACTCGGGCGCGTTGGTGTCGGACTTCGACTTCGCGGCGTACTCGCATTCGGCGCTGGTGCGCATGGCTGACGAGGTCTGCCTGCAGATGCACCTGCTGAACTTGTCGTTCGTCATCGCCGTCGGCAAGCGGGCCGGCACCGACGTGGAACTGGCCAAGGAGATCTGCACCAAGCAGCTCATCGGCTTGGCCGGGATCGCCGCCGAGCGGATCCACCGTGCCCTGCACCTGCCCGGTGGCATCGAGGGCGCGGTGCGGACGATGCGGTTACATCCCATGCTCAACCCGGCGGCATATGTCGACGCCGAGTTCGGCCCGGACGTCGTGCATGTGCGACGCTCGCCGGCGCACGAGGACGGTGCATGGGTGTCGCTGGTGACGCCGGACGAACGGCGCCCACTGCAAGCGGCCGTCGCCGCGGTGGACAGGCATCTCGACGTGGACGTCTCGGGAGTCGCTGAGGACTGGACCGCTCGGGTCGTCCAAACCGACACCGAGGCCGAGGAATTCTCCGAGGTGTCGGTCACCAAGGTCAGCGGTGGAGCATCGTGGGTGTTCGAGGACCGCAAGTCGCTGCCGCTGACGGTGCTGTGACGGAGTCGGTTCAGTCGCCTTCCGCTTCAGGCGGGTTCAGTTCGCCGTACTCATCGCCGAGTGCGCGGATGCGGCCGGCGATGGCATCCAGGTCGGCATTCGAGCGGTGGATGATCTCGGCGACTTCGCCTGCGCCCTTGCTCACCACCGGCAGCAGCATCCGCTCACCCAGTGGGGTCCTCGGCACGCTGGAGGCGGCGTCGACCACCCACTGCCTGACCGCATCGAGGTCGCGTCGGCCGGCCGACACCACGGCTGCGGACCGGTCGATCTCGGCTTTCAGCCGCTCGTCCAGATCCGCCATCGCGCCCAGCGCACCGCTCTGTCGTCGGTTGGCTTCGGCATAGTCGTCTGAGGCCGCACCGGTCCAATCCGGCGTCGGGCCTGCCGTTTGGAGCTCACTCTGCAACCGCCGAAATCGGGTGCTCTCGTCGAAGTCGTCGCCGCCCCGCGGGGTCCCCTCCCCGAACGTGCTCCGCGCCAGCTCCCACGTTGTCAGGAACGCCTCCAGAACACCCACGTTGAGGAGTCTAAGGCTGGTCAACCGGCAGGGTTGGCGGCAATTTTCGGGGCCACCGCTGCACCCACCCAGCGCCGCAGATAATCGCGCAACTCGGTACCCCGGCGCGGCGGGCGGCCCGGATCGATGATGAACGACTGGATGATTCGCAGGAGATGCTCCGCTAGCTCGTCGAGGTCGGCGTCGGACAGGCCTAGCGCCTCCCAGTCCACATCGAACCGGCGCAACATCGAATTGGCGAACCGCAGCGCGACATCGGAGGTGACGGTATGGCTGAACGCGCTGGCCCGCCCCGGCATCAGCAGCAGACCGATGTGCTTGTCGCTTGGCAGCCACTCCAGCGCGGTGGCGATGCCCTCGGCGACGGCGTCCTCTGGGTCGGTCACGCCCTGAAGGTGCGCCGCCAGCCGGTCCAGGAAGCCGGTCGCGGCACGCTGAGCCGACGCCTGCAGCAGCGCGTCGGTACTCGGAAAATAGCGGTAGACCGTCTGGCGGGTGACGCCCAGCGTGCGGGCCACGTCGGTGATCGAGAAGTCCGCGCCGCGCGCGTCGATGGCCCCGCCCGCGGCGTCGAGAATCCGGTTGACGGCCTCCTCGTCGGTGGCCGGCGCCGACCCGGACCAACCGTGAGTGCGCACGTCGCAATCCTACTCAGCCGCGATAGGAGACCTGCAGATCCTTGACGCCGTTGATCCATCCCGACCGGAGCCGTTGCGGCTCGGCCACTTTGGCGATGTGCGGAATCTGTTCGGCGATCTCGTTGAAGATCAGCTTGATCTCCATGCGGGCCAGGTTGGCGCCGATGCAGAAGTGCGCGCCGTTGCCGCCGAACGCCAGATGCGGGTTCGGGTTGCGCAGCACGTCGAACCGGAAGGGGTGCTCGAAGACGTCCTCGTCGAAGTTGGCCGAACTGTAGAACAATCCGGCACGCTGGCCTTCACGGATCGTGACCCCGCCGATCTCGACGTCCGTCAGCGCCGTTCGCTGGAAGCAGTGCACCGGTGTGGCCCAGCGGATGATCTCGTCGACGGCGGACTCCGGGCGCTCGCGCTTGAACAGCTCCCACTGATCGGGATGTTCGAAGAACGCATTCATGCCGTGGGTCATGGCGTTGCGCGTGGTCTCGTTTCCGGCGACCGCGAGAAGGATGACGAAGAACGCGAACTCGACATCCTCGAGCTTCTCGCCCTCGAGGTCGGCCTCGATGAGCCGGGTGACGATGTCGTCGGCCGGGCAGCGGCGGCGTTCCTCGGCCATGCCGTACGCGTAGGCCATCAGCTCGGCGTTGGCGGTGGTGGGATCCGAGTCGTAGTCGGGGTCGTCGGTGTTCATGATCGAGTTGGTCCAACTGAACAACTTTTCGCGATCGCCCTCCGGCACTCCGATCAGGTCGGCGATGGCCAGCAGCGGCAACCGCATGGCAACGTCATCGACAAAATTGCCGGACTCCTTCTCGCTTGCAGCGGCGACGATGTCGTGGGCGGCGACCGCCAGCCTCTCCTCCAGCGCCGCGACAGCGCGCGGGGTGAACAGCCGTGACACCAGCTTCCGCAGCCGAGTGTGCTCGGGTGCGTCGTGGTTGATCAGCAGCGCCTTGGTGAGGTCGAGTTGCTCGGCGGTCATGCCTTCGGGGAAGCGCATCACGGCGCCCTTGCGGTTGGTCGACCACAGGTCGCTGTGCCGTGAGATCGACTTGATGTCGTCATGGCGACTGACCACCCAGTAGCCGCCGTCGTCGAACACCGTCGCTCCCGGGGGCTGCTCGTTCCACCACACCGGCGCGGTCTTGCGCAGTTCGGCGAACTCGGTGACGGGAATGCCGTGCAGCAGCACCTCGGGGTCGGTGAAGTCGAACCGGGGGCCGAACGGACATGTGCTCTGCGTCATACATTTGACCATACAGTGTCTTGTCAAGTGTATGGCCTGATTCGATCGGTCGGCTTGGCGTTAGGGTTGGCCCTTGTGCGAGTCCTGGTGATCGGATCCGGAGCCCGTGAACACGCGCTGTTGTTGGCGTTGCGTCGTGATCCGGAAGTCGAGTCGCTGGCCGTCGCTCCGGGCAACGCGGGGACCGCGGCCGTCGCCGATCAGTACGACGTCGACATCACCTCCGGTGAGGCCGTCACGAAGCTGGCACAGCGGATCGAAGCCGACCTGGTGGTGATCGGGCCGGAGGTGCCGCTGGTGCTGGGGGTCGCCGACGCGGTGCGCGAGGCGGGGATCGCCTGCTTCGGTCCCACCAAAGAGGCGGCGCGCATCGAAGGGTCGAAGTCGTTCGCCAAGGATGTGATGACCGCGGCGGGCGTCCGTACCGCCACGAGCGAGATCGTCGACAACCCGGCCCGCCTCGACGCCGCGCTCGACCGGTTCGGGCCGCCGGCGGGGGACCGCGCCTGGGTGGTCAAGGACGACGGACTGGCGGCGGGCAAGGGCGTGGTGGTGACCGCCGACCGCGATGCCGCACGATCACACGCCGCGGGCCTGCTCGACTCCGGCCATCCCGTGCTCCTCGAGTCGTTCCTCGACGGTCCCGAGGTGTCGCTGTTCTGTGTCGTCGACGGCGAGACGGTGGTGCCGCTGCTGGCCGCGCAGGACTTCAAGCGGGTCGGTGACAACGACTCCGGCCCCAACACCGGCGGGATGGGCGCGTATGCGCCGCTGCCGTGGCTGCCCGACCGGCTCGTCACCCAGATCGTCGAGGACATCGTCAAACCGGTTGCCGCCGAACTGGTCAGCCGAGGTTGCCCGTTCTCCGGCCTGCTGTACGCCGGATTGGCGATCACCTCGCAGGGACCGGCGGTGGTCGAATTCAACTGTCGTTTCGGCGATCCCGAGACGCAATCGGTGCTGGCGCTGCTCGAGACGCCACTGGGACAGCTGATGTACTCCGCGGCGATCGGTGACCTGGCCGGCGAGGAACCGTTGCGCTGGCGCGACGGGGCGGCGGTGACCGTGGTGCTGGCCGCAGAGAACTATCCGGGTCGGCCCCGAGTGGGTGACGTCATCACCGGATCCGAGACCGACGGGGTGCTGCATGCGGGCACCACGCGGCGCGACGACGGCGCGGTGGTGTCCTCGGGCGGACGGGTGCTGTCGGTGGTCGGCACCGGCGCCGATCTGTCCGCCGCGCGCGAGGAGGCCTATCGGCTGATCAAGTCTGTTCGCCTGCCCGGCAGTCACTTCCGCACCGACATCGGTCAGGCCGCAGCGCAAGGCCGGATCTCGGTCTGACGCCTAGGCGACCAGCAGCGGTGCCAGCCAGGCGATCTCGGCAGGCAGTTGCGAGCTCCAGTAGCCACCGTCGTGGCCACCGGGGGAGAACCCGCCTGCCGGCGGGTTCGGCAATTGTGCGACGAACTGCTTCGTCGCTGCATAGAACGGATCCTCTGTGCCGCAGTTGATCCGGATCGGAATCGAGCCGAGCTCGGGCAATCCCCAGACGCTGTTGGCCGCGTAGTCCTGCGCGCCGTCGAACGCGCCGGGGGCCGCCGCTCCCGACGACGTCCACAGTGCAGGGCTGACGGCGCAGATGGCGGCGGTACGCGCCGGACCGAGCCGAGCGCCCAACAGCAGTGCGCCGTAACCGCCCATAGACCAGCCGAGGAAACCGACCCGCGACGTGTCCAGACCCTCTGCCCGCAGCATCGGGATCAGTTCGTCGAGGACCATGGCGCCGGAGTCCTCACCGGAGGCGCGCTTGTGCCAGTAGCTTCCACCGCCGTCGACGGCGACCACGGCGAACGGCGGCAGTCCCGCCGCGACCGCGTCGGCCAGGCCATGTTCGACACCGCCCGCCATCACGCCCGCCGCGTCCTGGCCCTTGCCGTGCAACGCGATGACCGGACGCAGCGGAACGGTCTGACCCGGCGGGCGGGCGATCGCCCAATTGGTCGTCGCGCCACCGCGCGCCGCCGAAACGAACGCACCCCCGACGAAAGTTGGTGCGGCAGGGGCTGCTGGGGCGGGCGGTGCGATCCGCAGCGCCGCGGCACCCGCCGCCGCGCCCACGCCGAGCCGCAGCAGGGAACGGCGACTCAGGTGCGGCATGGCGGCCATCATGCCATCGGCTCCGGCCGCGCCTGCGCCGAGTTGCCTGGGTATGGCCCCATGATTGCCGAAAGCCGTATGCCGAACCCGCCCGACTGGCAGCATGCTAAAGGTGACGGCAGCGGTCACTCCCAAGGGAGAACGTCGACGGTACGCGCTGGTCAGCGCCGCCGCCGATCTGCTGTGTGAAGGCGGCTTCGACGCGGTCCGGCACCGCGCCGTCGCCCGCCGAGCGGGCTTGCCGCTGGCGTCAACGACGTACTACTTCTCGTCGCTGGACGACCTGGTCGCCAAGGCCGTCGAGCACATCGGTGAGCGGGAGGCCGAGCAGTTGCGGGTGCGGGTTTCCATGCTGTCGCGGCGCCGCCGCGGCGCGGAGTCGACGGCCGACATCCTCGTCGACCTGTTGGTCGACGACGTGGTGGGACAACAGGTCAGCGAGCAGTTGATCTCCCGCTATGAGCGTTACATCGCGTGCGCGCGCCATCCCATGCTGCGCGATATCCAGCGGCGGATACTGCGTCAGCGCACCGACGCCGTCATCGAAGTCGTCGAGCGTTCGGGTCGGTCCGTGCGAGCCGATTTCCTCACGGCGTTGGTCAACGCCGTCGACGGCGCGGTGGTGGCGGCGCTGGTGGACAACGGCGACGGGCCGCGCGCCACGGCGCGCGCGACGTTGATCGACGTGATAGACGTGTTGGCACCGATCGACGACCGAGTGGCGCAGGTCTAGGCCCGAGGGCGGGCGATGAGCGCTTCACGACGAGCCGAGGATGGGGATGAGCACGCCGGACACTGAGGAGAAGCAGCCGGAACTCCGGCGGGTCATGGGTCCCGGTCTGCTGCTGTTGTTCATCATCGGAGACATCCTCGGCACCGGGGTGTACGCCCTGACGGGTCAGGTGGCCGGCGAGGTCGGCGGCGCGGCGTGGCTGCCTTTCCTGCTGGCCTTCGCCATCGCGACCATCACGGCCTTCTCCTACCTGGAACTGGTGACCAAGTACCCCCAGGCCGCGGGCGCAGCGCTCTACGCGCACAAGGCTTTCGGTGTCCAGTTCTTCACTTTCATCGTCGCCTTCGTTGTGATGAGCTCAGGCATCACCTCGGCGTCGACGGCCTCGCGAGCGTTCGGGGACAACCTGATCGAGGGCTTCGGCCTGGACTGGGGCAAAGTCGGCATCACCGCTGTGGCGCTGTCCTTCATGGCAGGTCTGGCACTGATCAACCTGCGGGGCATAAGCGAGAGTGTAAAGCTCAACGTCGGCTTGACCATCATCGAGATCACCGGCCTGACGATCGTCATCCTCGTCGGACTGTGGGCGTTCACCCAGGGCGGTGACGTCGACTTCTCGCGCACCGTGATGTTCGAAAGCGAAGGGGACCGAAGCACTTTCATGGCGGTGACGGCGGCGACATCGCTGGCGTTCTTCGCGATGGTCGGCTTCGAGGATTCGGTCAACATGGCCGAGGAGACCAAGGACCCCGTGCGCATCTTCCCGAAGGTGTTGCTGAGCGGGCTGACCATCGCCGGCATCGTCTACGTGCTCATCTCGATCATCGCGGTGGCCCTGGTTCCGATCGGGGAGCTCCGGGAGAGCTCCACGCCACTGGTCGACGTGGTCCGAGCGGCGGCACCGGGACTGCCGATCGACGAGATCTTCCCGTTCATCACCATGTTCGCGGTGTCGAACACCGCACTGATCAACATGCTGATGGCGAGTCGGCTGATCTACGGGATGGCCCGCCAGCACGTGCTGCCACCGGTGCTGGGCTCGGTGCACCCGACGCGCCACACACCGTGGGTGGCCATCATCTTCACGACGGTGGTCGCGTTCGGCCTGATCTTCTACGTGTCGGTGTTCGCCAGCAGCACCGCGGTGTCGGTTCTCGGTGGCACCACGTCACTGTTGTTGCTGGCGGTGTTCGCGATGGTCAACGTCGCGGTGCTGGTGTTGCGTCGCGACGTCCGTGCCGAGGGCGGACACTTCAAGACGCCGACGGTGCTGCCGGTGATCGGCTTCCTCACATCGGCCTATCTCGTGACACCGCTGTCGGGACGACCCGGCACCCAGTACCTGCTGGCCGGCATCCTGCTGGTGATCGGCATCGTGTTGTACGCGATCACGGCGGCGATCAACAAGCAACTCGGGATCAAGCAGGGCATCATCGACCCGACGCATCTGGCGCAGTCGCCGGACTGAGTCTCCGCCCCGACGGCAGCGTCGGCGTGACCAGATAGCCGGTGGCGAAGTCGCCGTAGGTCGTCACGTCCTCCGGCCGGTGGTGCCGGAACGAGCCGATGTAGGCGCAGATGACGGCGTCGACGGGATCCTCGTCGCGGTCGAGTTGGCTGGGCCGGGTCGCTGCCGTCACCCGCTCGCGCAACCGGTCCCACGCCGGCGTGCCCGCCGTGAACATCGGTGGGGTGGCCGCCTCCAGTCGCTCGACGAGGTCGATCAGCGTCAGCAGATTGCGCTTGCGTGCGTCCAATGCGCCGCGCTTGTACTTCAGCGTCTTGTCGAGGTCGAACAACACCACGGTGGCTGGGTGCGGGTACACCTCGATCGCGCGGCGTCGGCCGGTCGATTCGGGATCCATGTCGAGTCCCAGCGCGTCGGCCAACCGGGCGGCGCGCGGGTGCTCGAGTTCGGGTCGGTCGGAGAATGCCGGTCGCGCACCGGCGTGGAACCGCGCGAAGTCGCGGTTGAAGGCCGCCTCGGCGGGACGGTGCCCGGTGCGGTTGGCGACGATCAGCGGTGCGTCGATGGCGACCACGCAGTCGCCGGTGGTGAACGGCGCGATAGCAGCTCGGATGTCGGCATCGTCGGTCGCGGTGTCGACGAGCCGCAGTCGGCCTGCGGAGTCGACTGCGGCCACTCCGGTCCGTCCCCGCTCGCCCCAGGCCAGGTCCAGCCCAACGAAGTGCATACGGCCACTGTGCCCGATGGGGGCCGTAAGCTCTGTGTTCGTGACGGTCCCGAACGTGCTGGCCAATCGGTACGCCAGCGAGGAGATGGTGGCCATCTGGTCGCCGGAGGCCAAGGTCGTCGCGGAGCGCCGGCTGTGGCTGGCGGTGCTGCGGGCGCAGGCGGAGATGGGTGTCGATGTCTCCCCGTCGGTGGTGGCCGACTACGAACGGGTGCTCGACCAGGTCGATTCGGCGTCGATCGCCGCGCGTGAGCGGGTGCTGCGCCACGATGTCAAGGCGCGCATCGAGGAGTTCAACTCGCTGGCCGGCCACGAGCACGTGCACAAGGGCATGACGAGCCGCGACCTGACCGAGAACGTCGAGCAGCTACAGATCCGTCGTTCGATGGAACTGGTGCACGCGCACGGTGTCGCGGTGGTGGCCCGGTTGGCCGAGCGCGCGATCAGCTACCGCGATCTGGTAATGGCCGGCCGCAGCCACAACGTCGCCGCCCAAGCCACGACGCTGGGGAAGCGCTTCGCCTCGGCGGCTGAGGAGATGCTGATCGCCTTGCAGCGGCTCCGCGAGCTGATCGACCGCTACCCGCTGCGTGGCATCAAGGGCCCGATGGGCACCGCACAGGACATGCTCGATCTGTTCGACGGAGATGCGTCGCGGCTGGCCGACCTGGAGCGTCGGATCGCCGAATTCCTCGGCTTCACCCAGCTTTTCACCAGCGTCGGGCAGGTGTACCCCCGTTCACTGGATCACGACGTCGTCTCAGCGCTGGTCCAGGTCGGTGCCGGACCGTCGTCGCTGGCGCACACGATCCGGCTGATGGCCGG
This sequence comes from Mycobacterium sp. IDR2000157661, assembly GCF_022317005.1. Lineage (NCBI taxonomy): Bacteria > Bacillati > Actinomycetota > Actinomycetes > Mycobacteriales > Mycobacteriaceae > Mycobacterium > Mycobacterium sp. IDR2000157661. The sequence continues at coordinate 2,308,372 of NZ_CP081006.1, forward strand.
CCACGAACTGGTCACCGAGGGCTTCGCGCCCGGACAGGTCGGCTCGTCGGCGATGCCGCACAAGATGAACACCCGGTCCTGCGAACGGGTCAACGGCCTGCAGGTGGTGCTGCGGGGGTATGCGTCGATGACGGCCGAATTGGCCGGGGCGCAGTGGAACGAGGGCGACGTGTTCTGCTCCGTCGTGCGCCGGGTGGCGCTGCCCGATGCGTTCTTCGCCATCGACGGCCAGACCGAGACGTTCCTGACCGTGCTCGACGAGTTCGGCGCCTACCCGGCGGTGATTCAGCGCGAGTTGGACCGCTATCTGCCGTTCCTGGCGACGACGCGGATACTCATCGCCGCGGTGCGCGCCGGCGTGGGCCGGGAGACGGCGCACGAGGTGATCAAGGAGCACGCCGTGGCGGTCGCGCTGGCGATGCGCGAGAAGGGGCGGGAACCCGACCTGCTGGATCGGCTCGCGGCCGACCCGCGGCTGCCGCTGGACCGTCCGGCACTCGATGCGGCACTGGCGGACAAGCAGGCGTTCACGGGTGCGGCCGGTGACCAGGTGGACCGCGTCGTCGGGGCCGTCGACGACTTGGTCGCGCGCTATCCCGAGGCGGCCAAGTACACCTCGGGTGCCATCTTGTGACGCTCGCCGCGATCGACTTCACCGATCTGGACAACTTCGCGAACGGCTTTCCGCACGATCTGTTCGCGGTGCACCGGCGTGAGGCGCCGGTGTACTGGCACGAGCCGACCGCCAACACACCCGACGGCGAGGGGTTCTGGTCGGTCGCCACATACGCCGAAACCCTTGCCGTCTTCCGTGATCCGGAGACCTTCTCGTCGGTGACCGGCGGCTCCCGTCCGTATGGCGGCACACTGCTGCAGGACCTCGCCGTCGCCGGCCAGGTGCTCAACATGATGGACGATCCGCGGCATTCGCAGATTCGCCGGTTGGTGAGCTCGGGCTTGACGCCGCGGATGATCCGGCGGGTCGAAGACGACCTGCGGGCGCGGGCCCGGCGACTGCTGGATTGGGTCGAGCCGTTCCAGCCCTTTGATTTCCTGGTGGACGTGGCCGCCGAGCTCCCGATGCAGATGATCTGCATCCTGTTGGGAGTGCCGGAGTCCGAACGGCATTGGTTGTTCCACGCCATCGAGCCGCAGTTCGACTTCGGGGCGTCGCGTAAGGCCGCCGTTGGGCAACTGTCGGCCCAAGAAGCCGCGTCCCGGATGTACACCTACGGTCAGGAGTTGATCGCCGCGAAGCGGGCGTCGCCGACCGACGACATGCTGTCGGTGGTGGCCAACGCGTCGGTGGACGACGGTGAACTCTCGGAAGTCGAGCTCTATCTGTTCTTCAGCCTGCTGTTCAGCGCGGGGGCGGAGACGACGCGCAACGCCGTCGCGGGCGGACTGCTGGCGCTGATCGAGAACCCCTCGCAGATGGCCTTGTTGCGGGAGGATCTCGATCTGCTGCCGTCGGCCGTCGAGGAGATGGTGCGCTGGACGTCGCCCTCACCGTCGAAGCGGCGCACCGCCACCCGCGATGTCGTGCTGGGCGGTTGCCCTATCGAGGCGGGCCAGAAGGTGCAGGTCTGGGAAGGGTCGGCCAACCGGGACGGCGCTGTTTTCGCCCAGCCCGATGTGTTCGACGTCGGCCGAAAGCCCAACCCGCACCTCGGCTTCGGCCAAGGGGTGCATTACTGCTTGGGCGCCAACCTGGCGCGGCTGGAACTGCGGGTGCTCTTCGAGGAGCTGTTGTCGCGGTTCTCGTCGGCGACGCTGGTCAAACCGGTGGAATGGACGCGGAGCAACCGGCACACCGGCATCCGGCATCTGGTGATCGAGCTGCGGTGAGCTTCGCGCCGTGAGGCCCGATGCGTTCGCGTTCGTGATGGCGACCGCCATCGTCTCGTTCGCCGCCGACGATCACGGGCTGCGTTGGGTGAGCGTGTTCTTCGGGGTGGTCGCGGCTTTCGGTCTACCGGTGCTGATGTACCTGACGGCCCGCCGCTGGCACTTCGATGTGGGGGACCACACCGTGGCGCTGCCGCTGTTCACCTACGTCGCCGCGTGTGCGGTCCTGGGCACGCGGTTCGACGAGCATCGGATCGTGCTGTGGGCGGCCGCGGGCCTGGCGTTGCAGGGCTGGCTGTCGTTGGCGCCGTTGGTGGTTCGGTCGATGTGGCGGCACCGCGGGCAACTGGGCGGCGATGCCCGCGGGAGCTGGGAGTTGGCGGCGGTGGCGACGTCCGGCTTGGCGATCGTGTTCGCCGACCTCGAAATCGCGTTCTGGGCGACAGCGTTCTGGGCGCTGGGGATCGGCGTGTACGTCTTCATGACGCTGCTGATCGTCGGCCGCATCGACCTTGCCCAGCCGGACAGCTGGATCCTGATGGGCGGGTCGGCGATCGCGACACTCGCCGGTGACCACCTGCACCGCCTGCTGCCGCCCGGCCCGTTCGCCGACGCCGTCCGGACGGTGACGCTGGTGACCTGGGTCGCAGCCACGGTGTGGCTGGCGCCGCTGGTGTATGTGGCGGTGCGGCGCTTCGCCGGCATCGGGTGGCCGACGGTGTTCCCGCTGGGCATGTACTCCTCGGCGACCTACGCGATGGCGGTGGAGACGGGCTGGCCGTGGTTCGTCGAGGTGTCGCTGGTGTTCGCATGGATTGCCTCGGCGGCGTGGGTCATCGTGGCTGTCCAGTGGCTGCGGCGATCTCGGCGATCACCCGCTGCGGATACTCCGTCAGGTCAAGCCACGTGAAGCGCGGTCACGTGCGGCGGCGGACGCCTGCGGCGTGCAGTTCGAGGGCGGCCAGTCCGCGAATGGCGTCCAGGTCGGAGACGCGCCACGCCCCGACGGGATCGTCGTGTATCGCCGCGAGCTTGCCAAGTGGCCGGTTGGCCAGCGCGCGCAGCGCCAGCAGTTGTTCCCCGGCCGGTGTGCGGGCCAGTGTGATCGCCGTCCACTTGCGGCGGGCGAACCGAACCCTCAGAAACAGCCAAGGCATCCCCACGAACAGGATCGGCGGCGCGGCCACCGCCAGTGCCAGCACCCAGGCCAGCCACGACGCGGTGCTGGCGAGGTTCTCGCCGGCCCCGGCGATGTCGAGCGCGGCCTCGCTCGCCGCGCGCAGCGGCGAGCTGAGTGAATCACCGATCAGCGGCAGGTCGTCGGTGCGTTCGCCTGCGCTCTCGAGGTTGTCGGACACGCCGTCGGCGCCGGCCTGCACCCGCCTGCCGACGTCGGCGATCGCGGAGACGGCCGAATGGACGGCCATGCCCACCAAGACCCAGATGACCGTCCACACGGCGATGACGATGTCGCTGACGATCTGGCCAAGCAACCGCGACGGCCTGGTGGCGTAGGGGATAAACCGCGAAGTCATGGCTTCGATGCTGCCCGATAGGCTGGCCCGATGCGCCCCGCTCTGTCCGATTACCGGCATTTGGCCAGCGGCAAGGTCCGCGAACTGTATCGCGTGGACGACGAGACGCTCCTGTTCGTCGCCAGCGACCGCATCTCGGCGTACGACCACATCCTCGACTCGCAGATTCCCGACAAGGGGCGCATCCTCACCGCCATGAGCGTGTTCTTCTTCGACTTCGTGGACGCGCCGAATCATCTGGCCGGCCCACCAGACGATCCGCGAATCCCCGAAGAGGTGCTGGGCCGCGCGCTGCTGGTGCAGGAACTCGAGATGCTTCCGATCGAGGCCGTCGCGAGGGGCTACCTCACCGGCTCGGGACTCATCGACTACCAGAAGACGGGAAAGGTGTGCGGCATCGCTCTGCCCCCGGGCCTGGTGGAAGCCAGCAGGTTCACCGAACCGCTGTTCACCCCGGCGACGAAAGCCGAACTGGGACAGCATGATGAGAACATCTCGTTCAGCGAGGTGGTCGACCTGATCGGCGAGCAGCGGGCCAACCGGTTGCGCGAGCGGACCATCCAGATCTACACGCAGGGCGCCGATCATGCGCTCACCAGAGGCATCATCGTCGCCGACACCAAATTCGAGTTCGGCGTCGGCGAAGACGGTGACCTGTGCCTGGCCGACGAGGTGTTCACCCCTGACTCGAGCCGGTACTGGCGCGCAGAGAACTGGCAGGAAGGCGTCACGCAGGAAAGCTTCGACAAGCAGTTCGTCCGCAACTGGCTCACGAGCCCGGACTCCGGCTGGGACCGCTATGGCGACCGGCCACCGCCCCCGCTGCCGCCGGACATCGTCGAGGCGACGCGGTCACGCTACATCGAGGCCTATGAGCGCATCTCGGGATTGAAGTTCAGCGATTGGATAGGGAATTGAGCGGAGAAGCCCCGCCATCGGATGTCGTCGCCTTCGCGGCGCCGAAGGCCAAACGCATCGATGTCCGGCGCGAACATCACGGCGATGTATTCGTCGATCCGTACGAGTGGCTGCGCGACAAGTCCAGCCCCGAGGTGATCGCCCACCTCGAAGCGGAGAACGCCTACACCGAGCGCGTCACCGAGCACCTGGCCGATCTGCGGCAGACGATCTTCGACGAGATCAAGGCCCGCACCAAGGAGACCGACCTGTCGGTGCCGATCCGACGGGGATCGTGGTGGTACTACGGCCGCAGCTTCGAGGGCAAGCAGTACAGCGTGCACTGCCGCTGTCCCGTCGCCGATCCCGACGACTGGGCGCCCCCGGTGCTCGACGAGCACACCGAGATTCCTGGCGAGCAGGTGCTTCTCGACGAGAACGTCGAGGCGGACGGACATGACTACTTCTCACTGGGGGCGGCCTCGGTCAGCCCGGACGGCAACGTGCTGGCGTATTCGGAGGACGTCAAGGGCGACGAACGGTACACGTTGCGGTTCAAGGACTTACGCACCGGCCAGTTGTACGACGACACGATCGTCGGTATCGGCTCCGGCGCGACATGGGCGGCCGACAATCACACCGTCTACTACACCACCCTCGACGAGGCGTGGCGTCCGGACACCATCTGGCGGCATCGCCTCGGAGCCGGGTTGTCCGCGCAGAAGGTCTACCACGAACCCGACGAACGGTTCTGGCTCGGCGTCGGCCGCACGCGCAGCGACAAGTACATCGTCATCGCCGCAGGCAGCGCCGTCACCTCGGAGATGCGCTACGGCGACGCGACCGATCCCGACGCGGAGTTCAACGTCGTCTGGCCGCGCCGCGACCTCGTCGAGTACTCCGTCGAGCATGCCGTGGTGGGCGGCGAGGACCGGTTCCTGATCCTGCACAACGACGGCGCCGAGAACTTCACCCTCGTCGAGGCGCCGGTCGGCGACCCGACCGCGATTCGAACCCTGATCGAACACCGCGAGGATGTCCGTCTGGACTCGGTGGACGCGTTCGACGGCCATCTCGTGGTGGGATACCGCAGCGAGGCGCTGCCGAGAATCCAGCTGTGGCCCGTCTATCCGACGGGCGAGTACGGCCGTCCGCAGGATTTCACCTTCGACTCGGAGTTGACGTCCGCGGGCCTGTCGGCGAACCCGAACTGGAGCTCGCCGAAGCTGCGGATCGGGGCGACGTCGTACATCACGCCCGTGCGCATCTACGACGTCGATCTGGCCACCGGCGAGCGGACCCTGCTGCGCGAGCAGCCGGTTCTGGGCGACTACCGGCCCGAGGACTACGTGGAGCGCCGCGACTGGGCGGTGGCGCCCGACGGCGCACGGGTGCCGATTTCGATCGTGCACAGGATCGGGCTGCAGTATCCGGCACCGACACTGCTCTACGGGTACGGCGCCTACGAGATGTGCGAGGACCCGCGGTTCTCCATCGCGCGACTGTCGCTGCTGGACCGGGGCATGGTGTTCGCCGTGGCGCATGTGCGTGGCGGCGGCGAATTGGGCAGGACGTGGTACGAGTGCGGCAAGATGCTGGACAAGAAGAACACCTTCACCGACTTCGTGGCCGTCGCAGAGCATCTCGTGCAGACCGACATCACCAGGCCCGAGAACCTGGTCGCCCATGGCGGCAGCGCAGGCGGTCTGCTCGTCGGTGCGGTGGCCAACGCCGCACCCGATCTGTTCGCCGGCATCCTCGCCGTGGTGCCGTTCGTCGACCCGCTGACCACCATCCTCGACCCGTCGCTGCCACTGACCGTCACCGAGTGGGACGAGTGGGGAAACCCGTTGGCCGACAGCGACGTCTACGCCTACATGAAGTCGTATTCGCCGTACGAGAACGTCGAGGCCAAGGCGTATCCGGCGATCCTCGCGATGACGTCGCTGAACGACACCCGGGTCTACTACGTCGAACCCGCGAAGTGGGTTGCGGCGCTGCGGCACACCAAGACCGACAGCCATCCGGTCCTGCTCAAGACCGAGATGAGTGCGGGCCACGGCGGCATCAGCGGACGCTACGAACGCTGGAAGGAAGTCGCGTTCCAGTACGCCTGGATACTGGACACCGCCAAGGCCGACCGCGAACTCCGCCCCTAGGCTCGGGCCACGGCGTCGAGTCGCTGAAAGGCCTCCGCCCAGTCCGGCGGCGGACCGCCAGGGTGGTCCCAGAACGTGAACAGCGAATCGGCCATCCTCGTTCGGAACCCGGCCATCGTCGCGGCATGAGGTTGTGCGGCCACCGCCGAGTCCAGAGCCCGGCGATCGCGCCACGCCGACAGCGTGTAGAAGGTCCTTCGTAGCGGTTGCGCGATCAGAGATACGCCGACGACGCCGGGTGATTTCAGCATCTGGCGGCGAATCCTCATCGCTGCCAACAGGAATGCGGGCACATCCCGGCATCGCCTCAGCTCGAAGCGCGACGCCATCACCAGCGTCTGTGGCACGTAACCGGACTCCTCGGCGGTCGGCGTGGCCCAGGGCAGGGTGGGCATGGACATCACTTCTTCCGGTAATGAGGGCGGCTATCTTGGCAATGACAAGATCCAGCGTAGCCGGTATCTAGGCAGTGTCAAGATGGCGGGGTAGGATCGCCTGATGAGTCGACGTTCGTACCACCATGGTGACCTCAAGACCGTCATCCTCGCCGAGGCGGCCGATCTGGTGGCCCAACGCGGCGCCGACGGCATCTCGCTGCGCGAACTGGCGCGGTCGGCCGGGGTGTCGCACGCCGCGCCCGCCCACCACTTCTCCGACCGCCGCGGATTGTTCACCGCGCTCGCGGCCGAGGGTTGGCGCAGGCTCGCCACGGCGCTCGCCGGCGCCCGGCCGGAGTTCATCAACGCCGCGCTGGCCTATGTGGGTTTCGCGCTCGACCATCCGGGCCATTACGCGGTGATGTTCGACCGCTCGCTCGTCGACCCGGACAACCCGGAACTCGTGGCCGCCCAGCAGGCCGCAGGGGCCGAACTCCTCCGTGGTGTCGGCACGCTCGACGACCCGCGCGCCGTCGAGGACCCGCAGGCCGCCTCCCTGGCGGCATGGTCACTGGTGCATGGCTTTTCGTTACTGTGGCTGAACCGCGCCATCGACACCGACGGTGATCCGATCGCGACCGTCGACCGCGTCGCGGGCATGCTCTTCAACAGCGGGTAGCGTGGCAACTCATGACCGACACACCGCTGACCGACATCGCCGTCACGACCCTCGACGGCCGCGCCACCACGTTGGGGGAGCTGGCCGACGGCGCCGCGCTCGTGGTCAACGTCGCATCGAAATGCGGCCTGACGCCGCAGTACACCGCCCTCGAGCGGCTGGCCGAGGACTACGGCGACCGCGGACTGACGGTGATCGGTGTGCCGTGCAACCAGTTCATGGGTCAGGAGCCGGGCACGGCCGCCGAGATTCAGGAATTCTGCTCCACCACTTACGGCGTGACGTTCCCGCTGCTGGAGAAAGTGGACGTCAACGGGGCCGGCCGCCATCCGCTGTATGCGGAGTTGACGAAGACCGCCGACGACAGCGGGCAGGCCGGTGACGTGCAGTGGAACTTCGAGAAGTTCCTGCTCGCACCCGGCGGAACCGTGGTCAAGCGGTTCCGCCCGCGCACCGAACCCGATGCCCCCGAGGTGATCGAGGCCATCGAGGGTGTGCTGACGCGATAGCACGAGATGGCCAACTGGTGACCACGTGTTGTAAACCGTTGTGACACCTGACGTTGCCATACTGTGTCGTGTGGCTGGACAATTGATCGTCTCGATCTCCGGGATCAGCGATCGCACGCTGCCCGATGTCGCGGACTTCCGCACGCAACTCGAGGCCCGCGACGTTCCGGTGTCGTTCCTGGTGGCGCCGAGGATCAAGGGGGGCTACCGGCTCGACGACGACCCGGTAACGGTGGACTGGCTGAGCGGCAGACGTGACGCCGGCGATGCGATCGTGCTGCACGGCTTCGACGAAGCCGCCACCAAGAAGCGACGTGGCGAGTTCGCGACACTGCAGGCCCACGAGGCCAACCTGCGGCTCATGGCAGCCGACCGGGTGATGGAGCACCTGGGGCTGCGCACCCCGCTGTTCGCCGCACCCGGCTGGACCGTTTCCCCCGGTACGGTGACAGCGTTGCCGCGCAACGGTTTTCGCCTGCTCGCCGCGCTGGGTGAGATCACCGATCTGGTCCGGCGCACCACGCTGCGGTCGCGCGTGCTCGGCATCGGGGAAGGGTTCCTCAGCGAGCCGTGGTGGTGCCGGACACTGGTGCTCTCCGCCGAGCGCACCGCCCGACGCGACGGGATCGTCCGCGTCGCGGTGGCGGCACGGCACCTGCGCAAGCCCGGGCCGCGACAGGCCATGCTCGACGCCGTCGACCTCGCCCTGATGCATCGGTGCACGGCCGGCGTATACCGCTGGAGTCCGTCGCGCGCATTGACAGACGCCGCCTGACCGCAGGCCGCTAACGTGGCGGCCATGGCAGATGATCATGGTGCTCCCCGCGTGCGCGAAGCCGACGTCATCGTCGTCGGTGCCGGCCTGGCCGGTCTGGTCGCGGCCTGCGAGTTGGTCGAACGAGGTCGGCGCGTGCTGATCGTCGACCAGGAGAACGCCAACAACATCGGTGGTCAGGCGTTCTGGTCCTTCGGCGGGCTGTTCTTCGTCGACAGCCCCGAACAGCGCAGGCTGGGTATCCGGGACAGCCACGAACTGGCGTTGCAGGACTGGCTTGGAGCCGCCGGCTTCGACCGGCCGGAGGACCACTGGCCGCGTCAGTGGGCGCACGCCTACGTCGACTTCGCCGCAGGTGAGAAGCGCAGCTGGCTGCGAGAGCGCGGGTTGCAGACCTTCCCGATCGTCGGCTGGGCCGAGCGGGGCGGTTACGACGCCCGCGGACACGGCAACTCGGTACCGCGCTTCCACATCACCTGGGGCACCGGTCCGGCGATCGTCGACATCTTCGCGCGCAGGCTGTTCGGCCGCGCCGAGTTCGCGCACCGGCACCGCGTCGACGAGCTGGTCGTCGAGAACGGCGCCGTGGTCGGGGTCCGGGGCGCGGTGCTCGAGCCCTCCGACGCGGCCCGCGGGGTGGCGTCCTCGCGGAAAAGCCTCGGCGAGTTCGAGTTCCGGGCACAGGCGGTGATCGTCGCCAGTGGCGGCATCGGCGGCAATCACGAACTGGTGCGGAAGAACTGGCCCAAGCGGATGGGGCGGGTCCCTGAGCAGCTGCTGTCCGGAGTGCCCGCCCACGTCGACGGCCGCATGATCGGCATCACCGAGTCCGCCGGGGCGCGCGTGATCAACGGCGACCGGATGTGGCACTACACCGAGGGCATCACCAATTACGATCCGGTCTGGCCACTGCACGGCATCCGCATCCTGCCCGGGCCGTCGTCGCTCTGGCTGGACGCGAACGGCAACCGGCTGCCGTCGCCGCTGTACCCGGGCTTCGACACACTGGGCACGCTGGAATACATCTCGCAGACCGGCCAGGACTACACGTGGTTCATTCTCAACGCGCGGATCATCGCCAAGGAGTTCGCGTTGTCGGGCCAGGAGCAGAATCCCGACCTCACCGGCCGAAGCATTCGTGACGTGCTGGGCCGCGTGCGGGCCGGGGCGCCGAGACCCGTGCAGGCCTTCGTCGACCGCGGGGTGGACTTTGTCAGCGCCGACACGCTGCGGGAGTTGGTGTCGGCCATGAACGCGGTTCCCGACGTGCTGCCGCTGGACTACGCGACCGTGGCGGCCGAGGTCACGGCCCGCGACCGGGAGGTGGTCAACAAGTTCACCAAGGACACTCAGATCGCCTCGATCCGGGTGGCGCGAAACTATCTGGGGGACAAGATCAGTCGGGTCGTCGCCCCGCACCGGCTGACCGATCCCAAGGCCGGGCCGCTGATAGCCGTCAAGCTGCACATCCTGACGCGAAAATCGTTGGGCGGGCTGGAGACCGATCTCGACGCGCGGGTGCTCAAGGCCGACGGCAGTGTCTTCGACGGGGTGTACGCCGCCGGTGAAGCGGCCGGTTTCGGCGGGGGCGGCGTACACGGGTACCGCTCGCTGGAGGGCACCTTCCTCGGCGGCTGCGTGTTCTCCGGTCGGGCGGCGGGCCGGGCGGCGGCGCGGGCCACGGCCTGACGGGTCAGAACTCGGTGTCGTTCTCCTGCTCGAGCACCCGGAAGTCGGTATTTGTCATCTCCGTCAGCCTGCCGTAGAAGATGCCGCGGGCGCTGGGGTCGATGATTCCCTGGTGGATTGGCACGGCGTGCGTCGGCGCGACCGCGCGCAGATAGTCGACCGCTTCGGAGATCTTCATCCAGGGCGCGGCGGCCGGGGCGGCCAGCACGTCGACCGGTTCTCCGGGAGTGTGCAGCGCATCGCCGGGATGCATCAGCTTGGCCGGATGGGTGCCGTCGCCGACGAGATACGAAATGTTGTCGATGACAGGGAGTTCGGGGTGAATGACCGCGTGCCTGCCGCCCGCGCCGCGGACCGTCAGATGACCGACGGTGAACTCGTCGCCGACGTGCACGGCTCGCCACGGCTCGCCCAGTTGTGCCGCGGTCTGCGGGTCGGCGTACAACTCGGCCTGCGGGTTGGCGTCCAGCAGCGCGGGCAGTCGGTCGGTGTCGGCGTGGTCGGGATGCTGATGGGTCACCAAGATGGCCGACAGCCCGGTGATGCCCTCGAAGCCGTGGGAGAAGATACCCGGGTCGAACAGGATGGTGGCGTCGTCGGCGGAATCACTGGAGAAACTCGCCAGTAGGCACGAATGGCCGAAATGGGTCAGCTGCATACCTATATTGTGGCGGCGCGGGGGCGGTATCAGGGGGTTTGCGTGCGATTGATCATCGCGGTGGCCATGGCGGCGTTCGGGCTGGCCGTCGTGCCGGGACCGACGGTCGTTGCGGTGCCCGGCGTGTGTCCGCCGATCTGTGATGCCATCCCCGACGCGGCCTGGATCGCACCGACCGAGATCCCGCTCTACGAGGTGTACCGCTGGCCGGGCCTGGCCGGTCTGGCCGTGACCGCCCCGGCGCCGAGGTTCGCCTTCGAGGAAGTCTGCGCGGCGCCGCCTGTGCCGGACGATCCGCGGGAATACGTGGTCGCCGCCAAGGCTGAGGTGATCACCCGGGCGGGGCAGTGGCAGATGCAGGCGCAGGTGCTGCACTGGCGCGGGCCCACCACCGAGACCGGGCCGATCGTCCGGACGGTGGTCAGCGACGCTCGGACCCGGCTGCGGGGATGTCAGCAGACCGCACCACTGGTGTCGCCGTCGCTCACCACCGCCGAGCCCGAACGGTTCGCGGCCGTCATCAGCGTGGCAGGCGCGAAGGTCGTGCATCAGTACCTGCTCGGCGATCCCGACAGCGGATCGGTGGTGGAACTCGCGCTCTGGTCGCCGCTGCCCGCGGAGGTGCCCTGGCCACCGGTGGCCGACGATCGGGTGTTCGACGCAATGGCCGCTCCGCTGTGCGGCGCCTACCTCGGTTCGTGCCGGTGAGTCGCGCGGGCGCACCGCGGCGGTACAGTGAACGCCGTGGCAAGGGTGGTGGTGCACGTGATGCCCAAGGCCGAGATCTTGGACCCGCAGGGGCAGGCGATCGTCGGCGCACTGGGTCGGCTCGGCTTCGATGGTGTCTCAGATGTGCGGCAGGGCAAGCGATTCGAACTCGAAGTCGATGAAAGCATCGACGACGACACCCTCGCTGAGATCGCTGAATCGCTGCTCGCGAACACCGTGATCGAGGACTGGAGCGTGAGCCGGGAACCGGCGGGGAACGAGGCGTGACCGCACGTGTGGGCGTGATCACGTTCCCGGGCACGCTCGACGACGTCGACGCCGCGCGGGCGGTCCGGTTGGCCGGTGCCGATGCAGTGAGCCTGTGGCACGCCGAGGCCGACCTGAAGAAGGTCGACGCCGTGGTGGTGCCCGGCGGGTTCTCCTACGGTGACTACCTGCGTGCGGGGGCGATCGCGAAGTTCGCCCCGGTCATGGGTGAGGTGGTGCGGGCGGCAGAGCAGGGCATGCCAGTGTTGGGCATCTGCAACGGTTTTCAGGTGCTGTGCGAGGCCGGTCTGCTGCCGGGGGCGTTGACCCGCAACGCCGGACTGCACTTCGTCTGCCGCGACGTGTGGCTGCAGGTGGCGTCGAACGAGACGGCGTGGACGTCACGGTACCAGGCCGGCGCCGACATCCTGGTGCCGTTGAAGTCCGGCGAGGGCCGCTACCAGGCGTCGGATGCCGTGCTCGACGAACTCGAGGCCGAAGGTCGCGTCGTGTTCCGCTACCGCGACAACCCCAACGGCTCACAGCGCAACATCGCCGGGATCGCCTCGGCGAACCGACGGGTGGTCGGACTGATGCCGCACCCGGAGCACGCCACGGAGCCGCTGACGGGCCCGTCCGACGACGGACTCGGCCTGTTCTACTCCGCCCTCGACGGGGTGCTCAGCGCCTAGCCGCAGGCTCGCCGGGGAAGTGGCTGCGTCAGGGAGGATGGGAATCATGGCTGCCGATCCGCAGGGCTTGTGCGAGTTCATCGACTCCTCGCCCTCGCCGTTTCACGTCTGTGAGACCGCCGCGGCCCGGCTGCGCGCGGCGGGCTTTCGCGAGCTCTCGGAAACCGAAGCGTGGGACTCCAGCGGTCGGTTCTTCACCGTGCGGGCCGGCTCGCTCATCGCGTGGCACAGCGCAGCGGACAGCGGTGCCTGGCCTTTTCGTATCGTCGGCGCCCATACCGACAGCCCCAATCTGCGCGTCAAGCAGCATCCCGACCGCTTCGTGTCCGGCTGGCGGGTGGTCGCGTTGCAGCCCTACGGCGGCGCGTGGTTGAACTCCTGGCTGGACCGCGACCTGGGCGTCAGCGGCAGGCTGTCCGTGCGCCGCGGCAACACAGTCGAGCACCGGCTCGTCCGGATCGACGACCCCGTCCTGCGGGTGCCGCAGCTGGCCATTCACCTCGCCGACGACCGCAAGGCGGTGGCGCTGGACCCGCAGCGGCACGTCAACGCGGTGTGGGGTGTCGGCAGTGGCACCCGGTCGTTCCTGGACTACGTCGCCGAGCGGGCCGACGTGCCCCCAGCCGACGTGCTGGGCGCCGACCTGATGACGCACGACCTCACCCCCTCGCGGCTGGTCGGAGCCGACCGGGAACTTCTCAGCGCTCCGCGGCTGGACAACCAGGCGACCTGCTACGCCGGTTTGGAGGCGTTCCTCGCCGCCGAACCCGGCGACAGCGTGCCGGTGCTGGTGCTGTTCGACCACGAAGAGGTCGGCTCGCAGTCCGACCACGGCGCCCAGTCCGAGCTGCTGTTGACCGTCCTCGAGCGCATCACGCTGAGCCAGGGGGGTGGGCGCGAGGAGTTCCTTCGCCGGCTGCCCGGATCCATGGTGGCGTCGGGCGACATGGCGCACGCCACCCACCCGAACTACCCGGACCGCCATGAACCGGGACATCTCATCGAGGTCAACGGTGGACCGGTGCTCAAGGTGCAGCCGAACCTCCGCTACGCCACCGACGGACGGACCGGTGCGGCATTCGCGCTGGCGTGCGCCCAGGCGGGTGTGCCGCTGCAGCGCTACGAACACCGCGCCGATCTGCCGTGCGGGTCGACCATCGGCCCGATGACCTCCGCACGCACCGGGATCCCCACCGTCGACGTCGGCGCAGCGCAGCTGGCGATGCACTCGGCTCGGGAAGTGATGGGCGCCGCTGACGTCGCGGCCTACTCCGCGGCGCTCGAAGCGTTTCTGTCACCCGCCTGACATAGGGTCTCGCGCATGGGACTCAACGTGGAATCGATAACGTTCGACTGCGCCGACCCCGACGCGATGGCCCACTGGTGGGCGACGGCGGTCGGCGGCACGGTAAACCCGGTTGCGCCAGGTGAATTCGTTCTCGTCGGCCAGTCCGACGGACCGAATCTGGCCTTCCAGCGGGTGGCGGATCCGACGCCGGGCAAGAACAAGCTGCACATCGACTTCTCGGCCGCCGACATGGACGCCGAAGTCGCGCGGCTGGTGGAGATGGGTGCCACCGAGACCGGCAGGCACAACTTCGGTGACGACTTTCACTGGGTGGTGCTGACCGATCCCGGCGGCAACGCGTTCTGTGTCGCCGCAGTGGGCTGACGCGGCCCAAACTAGACTGTCGTGGTGACGTCGGAGCCCACCCAAGCCCTGGATACCGTCGACCGAGCCGCCGCCACCCCCGAGCAACCACAGCCCTTCCGCGAGCTCGGCCTCAAGGACGACGAGTACGCACGCATCCGCGACATCCTCGGCCGCAGACCCACCGACGCCGAGCTGGCGATGTACTCGGTGATGTGGAGCGAGCACTGCTCGTACAAGTCATCGAAGGTGCACCTGCGCTACTTCGGCGAGACCACCACCGACGAGATGCGCAGGACGATGCTGGCCGGTATCGGTGAGAACGCCGGAGTCGTCGACATCGGGGACGGCTGGGCCGCCACGTTCAAGGTCGAGTCACACAACCACCCGTCCTACATCGAGCCGTACCAGGGCGCCGCAACCGGCGTCGGTGGCATCGTGCGCGACATCATGGCGATGGGCGCGCGCCCGGTCGCGGTGATGGATCAGCTCCGGTTCGGCGCCGCCGACGCCCCCGACACCCGCCGTGTCGTCGACGGGGTGGTGCGCGGCATCGGCGGCTACGGCAACTCGCTGGGCCTGCCCAACATCGGCGGGGAAACCGTCTTCGACGCTTCCTACGGCGGCAACCCGCTGGTGAATGCGTTGTGCGTGGGAGTGCTGCGAAAGCAGCACCTGCACCTGGCGTTCGCTTCGGGCACCGGCAACAAGATCGTTCTGTTCGGTGCGCGCACCGGGTTGGACGGCATCGGCGGGGTGTCGGTGCTGGCGTCGGAGACGTTCGGTGGCGACGAGAGCGGCTCGGGGTCACGCAAGAAGCTGCCCTCGGTGCAGGTCGGTGACCCCTTCATGGAGAAGGTGCTTATCGAGTGCTGCCTGGAGCTCTACGCCAACGACCTGGTGGTCGGCATTCAGGACCTCGGCGGCGCCGGACTGTCATGCGCCACTTCAGAACTCGCATCGGCCGGCGACGGCGGTATGCGCATCGAGCTGGAATCCGTTCCGCTGCGGGCGGCCAACATGACCCCCGCCGAGATCTTGTCCAGCGAGTCGCAGGAACGGATGTGCGCGGTCGTCACGCCCGACAATGTCGACAAGTTCATGGCCGTGTGCCGCAAGTGGGACGTGCTGGCCACGGTCATCGGCGAGGTGACCGACGGCGACCGGCTGCAGATCAGCTGGCACGGCGAGACGGTCGTCGACGTGCCACCGCGCACGGTCGCACACGAAGGTCCGGTCTATCAGCGCCCCGTCGCCCGGCCCGAGACCCAGGACGCGCTCAACGCAGACACGTCGGAGAAACTGCCGCGCCCGCGCAGCGGTGAAGAGCTCAAAGCGACTCTGCTTGCGCTGCTGGGCAGTCCGCACCTGTGCAGCCGTGCTTTCATCACCGAACAGTACGACCGCTACGTGCGCGGCAACACTGTGCTGGCCGAGGACGCCGACGGCGGCGTGCTGCGCGTGGACGAAACCACCGGTCGGGGGATCGCGATCTCCACCGATGCGTCGGGCCGGTACACGGCGCTGGACCCCTACACCGGCGCGCAGTTGGCGCTGGCCGAGGCGTACCGCAACGTCGCCGTGACAGGCGCCACGCCGGTCGCGGTGACCAACTGCCTCAACTTCGGCTCGCCCGAGGATCCCGGCGTGATGTGGCAGTTCAGTCAGGCCGTCCGCGGCCTCGCCGAGGGCGCTGCGGCCCTGGGTATTCCGGTCACCGGCGGAAACGTCAGCTTCTACAATCAGACCGGCACCACCGCCATCCTGCCGACACCGGTCGTCGGTGTCCTCGGTGTCTTGGAAGATGTGAGCCGACGTCTTCCCACCGGGTTCGGTGAGGAACCCGGCGAGACGTTGATGCTGCTCGGCGACACCCGAGACGAGTTCGACGGGTCCGTGTGGGCACAGGTGACCGGTGACCACCTCGGCGGGCTCCCGCCGAAGGTCGACCTCGGCCGCGAGAAGCTGCTGGCCGACGTGCTCACCGCCGCGTCGCGCGACGGATTGGTGTCGGCGGCGCACGACCTCTCCGAGGGTGGCCTTGCGCAGGCGGTCGTGGAATCGGCGCTGCGGGGCGAAACCGGTTGCCGCATCGTCCTTCCCGAAGGCGTAGATCCATTCGTGATGCTGTTCGCCGAGTCGGCGGGGCGGGTGCTGGTGGCCGTCCCGCGCACCGAGGAGAGCCGGTTCCGCGCCATGTGCGAGGCCCGCGGCCTGCCCGCCACCCGGATCGGGGTCGTCGACCAAGTCGGCGACGCCATCGAGGTGCAGGGCCAGTTCACGGTCACCCTGGCGGAACTGCGTGCCACGTCGGAAAGTGTGCTGCCCAGGTTGTTCGGGTGAATGAGAGTCCTACACAACGAAATTCGCTCTACACCTGGGCGTGGAGCCTGCTCCGGCTGGACTTTGTCGGGGTGGCCTTCGCCGCGCTGTTCTTCTGCCTGTCGCTGACGCCGTCACTGCTGCCCAGGGACTGGCTGTTCCAGGGACTCATCGGCGGCTTGGACGCCGCCATCGGCTACGGCATCGGTGTGTTCGTCGCGAAGCTGTTGAAGCGCTTCGTCTTACGCAACCGGTCCTGGTGGCCGCCGAGCAGGCGGGTGCTGTGGGCGGTCAAGTGCGTAATCGTCGCGGGATCGGTGACGGCCAGCGTCTTGATGGTCATTCCGGGGGCGGCCTGGCAGCGGCAGGTGTCGGCGCTGATGGGCATCGAAGGTCCCACCACGCTGGGGTACCTGCGCACGCTGGTGGTCGCGGTCGCCGTCGGCGGCGTGTGCGTCGGCACGGCAAGAGTGCTGCTGGACGTCATCAAGACGATGGCCCGCTTCTTCATCCGACGCTGGCGGCTGACCGACGAGGTGGCGCTGTTCATCGGCACGGCGATCGTCGTCGTGCTGGCCGTCACCCTGGTCAACGGCGTGTTGCTGCGCGGCTTCCTCATCGGCGCCAACTGGGTGTTCCAACCGCAGAACACCACCACGATGGCGGGCATCGTGCAGCCGGAGGAATCCGAAAGGTCTGGCAGCCCAGAGTCGTTCGCCGATTGGGAAAGCCTCGGCTACCAGGGCCGAAACTTCGTGGCGACCGGACCGGACGCCGAGGAGCTGACCGAACTCAACGGCGCGCCTGCCAAGGAACCGATCCGGGTGTACGTCGGCCTGCAGACCGCCGACACCGACGAACAACGGATGGCCGTGCTGCTGAGCGAACTCGAGCGCACGGGTGCCTTCGAACGCAGACTGCTGGTGATCGTGCCCACCACCGGCACCGGTTGGATCAATCCCCTCGCGGCGAGCTCACTGGAGATGATGTACAACGGCGACACCGCGATCGTGGGTTCGCAGTACTCGTTCCTGCCGAGTTGGATCTCGTTCCTCGGCGACCGCGAGAAGTCGATGGAGTCCGGCCGGATGATGATCGACGCGATCCATCAGCGCTGGGAGCAGCGTCCGGAAGACCGCAGGCCAGAACTCGTTCTCTACGGCGAGAGTCTGGGCTCGATGGCCGGCCAGGCCGCCTTCGCGTGGCTGCCCGACATCGCGAGGATGGGCTTCTCGTCGGTGTTGTGGGTGGGCCCACCGAACGCCAGCCCGTTGTGGGAGGCGATCACCGCCCGGCGCGACCCCGCAACGCCGCAGGTGCAACCGCGCTACGACGACGGCCGCACCGTGCGGTTCACGCAGGCCAACGGCGCCGCCCAGATCGCCGCCGACACCGCCGCCCCGTGGGAGGGCACGCGGGTGCTGTTCATGCAACACGCCTCGGATCCGATCGTGTGGTGGTCGGACGACCTGTTGTTCACCCGGCCGGACTGGCTGCGCGAACCGCCGGGACGCGACCGTACCGCGTCGATGCGGTGGTACCCCATCGTCACCTTCGGGCAGGTCGCGGCCGATATGACCAACGCGGTGTCGGTGCCTGCCGGCCACGGCCACAATTACGGTGAGTTCGTGCTCGACGGCTGGGCGGCCGTCGCACCGCCCGACGGATGGACCCGCGAGGACACCGAGCGGATCCGCGTCGCGCTGCAGAAGGACCTAGGGCAGGACGGACCCGAGTATTGATGCGGCAGAACAAATTTCAAGCAGTCATGATGAGTATTGCCCTGGTGGGGTGGAGCTTCGTCGCACCGCGGGTGAGATTTCACCCCGTTCCCAACGCCGCGCTGGGCACCGGCCTGTACGCGCTGGCGCGCCCGCCACTCGGCATGGGCTCGCCGGCGCTGGCCTCGGGCCTGCGTCACGGGCTGGCGGCAGGCGCGGTGATCGCGGCGGGGGTGGTGGCGTCGGCCGCGATCCCGCCGGTGCGTCGCGGCATGGCCGCGCGCGAACTGCCCGAGCGTACCCTCCGTTGGATGCTGCTCGACATCCCGTTGGGCACCGTGTGGCCCGAGGAGATCGCCTACCGGGCGACCTTGGGCACCCTCGCCGAGGACGCCTTCGGATCCCGCGACGGCCGACTGCTGCAGTCGGTGGCATTCGGTCTGTGGCACATCATGGACGCCCGCATCACCCGGAACCCGGTGCTGGGCACCGTTGCGGTGACCGGCGTCGCGGGGTGGGCGTTCGGCTGGCTGCAGGCACGGTCGGGCAGCGTGCTGGCGCCGATGCTGGCGCACCTGGCCGCCAACGAAGCCGCGGCGCTGGCGGCGTTGGCCGTCCAGCGCCGCGTAGGGTCCAGGCCATGACCGCCGCCCGTGGCACCCGCAACTTCGTCGTCACCGGTGCGGCGTCAGGCATCGGACTGGCCACCGCCAAGCGCCTTCTCGCCCAAGGCGGCACCGTCGTCGGCGCCGATGTGAACCGGCCACCGGAGCAACTCGGCGACCGCTTCTCGTTCGTCACCGCCGACATCACCGACGAATCCGCCGTCGCCGCCGTGTTCGCCGAGGTGGACGGACGGCTGGACGGCGTGGTCCACTCGGCGGGTGTCGCCGGCGGCGGACCGGTGCACCTGCTCGATCGCAGCGAGTGGCAGCGGGTGATCGACGTCAACCTCACCGGCACCTTCCTGGTGGCCAAGGCCGCGCTGGCCAGGATGATCGACCAGCCGCGGGTCGGTGGTCCGATCGCCGGCTCAGCCGGCAGCGGCGAGCGTGGTGCGCTGGTCACCCTCGCCAGCGTGGAGGGCCTGGAGGGCACGGCGGGCGGCAGCGGCTACAACGCCGCCAAGGGCGGTGTCGTGCTGCTCACCAAGAACATCGCGCTCGACTACGGCCCCAGCGGTATCCGCGCCAACGCCATCTGCCCCGGCTTCATCGACACCCCGATGCTGGACAGCGTCATGGGCCTGGAGGGGATGGCGGAACCGCTTCGCTCAATCACCGAGGAGCACGCGCTGCAGCGGCGTGGCCAGCCCGACGAGATCGCCGCGGTCGCCGCGTTTCTCGTCTCGACCGACGCGTCTTTCATCACCGGCCAGGCGATAGCGGTGGACGGCGGCTACACGGCCGGCCGCGACCACGGCGTGGTGAAGATGTTCGGCTTCCCCACCTGACGGCGTCACGGGTTGATGGTGTACTCACCGATCTGGCGACCCCACACGTATTCGATCAGCAGCGGCTGGCCGAGCTCGAAGTGGTTGTACGGCGCGATGCTCGCCCCGGTGTCCATCACCAGGTACGGCGCGGGCCACAGTTCGCGCGAGATGTCGTGCCAGCAGCCGGGACTGCCCTCCGGACCGCCCCGGGCGTTGACCCGGGGCAGGTTGTCGGGATAGACGTACGGGTTGCCGGCGCCCGCGATGGCTCCCGACATCGTCGCCAGCGAGTAGCCGTTGCCCCCGAGGGTGTCGGCGACCTGACTCTGGACCTTGTCGAACTTGCGGATGGTGCACAGGATCATGCCGCGGTAGTCGTCGAGCAGCTCGGTGGTCGGCACCAGATCGGCTGCGCCACGGACGAAGAACGGTGCGGCGCGGTCGAACACGTCGCCGCCGGTTTCGGCGAATCCGAGCGAAGCCACCAGCGCGGCATCGATGTCGGCGCGATGCTCGTTGAGCGTACGGACGGATGTCACCGCGTCCTGCAGTCCGTCGAACAGGTCCGGCGAGGCGCCTGAGTACACCGACGCCAGGTCGGCCAGTAGGCCGGTGTCCTCGCGAACCTGCGCCATGCGGGGATTGAGGTCGTCGAGGATGGCGTTGCCGTCGAGCAGCGATCGGCCGAACCGGTCGCCCAGCCCGGTGAGGGCTTCGGCCGTGGCGCTGAGCGTCTGGTTCAATTTGATCGGGTCAACCCGCTCAGCGAGCGCGGTGACCGTCTCGAACAGTGTGTTGAACTCGGTGGTGACGGCCGACGCGTCGATCACATCGGCCGCCGAGAGTCGTTGCGGCACAGCATCCGATGGCGAAGTGAACGAGATGTACTTGTTGCCGAACACCGTGGTGGCGCGGATCTGCACGTCGGCGTTGGCCGGGATGAGCGCCAGCTGGCGGGGATCGACGTCGAGGGCGAGGCGGGCCTTCTGCGTACCGTCGACCTCGACGGCGTCGATGCGGTCGACCCGCCCGATCTCCACGCCGTTGTAGGTGACCTTGGCGCCCGGGTCGACGACCAGCCCGGCACGCGACGACAGCACCGTCAACCGCGCCGTGCGCGTCAGGTCGCCGCGGAATTGGGCGTAGACCAAGCCCGCCGCCACCGCCGCGACAGCCAGCAGCACCGCCCCGGCCACCTTGTACGGCGGATCGTGGCGGTCGACGAACACTTTGAGACAGTAAGGTATGGCCACCTCGAAACGGGCCCGTAGTGCCGATCCGGTGCAGACCCGCGCCGCGGTGGGTGCGTTGGCGGGCTGGCTGCGCGACGACCGGCAGCCCGCGCCTGGCCGCGGCGAACTGGCCGAGGCGGTGCGCCTGACCGCCCGCACGCTCGCCGCGGTCGCGCCGGGCTCCAGTGTCGAGGTGCGGGTTCCCCCGTTCGTCGCCGTGCAGTGCATCGCCGGACCCGCGCACCGGCGCGGCAACCCGTCGAACGTCGTCGAGACCGACGCACGCACCTGGCTGTTGCTGGCCACGGGCCTGGTTTCGGTCGACGACGCGGCCGCCGACCGCCGGCTGACGCTGTCCGGATCGCGGGCGGGCGAGATCGCGGCGTGGCTGCCGCTGGCCGGGCTGCAGGGTTAGCTGCGCCACAGTTTCTTACAGCTGTGAAATTGGGCGACCGGGCCACGGTGTTGTTCTCACCACGACACCCGTCGTTCAATTCCGTGATCGACCCGTGATGACCGTAGACTGAACCGCGTCTACCCACTCCGCCCTGGGAGCAGCCCTTACCGTGACCGGCCCGCAGACCGATCCAGAACCCCGCGAAGAGTGCGGCGTATTCGGCGTCTGGGCGCCGGGTGAAGAGGTCGCCAAGCTCACGTACTACGGCTTGTACGCCTTGCAGCACCGCGGTCAGGAAGCGGCGGGTATCGCCGTCGCGGACGGTTCCCAGGTGCTCGTCTTCAAGGATCTCGGCCTGGTCAGCCAGGTGTTCGACGAACAGACGCTGGCCGCCATGGAAGGGCACGTCGCCATCGGCCATTGCCGCTACTCGACCAGCGGCTCCACCACCTGGGAGAACGCCCAGCCGGTGTTCCGCAACACGTCCGCAGGCACGGGTGTGGCGCTGGGGCACAACGGCAACCTCGTCAACGCCGCCGAACTGGCCGGCCGGGCGCGGGAGGCCGGGCTGCTTGGCACCAGGGGCGCCCCGGCCGCGACCACCGACTCCGACATCCTGGGCGCGCTGCTCGCGCACGGCGCGGCCGACGCGACGCTGGAGCAGGCCGCGCTGGAGCTATTGCCGACCGTTCGTGGGGCTTTCTGCCTGACCTTCATGGACGAGAACACGCTGTATGCGGCGCGCGACCCGTATGGAGTGCGGCCGTTGTCACTGGGCCGGCTCGACCGGGGCTGGGTGGTCGCCTCGGAGACCGCGGCGCTCGACATCGTCGGCGCATCGTTCGTCCGCGACATCGAACCCGGCGAACTGCTGGCTATCGACGCCGACGGCGTGCGGTCCACCCGGTTCGCCAACCCGGACCCGAAGGGCTGCGTCTTCGAATACGTCTACCTGGCGCGGCCGGACAGCACGATCGCCGGCCGCTCGGTGCACGCCGCCCGCGTCGACATCGGCCGCAGGCTCGCGCGCGAGAAGCCGGTCGACGCCGACCTGGTGATCGGCGTGCCGGAGTCGGGCACGCCCGCAGCGGTCGGCTATGCGCAGGAGTCCGGCATTCCGTTCGGGCAGGGGCTGATGAAGAACGCCTACGTCGGGCGGACCTTCATCCAGCCGTCGCAGACGATTCGGCAGCTGGGTATCCGGCTCAAACTCAACCCGCTGAAGGAAGTGATCCGCGGCAAGCGGCTGATCGTCGTCGACGACTCGATCGTGCGCGGCAACACCCAGCGGGCGCTGATCCGGATGCTGCGCGAGGCCGGCGCGCTCGAGGTGCACGTGCGCATCGCCTCCCCGCCGGTGAAGTGGCCCTGCTTCTACGGCATCGACTTCGCCACACCTGCCGAGCTGATCGCGAACGCCAAGAGCATGGCGGCCGACGAGGACGAGATGCTCGAAGCGGTGCGCCATGCGATCGGCGCCGACACGCTGGGCTACATCAGCAGGCAGGGCATGATCGCCGCGACCGAGCAGCCCGCGTCCCGGCTGTGCAGCGCGTGCTTCGACGGCAACTACCCGATCGAGCTGCCCGGGGAGTCGGCGTTGGGCAAGAACGTGATCGAGCACATGCTCGCGAACGCCGCCCGCAGCGGCATCCCGCTGCAGGCCGACAACGACAACGCCTCGGCGCTGCGTCGGCCTTAGCCTGCCGCGGGCCGACCGGCGCGCGCCCAGTGCGGGTCGCTGGGCAGCGGTCCGATCTTCATAGCGCTCTCGACTGCGTCGCGGTAGCCGGTCAATCCGCCCTCGGGCGGCGCGATGATGGTGTCGATGTCGTGTTCGTTCATGACCGCGTCCACTTCCAGCGATTCGATCAGCGGCCGGGCCAACCCAGGGGGCATCGGGGTCACCAGGCCGACCCACAGGCTCGCGATCGTCGGCGTCAGGAACGGGATCGCGATGATGATCCGTTTCCGAAGGCCGGCCACGTCCGCATAGGTCTGCATTGCGTCGCCGTACTCCATCACGTCGGGTCCACCGACATCCCAGGTGCGCGATGTCGGCACCGGCACCGCCGCCGCCTCGGCCAGATAGTGCAGCACATCGTCGATCGCGATCGGCTGGATCTTGTTGTGCACCCACTTCGGGGTCGTCATCGCCGGCAGCCGGTTGGTCAGGTGACGCATCATCTCGAACGACGCCGACCCCGAGCCGATGACGATGCCGGCCTGCAGCACGACCGTCTCGATGCCGGAGTCGATCAGGATGTCGCCGACCGCCGTGCGTGAACGCAGATGCGGGGACAAGTCGGCACCGGACGGATGCAGACCGCCGAGATAGACGATGCGCTTGACCCCGGCCTGGCTCGCGGCTTCGACGACGTTGCGCGCCGAGCGGGCCTCCGCCTCGACGAAATTGCTTTCGGTGCCCATAGAGTGCACGAGGTAGTAGACGACGTCGATGCCGTCGAACGCGTTGCGCAGCGAATCGACGTCGTCGAGGTCGCCCTTGACCACCTCGACGCGGTCGCGCCATTCGACGCCGGATAGTTTGTCGGGGTTGCGCGCCAGCGCGCGCACCGCAAACCCGCGGTCCAGGAGCCGGGGGATCAGTCGGCCACCGATGTAACCGGTCGCACCGGTCACCAGGCAGCGAATCGTGTCAGCCACTCGACCGGGATGGCCGGTTTCCGGCTCAGGCAAACCCGCAACCCGGATCGGGCGCGTCGACCGCCAGCGGTGTGCCGGTCGGCTGGATGTAGACGACCCACATCACGAGCGGATCGGGGCCCAGGTTGCGACCGATGTGGACGTTGTCGGGTCCGCTGGCCTCGGTGATCGGCGCGCCGGGTGGATAGATCCCGTCGACGGTGCACGTGGCGGCGTCGTGGGTGAGCGTGCCCGCGCGTACCACGCCGAACACCCGACCGTCGTGGTAGTGCCACCCGGTGCTACCGCCGGGAGCGATGGTGATCTCGCGGGTGACGTAGTCGACACCGTCGACCGTTGCCTGCGACATCGTCCTCGCCTCCACGCCCACCGACGGTGTGGCCGACGCGCTGACCGAGGCGACCACCAGGGCCACCATGGCGCCGGTGACCGCCGCCGGCCAGCGAAGTCGTCTCATGGGTGTCACGTTCTCACAGGCAATGGTTCGCGACAATGACGATGAACGACAATGACGATGAACGACAATGACACCGTGGCCGAGTCGAGTCCGCTGGCGTCCCTGGTCAGGAATCGCGGGGAAGCTGCCGCACTCGTTGAGCACGGGCGCACGTGGAGTTACCACGAGCTGGACGCCGCGGTGGATCGACTGGCCACCGAGATGCACGGCGACCTCCCGCCCGGTGAACGCGTCGCCCTGATGTTGCCCAACGGTGTCGAGCTGGTGGTCTGCTATCTGGCCTGCTTTCGCTCCGGTGCGGTCGCCACCCCGCTGAACAACCGCTACGCGGCACCCGAAGTCGAAGCAGCCCTGCGGCGTTCGCGCCCGCGCTGGCTGATGGTGGCCAGCGGCAGACGGGCGCTGCTCGACCAGCTCGACCCCGAGGTGCTCGACGGCATCCGGGTGATAGCGGTGGACGGCGTCGACTCGCTGAGCGGCGACGCGAGGGTCGCCCCGGCCGGTGGGCTGCCCGCCGTCGTAGCCGATGCGCCCGCGGTCATCTTCTTCACCTCCGGTTCCACCGGCCGCCCGAAGGGAGTTGTGCACACCCACGCCTCGGCTTACGCGATGTTGACGAGCACCTCCGCGGCGCTCGGTGACATCCGGTCCGGCGACGTGCTGCAGGTTTTCGAGCCGCAGGTGCACGTCAGCGGGTTCATCGCCACCTTCGCCGCCCTGGCGGCCGGCGCAACCTCCGTGGTGTACGACGGATTCGACCCGCTCACCTACGCTCGCGCCCTCCGGGAACACCGGCCGAGCCTGATCTGCACCCACATCGACGTGCTGGCCGAGCTGCTGCGCCAGCCCGGCGTGCACCGTGACTGGTTCGATTCGCTGCGCGGTGTCTACACCGGCGGCGACACCGTGCCGGTCGCGCTGCAGCGCCGCTTCCGGGAGGTGAGCGGGCTGCCGATCGGCGTCGGCTACGGCATGACCGAGGCCATCTGGCTGACCGTGTATCGCGACGGCGACACCGACCGTGACGGCTGCATCGGACGCCCGGTCGGTGGCGCGCGCTTGCGGGTCGACGAGGCGACGGGCGAACTGCTGGTGGCCGGGCCGATGGTGATGCAGCGCTACTGGGACGACGACGCGCTCACCGCGGCCACCCTGGCCGACGGCTGGCTGCGTACCGGCGACCGGGCCCGCCGGGACGCGGCGGGGGTGTGGTGGTTCACCGGACGGCTCAAAGACATCATCGTCCGGCGAACGTCGAAGATCACCCCGGGAGAGGTCGAGGCCGTATTGCAGCGCCACCCACAGGTGGCGATGGCCGCGGTCGTCGGCCTGCCGGACCCGCAGGAGGGGCAGGTGCCCGTCGCGTTCGTGGTGCCGACCTCCGGTGCGGCGCCTTCGCCGGATGAGCTGGCCGCCTTCCTGCATGGGCGTATCGCCGACTACAAGATCCCGGCGCGATTGCATCTGCGTTCGGCCCTGCCGCTGACCTCAAGCGGCAAGATCTCCCGAGGCGACCTGACGGAGAATCTCTGACAGGGCCGGTCTACCGCAAGCGGTTACCGGGCGCAGCGACGCGACGGTAGCCTTTGTTCCGATGACCGAACGCGCCGAACCGACCGGCATCTCCTATGCGTCCGCCGGGGTGGATATCGAAGCAGGCGATCGCGCCGTCGAACTCCTCAAACCGCTGGCAGAGAAGGCGACCCGGCCCGAGGTGCGGGGCGGGCTCGGCGGGTTCGCCGGCCTGTTCGCGCTGCGCGGCGGCTACCGCGAGCCCCTGCTGGCGTCCTCGACCGACGGGGTCGGAACGAAGCTGGCCGTCGCACAGGCCATGGACAAACACGACACCGTCGGAATCGACCTTGTCGCGATGGTCGTCGACGACCTCGTGGTGTGCGGGGCCGAACCGCTGTTCCTGCAGGACTACATCGCGGTCGGTCGCACCGTGCCCGAGCGCATCAGTGAGCTGGTGTCCGGCATCGCCGGTGGCTGCGTGATGGCCGGGTGTGCGCTGCTCGGCGGGGAGACCGCCGAACATCCCGGCTTGATGGCGCCCGATCACTACGACATCTCGGCCACCGGGGTGGGGGTGGTCGAAGCCGACGACGTGCTGGGCCCCGACCGAGTCAAACCCGGCGACGTGCTCATCGCGATGGCGTCGACGGGTTTGCACTCCAACGGGTACTCACTGGCTCGTCACGTGCTGCTCGAGATCGACCACATGAACTTGGCGGGCCACGTCGAGGAGTTCGGCCGCACCCTCGGCGAGGAGTTGCTGGAGCCGACCCGGATCTACGCCAAGGACTGCCTGGCCCTGGCCGCAGAGACCCAGGTGCGCACTTTCTGTCACGTCACCGGCGGCGGGCTGGCCGGCAACCTCGAGCGCGTCGTCCCACCCGGGCTGGTCGCCGAAATCGACCGGGGCACATGGACTCCCGCCCCGGTGTTCGCGATGATCGCACAGCGCGGCCGTGTCGAGCGGGTCGAGATGGAGAAGACCTTCAACATGGGTGTCGGCATGGTCGCCGTCGTCGCGCCGGAGGACACCGACCGCGCGCTGGCGATCCTGACCGCACGTCACCTGGACTGCTGGACGCTGGGCACCGTCAAGAAGGGCGGTAAAGGCGGCCCGCGAGCCGAACTCGTGGGCCAACACCCGCGGTTCTAGACGGTCAGCGGCGCCATTCGTCGTCGTCGACCCACTCGTCGGCCACCGGATCGGTGCCGTTGACGTCGTCTTCGGGCGCGCCCGACAGCTCGCGCTGAAGCCGCTCGAAATCGGTCTGCGGTGAGCTGTATTTGAGCTCACGCGCAACCTTGGTCTGCTTTGCCTTAGCCCGGCCGCGGCCCATGGGGGAACCCCCTCGCGCAATAACGGAGCGGCCCGATGTGCAGGCGGCTCCGATCTGAGTGTCTAATTTCGTCCTGCAGACACTTTACCGTGCCTGGCTGCGGTGCGCTGGCAGGCCCTCGACGTCAACGCCCGCCGCCTCGCAACTGTTCCACGGCACGGCGTCCCGCCCCCGTCGCCTCGGGCGGCGGCATGGAATCCGCGTCAATCACCGCGCGCACCGCGCCAATGGTCAGCTCGGCGTCCGCGGGCAGGCCGCGTTTGAGCAGCGCCAGCGCGATCGGTCCTTCGTCGACATGGTCGACCACCGTGCCGAGCCGGCCCACGGTGCGCCCACCGGCCAGTACCGGCTCGCCCGTCGTGGGCCGGTCCGTCGACCCGTCGAGGTGCAGCAACACCAGCATGCGGGGCGGTTTGCCCAGGTTGTGAACGCGTGCCACCGTCTCCTGCCCCCGGTAACAGCCCTTGTCCAGGTGCACGGCCGGCCCGATCCAGCCCACCTCGTGCGGAATGGTCCGTTCATCGGTGTCGACGCCGAGCCGGGGCCGGCGCGAGGCGACGCGGTGCGCTTCGTAGGCCCACAGACCTGCAGGCCGCACACCCGCGTCCAGGAGGCGTTGCCGCCAGTCGGTGGCCGCCTCCCGTGGGACGACGAGGTCGAGCTCGACGTCTTCGCCCGCGATGCGCCGCAGGAACCCGCCACCGGCGAGCGCGACGGCGGAATCCGGCGCAGGCAACGCGTCCAGCCCGAGCACCTCGAGGACAGCGGGGTCCGCCGACTGCGGCCCGAGCAGCGATAACACCGCCAGGTCCGCCGCCTCCACGACCACGTCGGCCCAGAAAACCATCTTGCGCAGGTAGGTCAGCAGCGGCTCCCCGCGCCACGGTTCGGTGTCGAGGTAGGTGACGCCACCCAGCTCGGTCTGAACCCAGTGATCTTCCACACGGCCCTGGCCGTCGAGGCTCAGATTCTGCGTCACCGAGCCGTCGGCCAGGTCGCTGACGTGCTGAGTGGTCAGGCTGTGCAGCCAACTCCGACGGTCGTTGCCCGCGACGGTCAGCACCGCGCGATGCGAGCGGTCGACGAGCACGGCGGCGTCGTATGCCGCGCGCTGCTCGCCGAAAGGGTCGCCGTGATGCCAGACGGCGCCGGCATCGGGTCCGGTGTCGGGTGCGGGAACGGCTGACATGACTCAACTCTACGTTCGGCGCGCCCGCACCCCGCCGCTACGCTTGCAGCCCATGGCCAATCCACCAGGAGTCGTGGTGACCCTCGACGGACGGCTGCACGACCCGTCGGCGCCGCTGCTGCACGCCGATGACCTGGCCGCCGTCCGCGGCGACGGGATCTTCGAAACGCTGCTGGTCCGCGACGGCAGCCCGTGTCTGCTCGAAGCGCACCTGTCGCGGCTGACCCACTCGGCGCGGATGACCGATCTGCCCGTCCCGGACCTGCCGCAGTGGCGCGCCGCCATCGATGCGGCCGTGAGCCGGTGGAACGCCGACGACGGCGGTGAGGGCGTGCTGCGGCTGGTGTACAGCAGGGGACGCGAGAGTGGTTCGCCGCCCACGGCGTTCGCGACGATCGGCGCGTTGCCCGCGCGCGTCGCCGAGGTGCGGCGCAAGGGTTTGGCGGCACTGACGCTGGCCCGCGGGTTGCCCGCCCAGACCGCCGCCGATATGCCGTGGCTGCTGGCCGGCGCGAAGACGCTGTCGTACGCGGTCAACATGGCCGCGCTGCGGCACGCCGAGCGGCACGGCGCCGGCGACGTGATCTTCGTCGGCTCCGACGGGCTGATCCTGGAGGGGCCACGCTCGACTGTGGTGGTGGCCACCGAGTCCGAAGGAGCATTGACGCTGCTGACGCCGCCGCCGTGGTTCCCGATCCTGCGCGGCACCACCCAGCAGGCACTGTTCGAAGTCGCCCGCAGCAAGGGTTACGACTGCGACTACCGTGCCCTGCGGCCCGCGGATTTGACTGCAGCTCAAGGGGTTTGGCTGGTCTCAAGCATCACGCTGGCTGCTCGGGTGCACACGCTCGACGGCAGGCTGCTGCCGCCCTCCCCGCTGGCTGCCGAGTTCGGCGAACTGGTCGACGCCGCGATCGTTTCCGATCGCTGAGGCCGGAAAGCGCGGACTGGCATCCGAGTCGCCGAGGATACGACATCCTGTGGTGGTGGAAGGTGACTCGGCTCGACCGCGTCTCTCGGGTTGGCAGCGGCTGGTGTTGCGTCGTCTTGCCCGGCATGCGGGCAAATCGCCCGGCCAACCGTTGTCGCCAAACGACTGGCAGGCCTACTTCGACTTCTCCACCACACGGTCTTCACGCGTCGCTCACCGGCTGATGCACCTACTACCGGCCAGTCCACGCTGCGGAATGTGCGGAGCACCGTTCGCCGGCCTCGGTGGCCGGTTGGTCCGACCGCTGGGCTACCGACCGTCGCGCAAGAACCCGACTCTGTGCGCGACGTGTGTCGAGTTATCGCCGCCGGGCGGGATGACGACCGAGGCCGGTGTGCTCTTCGCAGACCTGCGTGGCTTCACCACTCGGTCGGAGTCGATCTCCCCGCTGGACACCAGCGCGCTACTGCGCCGCTTCTACGCGGTGGCCGAATCGGTCCTCTATCCCGACGCCATCATCGACAAGTTGATCGGCGACGAGGTGATGGCGCTGTACCTGCCCGCCTTCGTCGTGCGCAGCTCATGGGCACCGACAGACGCCGACCGCCGCGCCGTGGCCGCGGTCATGCTGAGTCACGCGCGCGGACTGCTCGAAGGCGTCGGTTACGGCACCGGCGGCAAGGTCCTCGACCTCGGAGTCGGCCTGGACTACGGCGAGGTCTTCGTCGGCAACATAGGTGGCACCGAAGCGCTACGCGACTTCACGGCCGTCGGCGACGTGGTCAATACCGCGGCGCGGCTGCAGTCTTGCGCGAGAGGCGGCGAGGTGATGGTTTCGCAGCGGCTGGGTCGATTTCTCGATGAACCGGCGGGCCGGTCCGAACTGGTCTCCCTGAAGGGAAAGCGCGAACCCTTCGCCGCGCAGCGCGTGCAGTGGTTCCTCGGCGATCGCTGAGCGCGCAGAGCTCCCTTAATCGCTTGTCGCGCTAGATAAGCGCGGGTACCGTCGCTCGTACACAGGAAGGGAGGTGGTCCGACATCATTAGTGACTTATGGACTTGTGAGGTGGCTGCGAGCTAGCAGCGCCAGGGGAATGAGCGCAACAGCTCTTCGCGACCTGCGCGCGCTGGCGAATTCCCCGCAGTCACCCGGCCCCCGAGCCCCTTGGTCTTGTCCGCCAGGAACACACGGCTCGGGGGCCGCCCCTTTTCTGACGGCCGAATCGGTAGCGAACCGTTGCACGACAACCCTGGCACTGCGTGTCGCGCTGCGCGATGATTCGCCACATGGGCTTGCCCAGGAGGTTCGGTGCGCTGCTGGTCGCTGTCGTCGCGACCGCCTGCGCACCGGCCGCCGAACCTTATTCGGCGCCGCGGCCCCAGGACTGTCGCAAGGATCACCTGACCACTCTGTATCCGGGCGTGTTCACGTTCGGCACCGACCAGCCCGTGTATCCACCCTGGTACATCGGCGACAACCCGGCCAACGGCGAGGGGTTCGAATCCGCCCTGGCCTATGCCGTGGCCGCCGAGTTGGGCTACCGCGGCCAGGAAGTCCGCTGGGTGCGGGTGCCGTTCAGCGAGGCCATCGCTGCGGGCCCGAAGTCGTTCGACGCAAGCCTTTCTCAGTTCTCGATCACCCAGCCGCGCAAGGCGGCCGTCGACTTCTCGTCACCGTACTTCGACGTGAGCCAGGCCGTCGTCACTGTCAGGTCGTCGCCCGCGGCGCGCGCCCGCAGCCTCGCCGACCTGAGGCCACTGCGGTTGGGCGCCCAAGTCGGCACCACCAGTCAGACAGCGGCCACGGCGGTCACCGGTGACGCGCCGGTCTCGGCCTACAACACCAACGGCGACGCCAAGCTCGCCCTCGGTTCGGGCGAGATCGACGCGGTGGTCGCCGATCTGCCCACGGCGTTCGCGCTCGCCTCGGAACTGCGGGACGGCATGATGGTGGGCCGGCTGCCGAACGAGTCGGCCGACGTCGAGCAGTTCGGCATCGTCCTGGACAAGGACAGTGGGCTGACCCGCTGTGTCTCCTTCGTCGTCGACTCGCTGCGCGCCGACGGGACGCTGGCGCAACTGGAGAACACCTGGCTGGCAGAGGGCGGTGACGCGCCGATTCTGACCTAGCTGGCCGGTCCCGGCGCGAGGGCGGAACAGGCCGCCATCGCCTGCCGCCAGGCGTCCGGAGCGACACCCGCGGGCGGTCCGCCCCCCGGGCCCGGCGCGGAGGGGACGCCCTGCTCGTCCAGGCACTGAGCCAGCGAGCCGTGGCCGCTGGGCGCCTCGGAAGTGACGTCTGTGGTGGGGCTGGGGGGCTGGTCGCCGGGCGGTTCTGACGCGCAGCCGGCGAGGATCGCGGCCGCGGCGATCACCACGGAGAGCCGGCGCACTAGCCGACGTACCTGGACAGCCGGGCCGACAGGTGGGGCACCAGGCCCCCGTCGGCGTCCACCCGTTCCTCGACGTAGGCCAGATCGCCGCCCTCGACGATGCCGTACAGGCGTTTGGCGCCGCCGACGAGCACCCCGGACTTGCTGCGCGCCAGGGCGTCGGTCACCAGCTCCCACGACGACTGGTTGCGGGGGCGACCGTAGAACAGTTCGACATAGCCTGCCGAGTGCGCCAGCAGCAGTTCGATGGCCTGGGACTCGGATGGATCCGCCGGGTCGTCGACGAACCGCCAGAAGCCGGATTCCCGCAACGTGTGCTCCTCGTAATCGCCGGCTTCGGACAACCGCCACGAACGGGCCTCCCAGATCAGGTAGTCGCCACCGTCGTGCGACACGACGATCTGCTGCCCGAACCGATAATCGCCGTGTGCCCCGCGGCCCTCACCTTCACCGCGCCAAACACCGACCAGCGGCAGCAGCGCCAGCAGCGCGTCGTTGAGGTTGACACCCTCGCGAAGGTTCGCGGTGTCCGCCGGCGCAGGCAGGTCGGCGAACACCGGGATGTTGCGGGCAGCGGTGGTCTTCGCGCGTTCGGCGGCCGCCGCGACGGCGTCGTCGCCGGACGTCACGACTCGTCGGTGATCAGTCGGTACAGCGCGTAGAGCGCGAACCAGGTGATCAGCACGGTGCAGGCGACCAGGAGAAGTTCGTAGAACAGCACCACGGCGCCAAGTCTAGTCCGCCGCCAACCACCCGGCGCGTCGGCTCGTACCTCGCCGCCTTCGTCGTCAGGCGACCTTGACGTGGACCTCGTGAATGCCCGCGCCCGAGGGTGCGACGACGGCATCGCCCTTGCCGACCTTCGACAGTGCGCGCAACGTCCAGGTGCCAGGTGCGGCGAAGAACCGGAAGTCACCGGTGGCCGACGCGACGACCTCGGCGGTGAACTCGTCGGAGCTGTCCAGCAACCGCACGAAGGCGCCGCCGACCGCCTGACCCGATCCGTCCACGACGCGACCCGTGATCACAGTCTCCTTCTCGAGGTCGACGCCGGCCGGCAACGTCAGCCCTTGCTTCGGTGCAGTGCACATATCAACTTCCCAACTCGATCGGGGCACCCACCAGGGAGCCGTATTCCGTCCAACTGCCGTCGTAGTTCTTGACGTTCTGGTGTCCCAGGAGTTCCTGCAGCACGAACCAGGTGTGCGACGAGCGCTCACCGATCCGGCAGTAGGCGATGGTCTCCTTCTCTCCGTCCAAGCCGGCCTCGGAGTACAGCTTGGCCAGGTCCTCGTCGGACTTGAACGTGCCGTCGTCGTTGGCCGCCTTGCTCCAGGGAACGTTGATGGCACCGGGGATATGCCCGGGCCGCTGGCTCTGCTCCTGAGGCAGATGCGCGGGCGCCAGGATCTTGCCCGAGAACTCGTCAGGGGAGCGCACGTCGACGAGGTTCTTGTTGTTGATGGCGGCGATGACCTCGTCGCGGAACGCCCGGATGCTGGTGTCGGGGGCCTTGGCGGTGTAGCTGGTCTCCGGCCGCTGCACCGTGTCGGTCGACAGGGGACGCCCGTCGAGTTCCCACTTCTTGCGGCCTCCGTCGAGCAGCTTGACGTCCTGATGTCCGTAGAGCTTGAAGTACCAGTAGGCGTAGGCGGCGAACCAGTTGTTGTTGCCGCCGTAGAGGATCACGGTGTCGTCGCCTGCGATACCACGCTCGGACAGCAGCTTGGAGAACTGCTGTTGGTCGACGAAGTCGCGGCGCACCGGGTCCTGCAGGTCGGTCTTCCAGTCGATCCGCACCGCGCCCTCGATGTGGCCGGTGTCGTAGGCGCTGGTGTCCTCGTCGACCTCCACGAAAACGGTGTTGGGGGCATTGAGATTGTTCTCGGCCCACTCGGCGGTGACCAGCACATCAGAACGTGCCATGGACGAGTTCCTTTCGATTGCTTCGGGTTTGGGTGAGTCGTGCGACAAGCGGGTACAGCTGACAGCCCAGGCAGATGCCGAAGGCCGCGTTGAGGAAGGCCGCCGTCAAGGCCGATCCGGTGGCGATCAGACCGAGCAGAGGCAGGCCGGCGGCGAACCCGACCACGCCGACCAGTCCGAACACCAGGCCCACCAGTTGGGCGAACCTCAGCGGTGCGGCGGGCTCCTTATCGGTCACCGGGGCCAGGTGTGGCGCGATAAGACGGCCGAACACCAGCCCGTAGGGATGCCTGCGTGGCCCCAGAACCGCCCCGACGGCGAACACCACCGACTGCGCACCGAGCAGGACGGCCGCGCCGAGCGGGCTGACCGCCGACACCAACAGAACCGCCACCAGCACGCCTGCGGTGACCCAGGCGACGAAGCGCGGACCCCGGGCATCGACCTGGTCAGGCACCTGGTTGTTCGTCGTCGGCATGAATGAACTCCTGTTGCGTCATGGGGCTGATTTGGGGCAGACCACGAGGGGTCGCTCCCGAGTGCGGCGCGAAGGAAACGCAGCTACTCAGCAGCTACAACAACAACAGCAAGAACCCGCGACGCGGCACAGATCGACTGCGCGGCGCTTGGTGAGCATCGGCTCGAGGCGGGCGGACACGCCGGACAGCCTACCCAATGACAGCGTGATCAAGCCAACAGCGGTTCCACCGCCGCCCGCAGGTCAGCAGCCCTGGGGACGCCATGGGTGCGGTACCGCGGCCGACCATCGGCGTCGAACACGATCGTGGTAGGCAGCGACAGCACCGAAAGGCGCCGCGCCGCTTCCGGATTCGCGTCCATGTCGATCTCGACATGCGCCACTCGAGGCAGCTCGGCGCAGACCTCCTCGACGACCCGGCGCACCGCATCGCACGGTCCGCACCATGGCGCCGAGAAGTGCAGCACCGTCGGCCCGGTCGTCGACAGGCCGAGGTCGCTGGTGTCGACGTTGGCGGCGTCCTCCGCGGAGCGCAGCAAGCCGGCACGCAGCGTGATCAGCCTGCCGACGACGAATGCCACACCGAGCGCGGCGATCAGCACGGTGATGGCGAGCACCCAGGACGAGCTCATGGCCGGCCTCCGTTCTTCGCGCAACCGCTCATCTCATGGTGAACTCGTCGAGGTCGACGGTCACTCCCTCGGCGATCCCTTCGATGATGATGTCGGATCCCCGCGCGCCCTGGGCGGTCGGCGTCAAGCCGAACGGCAGCTTCAGGCCGGGGATGCTCGTGGCGAAGGCGGCCAGCACCGCCGCCACCTTCTCCTCGGGGACGTCCTGGTCGGCGGTGTTGGGCCCCGTCAGCACTCCGGTGGGCGTCATCGCCAGGGTGGTCTGGTCCGGCCCGGTGATGTCGAGGTCGACCGCGACGCTGACCTTCTTGTCGAAACCCGCCTTCGTCGGCGTCCCGGTCAACACGACGCCCCGGTTGCTGGAGATGCCCGACTCGGTGGTGCCGCCGGTGGCGTCGTTGCTCTCCCGCGTCGGCGCCTCCACCAGGAGGTCGGGGATGTCCATGAAGCGCCCGATGTGCGTCGAATCGACGATCACGCGGCTCTCGGCCTTGCCGACGGGCAGTTCGGCGCCCGGTCCGATAAGCCAGGATTCGTCCGTGATGTCGATGTCGTGCAGCGTGGCCTCCAGCGAGGTCTTGCCGACGACGGGGTGATCGACGCCACTCGCGCGGATTTCGATCTCGTCGTAGCGGTGGTCCATGGCCTGGGTGGTGAACGGGAAGCCGAGGATCGCGACCGACGGGTCGTGCTGCAGGCCGGCGGCGCTGCGCACGCTTCTGGCCAGGCGGTATTCCGCGTAGATCGCCGCACCGAAGTCCGCTCCGACGGCGCCCACCGCCACGGCGGCGACGGTGGCCAGAACTCCGATCAGCACCTTGCGCACCTCGACATTCTGGACCACGTCGGCCAAGCCGCCCGGTTCGGCGCAGCTAATCAGCAGGTAGCGCGCTATCGTTAGATGACCATCGGCCGGGTAACGGCCACATGACAGGCATGAATCTGGGAAGTCACCGACCGACATCGTTGTCCAGGCGAGGTCCCTGTGCTGTTGGAGGGCCAGTTGGATCTACTGCTACTGACCGTCGACCCACAACCCGACTCGGTGCTGCCCTCGTTGTCGCTGCTCGCCCACACCGTGCGGACCGCGCCCACCGAGGTCTCCTCCCTTCTCGAGGCCGGCAGCGCTGACGTCGCGATCGTCGACGCGCGTACCGACCTGGCCGCCGCCAGGGGGCTGTGCCGTCTGCTGGGCAGTACCGGGACGTCGGTGCCCGTGGTGGCCGTCGTGAACGAGGGCGGGCTGGTGGCCGTCAACGTCGAGTGGGGGCTCGACGAGATATTGCTGCCCAGCACCGGGCCCGCTGAGATCGACGCCCGGCTGCGGCTGCTGGTGGGCCGCCGCGGCGGTGTGGCCAACCAGGAGAACGTCGGCAAGATCAGCCTCGGGGAGTTGGTCATCGACGAGGGCACCTACACCGCGCGCCTGCGCGGGCGGCCGCTGGACCTCACCTACAAGGAGTTCGAGCTGCTCAAGTACCTCGCGCAGCACGCGGGCCGGGTGTTCACCCGCGCCCAACTGCTGCAGGAGGTGTGGGGCTACGACTTCTTCGGCGGCACCCGCACCGTCGACGTGCACGTGCGGCGACTGCGCGCCAAGCTGGGGCCGGAGTACGAGTCGTTGATCGGCACCGTGCGCAACGTCGGCTACAAGGCGGTCCGGCCGGCCCGCGGCCGCCAGCCCACGCCCGGCGCCGAGGTGCCCGACGAGGTCGACGGCGCCGAGTACGACGCCGACGGCACCAGTTACGGGGCCGAGGCGCTGGCCGACGAACTTCACCCTACGTGACCGAAATCGCTTGGCGGCGAGCCCTTTCCGATGAAGAACAGCGTCGGGTCCGCGAGCTGATCGCAGCCGCGGCGTCGGTCGACGGCGTGGCCCCGGTGGGCGATCAGGTGCTGCGCGAACTCGCCGGCGACCGTAGCCGGCACCTGCTGGCCGTCGACGGTGACGACGACGACATCGTCGGCTACCTCAACCTCGCCGCGGCCGACGCGCCCGTGATGGCCGAACTGGTAGTGCACCCACGGGCGAGGCGCCGGGGGGTCGGATCGGCGATGGCACGCACCGCGCTGGCCGAAGGCGGCGACGGCGCGCGGATCTGGGCACACGGCAACCTCGAACCGGCGCGCGCCACTGCAGCGGCACTGGACCTGACGGTGGTGCGCGAACTGCTGCAGATGCGCCGTCCGCTGACCGACCTGCCCGCCGTCGCCATCTCCGACGGCATCCACATCAGGACCTACTCGGGGCCCGAGGACGACGCCGAACTGCTGCGCGTCAACAACGCCGCCTTCGCATGGCACCCCGAGCAGGGTGGGTGGACGGCCGCTGAGATCGCCGAGCGCCGCGGCGAGCCGTGGTTCGACCCCGAAGGGCTGTTCCTCGCGTTCGACGAGCGGACCGACGCGCTGCTCGGCTTCCACTGGACGAAAGTCCACGGCGCTGACCTCGGCGAGGTGTACGTCGTGGGTGTCGACCCGGCGGCGCAGGGTCGCAGGCTCGGCGGAGTCCTCACGCTGACCGGGCTGCACCACCTGGCGAAACGACTGTCGGACAGCTCACAGCCGACGGTGATGCTTTACGTCGAAGCAGATAACTCGGCGGCCGTGAAGACCTACGAAGATCTCGGTTTCGAGAGGTTCGCCGTCGACGCCGCGTACGCCTCGCGTTCACCCTCCAACCAGTGATCAAGGTGAACCTGTTCACCGTTCGTTCACCTTCCATGTGCGATCCGTCCACCACGGCCGCATACGTTGCCGGGGAGTCTGAAGCAGTCGACCGAAAGTGGGATAAGTGAAGCGCATCAGCATGGGTAAGACCGCTGGCACGACAGCGTCCGCGGCCGCGATCCTGGCCCTGACGCTGGCCGGTTGCGGCAGCGACAACAACGCGGGCACCGGATCGGGTGGCGGCGAAACGGGAACGGCCAGCGGCGAGAACTGCGGCGGCAAGGACACGATCAACGCCGAGGGCTCGACCGCCCAGCAGAACGCCATCGGGCTGTTCAACCAGGTGTGGGGCCAGATCTGCCAGGGCAAGAACCTGTCCTACAACCCCACCGGCTCCGGCGCGGGTCGCCAACAGTTCATCGCGGGCAACGTCGACTTCGCCGGCTCGGACTCCCCGCTGTCCGACGAACAGGTCCCTCAGGCCGCCCAGCGATGCAAAGGCAACCCCGCCTGGCACCTCCCGCTGGTGTTCGGACCGGTCGCGATGGCCTACAACCTCGAGGGTGTCGACGGATTGGTGGTCAACGCCGACGTGCTGGCGCGCATCTTCCAGGGTCAGATCACCAAGTGGAACGATCCGGCCATCGCGGCGCTGAACGAGGGTAAGAACCTGCCCGACCAGAACATCACGCCGGTCTACCGGTCGGATTCGTCGGGCACCACCGACAACTTCCAGAAATATCTGGCCGCGGCGGCGCCGCAGACCTGGACCAAGGGTGACGGCTCCGAGTTCCAGGGCGGCGCAGGCGAGGGTGCGCAGAAGTCGGCGGGCGTGGCGCAGGCGGTGCAGGCCACCCCCGGCGCCATCGGTTACGTCGAGAAGGGCTTCGCCGACCAGGCCGGAATTCCCTACGCCCAGATCGACAACGGCAGCGGTGCTGTCGAGTTGACCGACGAGTCCGCCGGCAAGGCCATCGACGCGGCGCAGTTCGCCGGCGAGGGCCAGGACCTGGTGCTGGACCTGCAGTCGCTGTACGCCACCCAGGAGCAGGGCGCGTATCCGCTGGTGTTGGCCACCTACGAGATCGTCTGCTCCAACGGTTACGACCAGCCGACGGCCGAGGCGATCAAGTCATTTCTCCAGCATTCGGCCAACGAGGGTCAGCAAGGCCTGTCCGAGGCCGGATACGTTCCGCTGCCGGATCGGTTCAAGCAGCGCCTGACGGGTTCGATCGACGCCATCTCGTCGACCGCCTAGTCCTGCTGGCGAAACGGCGACACTGCGGCGAGGATGGACACGTAACCGATGACCGACAGGGTCGAAGTGACAGAACCGAATCCAGCAGAGGCCGGGTCGGGTGCGGCGATGGCCGCCCCCTTCCCGGAACCGGAGCCCATCTCGACTGATCCCGCCCGGAGCACGAAGGTCCGGCCGGGGGACCGCATTTTCCGCTGGTTGTCCGAGGGCTCGGGCATCTTCATCGTTGCCCTGATCGTGGCCATCGGCTTCTTCCTGGTGTGGCGGGCGGTCCCGGCGCTGGCCCGTAACGAGGCCAACTTCTTCCTCTACGGCGGTTCGTGGGTCACCACCGACACCTCGGCGATGCAGTTCGGGATCTTCGACCTGCTTCAGGTCACGGTGTTCGTCTCGGTGTTCGCGCTGATCCTCGCGATGCCGGTGGCGCTGGGCATCGCGATCTTCCTCACTCAGTACGCGCCGCGCAGGGTCGCCGGGCCGCTGGCCTACATGGTGGACCTGCTGGCCGCGGTGCCGTCCATCATCTACGGCGTCTGGGGCCTGTACGTGTTGGCTCCGGTGCTGCGCCCTTTCGCGTTGTGGCTCAACGAGAACCTCTCCTGGTTGTTCCTCTTCCAGACCGGCAACGCCTCGGTGGCCGGCGGCGGCACCATCTTCACCGCTGGCATCGTGCTCGCGGTGATGATCCTTCCGATCATCACCGCGGTGACCCGCGAGGTCTTCGTGCAGACGCCGAAGGGGCAGATCGAGGCGGCGCTCGCGCTGGGGGCCACCCGCTGGGAGGTGGTGCGCACCACCGTCCTGCCGTTCGGCATGTCGGGCTACATCAGCGGCGCGATGCTCGGCCTGGGCCGTGCGCTCGGCGAGACGATCGCGTTGTTGATCATCCTGCGCGGCACGCAGGCGGCGTTCGGATGGTCACTGTTCGACGCGGGCTACACCTTCGCGAGCCTCATCGCATCTGCGGCTTCGGAATTCAATGACCAGTACAAGGCCGGCGCCTACATAGCCGCGGGCCTGGTGCTGTTCATCCTGACCTTCGTGGTGAACTCGCTGGCCCGCGCCGCGGTCGCCGGAAAGGACCGGTCTGCATCATGACCGCAACGCTGGACCAACCGGTGAAGGCGCCCACTTTCCACGGCGTCAGCGCCCGGCGGAAACTGACCAACCACGTCGCCACGGTACTGGTGAGCCTCTCGGTGCTCATCGCGGTCGTCCCGCTGGTGTGGGTACTGGTCACGGTGGTCGTCAAGGG
The DNA here is from genome assembly GCF_022317005.1 of Mycobacterium sp. IDR2000157661. Lineage (NCBI taxonomy): Bacteria > Bacillati > Actinomycetota > Actinomycetes > Mycobacteriales > Mycobacteriaceae > Mycobacterium > Mycobacterium sp. IDR2000157661. The sequence goes on from NZ_CP081006.1 coordinate 2,348,633, forward strand.
CTTCGGTGTGGTCACCTCGAGCACGTGGTGGTTCAACTCGCAGTCCGGCATGACGGCCTTCACCGCGGGCGGCGGCGTCTACCACGCCATCGTCGGCACCCTGTTGCAGGGCTTGGTGTGTGCGCTGATCTCCATCCCGATCGGCGTGTTCGTCGGCATCTACCTCGTCGAGTACGGGGGCGGCACCCGACTGGGCAAGATGACCACCTTCATGGTCGACATCCTGACCGGCGTTCCGTCGATCGTAGCCGCACTGTTCATCTATGCCCTGTGGGTGGCCACTCTGGGCTTCGAGCGGTCGGGCTTCGCCGTGTCGCTGGCGCTGGTGCTTCTCATGATCCCGGTGATCGTGCGCTCCACCGAGGAGATGCTGCGGATCGTTCCGATGGACCTGCGCGAGGCGAGCTACGCGCTGGGCGTCCCGAAGTGGAGAACCATTACCTCGATTGTGATTCCGACGGCGCTGTCGGGCATCGTGACCGGCATTCTGCTGGCGCTGGCCCGCGTGATGGGAGAGACCGCTCCTCTGCTGATCCTGGTGGGCTACGCCCAGGCCATCAACTTCGACATGTCCAGCGGGTTCATGGGCTCGCTGCCCGGCATGATGTATGACCAGGTCTCCGCCGGTGCCGGCGCCAACCCGGTGCCCACCGACCGGCTGTGGGGTGCGGCGTTCACCCTCATCGTGCTGATCGCGCTCCTCAACGTCGGTGCGCGCTTCATCGCCAAATTCTTTTCCCCGAAAAAGGTCTGAACAGGTTTAGGAGACATAGGACAACATGGCCAAGCGCCTTGACCTCAAAGACGTCAACATCTACTACGGCTCCTTCCATGCCGTTGCAGACGTGTCGCTGGCGGTTCCGCCGCGCAGCGTCACGGCCTTCATCGGCCCTTCCGGCTGCGGGAAGTCAACGGTGCTGCGCACGCTCAACCGCATGCACGAAGTCATCCCCGGCGCCTACGTGCAGGGCTCGGTGCTGCTCGACGGCGACGACATCTACGGCGCGGGCGTGGACCCGGTCAGCGTGCGCAAGACGATCGGCATGGTGTTCCAGCGACCGAATCCCTTCCCGACCATGTCGATTCGCGACAACGTCGTGGCCGGGTTGAAGCTGCAGGGCATGCGCAGCAAGAAGACACTCGATGAGGTCGCCGAGCGGTCACTCAAGGGCGCCAACCTGTGGACCGAGGTCAAGGACCGGCTCGACAAGCCCGGCGGCGGCCTCTCCGGCGGACAACAGCAGCGGCTGTGCATCGCCCGCGCCATCGCCGTACAACCCGACGTGCTGCTGATGGACGAACCGTGCTCGGCGCTCGACCCGATCTCGACGCTGGCGATCGAGGACCTGATCGCAGAACTCAAGCAGGACTTCACCATCGTCATCGTCACGCACAACATGCAGCAGGCCGCGCGGGTGAGCGATCAGACGGCGTTCTTCAACCTGGAGGCCACCGGTAAGCCCGGCAAGCTGATCGAGATCGACGACACCGAGAAGATCTTCTCCAATCCCACGCAGAAGGCGACCGAGGACTACATCTCCGGGCGTTTCGGCTGACCCCGACTACAAGAAACGCCCCCGGCCGGGGCGTTTCTGCTCGCTGAGGGAACTGCTCAGCGCGCGGCCAGTTCGTCGCCTTCCGGCAGGTTGCCGGTGGCCTGGAAGATCACCCGGCGGGCGATCTCGACCGCGTGGTCGGCGAAGCGCTCGTAGAACCGGCTGAGCAGGGTCACGTCGACCGCGGCGGTCACGCCGTACTTCCATTCCCGGTCCATCAACACGGTGAACAGGTGACGGTGCAAGTCGTCCATCGCGTCGTCCTCTTCGGCGATCCGGGCCGCCTTGTCGGGGTCACGCGTGACGAGCACCTCCTGCGCACTGCTACCGAGTTCCACTGCGACCCGGCCCATTTCGGCGAAGTAGCCGTTGACCTCCTCGGGCAGAGCGTGCTGGGGATGGCGGCGGCGGGCGATCTTGGCGACGTGCAGCGCCAGGGCGCCCATGCGGTCGACGTCGGCGACGATCTGGATCGAGCTGACCACCGATCGCAGATCGCCCGCGACCGGCGCCTGCAGCGCGAGCAGCACGAACGCCGACTCCTCGGCGCGGGTGCTCATCGCGACGATCTGCTCGTGGTCGGTGATGACCTGTTCGGCAAGGACGAGGTCGGCCTGCAGCAGGGCTTGGGTGGCACGCTCCATCGCCGCGCCCGCCAGCCCGCACATCTCGCCGAGCTGCTCGCTGAGCTGATCCAACTGCTCGTGATAGGCGGTTCGCATGGTTTCTACCCTACGGTCTGGTCAGCCGAGCGTCACGACGTCGATGGTGAACGAAGGGTGAATGCCACCTGGCACAACGACGTCCGGGCCGTCGCTCACTCGCAGGTGGTGTCCGCCGCGTTGGTCACCGCGAGGTCCTCGGGCAGCTCCGTCGGCGTGCTGTCGCTGCCGTCGTGGACGACGTGCACCTGCACCGGTGAGCCGCTCGGCGACGGCGGCGACACCGAGTAGAAGTCGGTGCCCAGCACCACCTGCACGACGTCGCCCTTCCCGGACACCCGTTCGATGGTCGGGTTGGCGAACGCCGAGGCCACGGTGGCTGCCGCCTGCTCGTTGCCCGACGAGAAGAACACCGTCGTCGAGTCGAGCGGCCCCGGATAGTCGTCGGGGGTGGTGACGTTGAACCCGTGGTTCTGCAGTTCGCCGGCGGCCGTGGCGCCCAGGCCGTCCTGGCCGGTCGAGTTCGACACCTGAACGGTCACGTCCTGCGGATCCGTGGTGACCGCGGCCAGCAACTCGCTGGACGGCGCCTCGTCGTGGGTGGGCTCCGGGGTGCCCGGCACCGGGGTGTTGTCGGCGTTGCGCTCCTCGGGCAGCGGATCGTCGTTGATGATGGCGTTGAAGATCGCGTCGGTGTCCTCTTCACGCAGCTGCTCGTTGCCGTACTCGTCCATGTACCCGGTGGTGGGCACGGTCAGGAACGTGATCCGCCCGGCGGCGATGCCCTGGATCGACTGGCCGAGGGTGACGAGGTCCTTGGTGTCCATGTTGTCGACGTAGCTGTCGTTGATGAACATGTTGACCACGTTGTTGAGCTTGGACAGCGAGAAGAACACTTCCTTGGAGATCATCGACCGCATCAGCGACGAGAGGAAGAGCTGCTGGCGCTTGATGCGACCGTAGTCGCCGTTGGTCTCGGTGGTGACCTGCCGGGCGCGCACGTACTGCAGCGCGGTGTGCCCGTCGACGACCTGGCGGCCTGCGCTCGGCAGCACCGTGCCGAGCTCGTAGTCCTCCAGCGGGGTGGTGGTGCACACCTCGACGCCGCCGAGCGCGTCGACCATCTTGGAGAAGCCGACGAAGTCGACGGCCATGAACCGGTTGACCGACAGGCCGGAGATCTTCTGGACGACCTTGACCAGGCACTTGGGACCGCCGACGGCGTAGGCCGAGTTCAGCTTGTACTCCGTGTAGACCTGTTCCATGCCGTACATCGGCGACTCCGGGTCGGTGATCGGCCCGTACTCGCCGGTCCTGGGGTCCCACGGCTCGCACTGCATCGGCTCGATCTCGAGGTCACGCGGGAACGACACCGCCACCACGCGTTCCCGGTTGGCCGGGATGTTGACCAGCATCACGGTGTCCGAGCGCGCGCCCGCGGCGTCCTCGGTGGTGCCCGCGCCGATCACGCTGTTCTCGCCGATGCGGCTGTCGACGCCGACGATCAGGAAATTCTCGTCGCCGAACTGAGCGTTGGGGTCGACGATGTCGCGCGAGTCCGGGTCCAACGCCGATACGCGGTTGAGCATGTTGTTCTTGGCGGACTGCCATTGCCATGCCCCGCCGGTCAGCACGAGCGCCAACACCGCCAGCACAGCGACGGCCGCCCGGCCGGCCAGCATCGTCCCGCGGCGGCCGCGACGCCGCTTGCGGGGTGCGCGGCCGCCGGAGCCGTGGGTGGGGGGCACCCGGCGTGGTCGACGGACCATCGTGAGGTCCGGCAATTCGGAGGCACCGCGCACGACGGGAAGGACCTCGGTGTTGGGTTCGTCGTCGGCCCCGGCGCCGCGACCCTCCTCGGTCGCGGGCACCACAGCGATGATGTCGGTGGGCGGAGCGGGCTCGTCTCGACGTTCGGCCTGCGGATCAGCTTCTGACTCAGCCTCCGGATCGGTCCCCGAGTCGGCACTGCGACGACGCAATTCCGGCGGGACCGCCGTGTGGCCGGCGAGGCGGGCGATCAGATCGGCAACGGTGACGCCATCGGTGTGGTTGCCCGACCGACCTGTCGTCGTCCCGGTGTCGGCTTCGGTGCTGTCGGGTAAAGCCTTTCGTTCCCACGGCGCGGCGCCTGGCGATGGCCGCTGGCTTCGGGTAAGCCATCTGTTGTCCGGACCGCCCGATGCGCCCGCAGACTCAGGAGTGGCGTTGTCGCCGTCACTCATGATCTTCCGGCCTCCGAACCGTCGTCGGGTTGAGCGCACGCCTGTGCGCGGTGCTGAGCGTCACTGCTGCGGCACATGCATGGCTCCGCATGGGGAGCGCATAATGGACGAGACTCATATCGTACTGAGACATCCTGAGAGATGTGATGTCAGAGTCGTCTCAGGACGGAGACGACTGGGAGTCGCCGGGTAACCGGGGTCAGCCGCCGGAGTGCATCACCTCGGCGCCGGCGGGCACCGTGCAGTCGTCGGGGTCGGCGAGCCAGCCTTCGGGGAGGTTGACCGCCGCAGGTGAGCCCTGGCGCCCGCGTGGGCCGGTCGCCGCCTCCGGGAAAGGCACCGCCGGGTCCAGTCGGCCCACCAGCGACTCGAGCTCGGCCAGCGTCTTGACCAGGGCCAGCGCCCGTCGCAAGTCGGCACCGGCCGGGAAGCCGTGCAGGTACCAGGCAATGTGCTTGCGCATGTCACGCATGCCCTTGTCCTCGCCGAAATGCTGTGTGAGCAATTCGCCGTGGCGGATCATGATGGCCGCGACCTCGCCCAGCGTGGGCGGCGTCGGCGCCGGCTTGCCGGTGAATGAGGCCGACAGTTCGGCGAACAACCACGGTCTGCCCAGACAACCGCGGCCGATCACGACGCCGTCGCACCCGGTCGCGGCCATCATCGCCGTCGCGTCGTCGGCCTCGAAGATGTCGCCGTTGCCCAAGACGGGCACGTCGGTCACGTGCTGCTTGAGGGCGGCGATCTGCGACCAGTCCGCACTCCCGGAGTATCGCTGGGCCGCGGTGCGGGCGTGCAGTGCAACCGCCGCGGCACCCTCTTGCGCGGCTATCCGCCCCGCGTCGAGGTGGGTGTGATGGGCGTCGTCGATGCCGATGCGGAATTTCACCGTCACGGGGATGTCGGTGCCCTGGGTAGCGGTGACTGCGGCGCGGACGATTTTTTCGAACAGCCTCCGCTTGTACGGCAGCGCCGCCCCGCCACCGCGGCGGGTGACCTTGGGCACCGGGCAGCCGAAGTTCATGTCGATGTGGTCGGCCAGGCCCTCGTCGACGATCATCTTCGCCGCGGCGTACGTGTTGTCCGGATCGACCGAGTAGAGCTGCAGTGACCGTGGGTTCTCGTCGGGCGCGAAGGTGACCATGTGCATGGTCGCCGGATGGCGCTCGACGAGCGCACGGGCGGTCACCATCTCGCAGACATACAACCCGCTGACCGTCCCCGCGCGGGCCAGTTCCAGCTCCCGGCACAGCGTGCGGAACGCGACGTTTGTCACGCCCGCCATCGGGGCCAGCACGACCGGGCTGCGTAGCGCGATGGGCCCGATCCGCAGTGGGGCCGTCTCGGCTAGGACGCTGATGAGGCGAGCACCTTCTCGGCCTTGCGGGCCTCGCGCTCGAGGCGGCGCTGCTTGGACTCCTCGAACTTCTGCGAGGCTTCCTCGAGCTCCTCGACGAGCACGGCGAGGTCGTCGCGCATCCGCGCGGCCTCCCCGGTGAAGTCCTCGCGCTCGAAGATGCGCCACTTCTTGAGCACCGGCATGACCACGTCGTCGAGGTGGATGCGCGGGTCGTAGACGCCGCCGACCGCGATGATGACGGCCTTGCGCCGGAACTCCGGAACCGTGTAGCCGGGCATCTTGAAGTTGCGCAGCACCCGGTGCAGCGAGTGCATCGCCTGGTCGGGAGCGATCTCGAAGCCGGCCTCGGAGACGTCGCGGTAGAAGATCATGTGCAGGTTCTCGTCGGCCGAGACGCGGGCCAGCAGCTGGTCGGCGACGGTCTCGTTGCAGGCCTTGCCGGTGTTGCGGTGCGACACCCGGGTGGCCAGTTCCTGGAACGTGACGTAGATGACCGAGTCGAAGAGGCTCTCGGCGAACAGGTCGCCCTGCTGGTTCTGGCCGGGGGAGAATCCGCGGGTCATCTGTTCGATGCGCAGTTGCTCGAGCTGAATGGGATCGACGGCACGGGTGACGACGAGGTAGTCGCGCAGCGAGATGCCGTGCCGGTTCTCCTCCGCGGTCCACCGGTTGACCCACTGGCCCCAGGCGCCGTCCATGCTCATGTTCATCGCGATCTCGCGGTGATAGGACGGCAGGTTGTCCTCGGTCAGCAGGTTCTGCACCATCGCCACCTGGGCGACCTCTGACAGCTGCGACTGCTCTGGGTCCCAGTCCTGCCCGCCCAGAGCGTAGAAGTTCTTGCCGTCCGACCACGGGATGTAGTCGTGCGGGTTCCAGTTCTTCGTCATCGTCAGGTGCCGATTAAGAAGCTTTTCAACGACAGGCTCCAGCTCTTGCAGCAGGTGCAGGTCCGTCAGGTTCTCGTGCATCACTACTCCCAGTTATCTGTACCTGTTGGTTGCAGTCAATATATCTGTGTACTCCGGTGACATTCAAGCCATCGCACGGATTGTCACATCCGCACCATTAGTCGCAGCTGTGCGCGGTAGTATGCCCGGCGGACGCAAAGTACACGCTTGAACTCGCACGACACCGACACTCTTGGAGGACGGGCACGGATGCAGATGCGAAATCTCCTGGCAGGCGCGATCGTGGCTGCGGCCGCGGCCGGCGCGGCGCTGGCGGGAGCAGGCGCGGCCGGCGCAGTGCCCGACGTCGTGGACCGCCCCTACAAGGACGCCAAGAAGATCATTCAGCAGTCCGGGGGTATCCCCGTGATCGCGACCAAGACCGGAAACGGCGCCGACGAGGCTGACTGCCTCGTGGCCAACGTTTGGGAAGCGGGTTATCCGCAACTCAACTCAAGAGGTCGCCTGGCCAACAACCGCGATGTGCTGGTCGCCCTCAACTGCAACGGCGCTTTGGCCGCCCCGGGCTCAGCAGGCAACTCCGCGCTCAGCCCTGCCGGCCGTGCCGCCAAGGCCGAACAGGACCGCTAGGCCGCCACTGCGGGCGTTCAAGCCGTTAATGCTGGCCTAACAGGCGTTAACGAAATAGGCTTCGCGTATTAACGCGATAGTCATCGCCTGAGTAGCGGAGGTCGGCCGTGAAGAGGGTCATCGTCATCGGGATGGGTTCGGCGTTCTTCGCCGCCGCGCTGTTGGGCGCAGGTACTGCCACGGCGGCGCCAGATGTTGTCGGAATGAAGTACTCCGATGCCAAGAAGGAGATCAGGGAGTCAGGGGGCCGGGCAACCGTCGCGACTCGTGTCGGCGCTCAGCTCGACGAGAACCAGTGCATTGTCACCAATGTGTGGGACGCCTCATTCCTGCGAATCGCGCGAGCCGACAACGACGAGGTGGCCGTCGCCCTGAACTGCAACGGCGAATATGCGACAGCCACCAATCCCGGTACATCTGTGGCGAATCCACTCGGGCGTGAGGCGAAGGCCGAGGACGAAGCGGAAGCTGCCAGGAAACGGGCTCAGCGTCAGGCTGCCCAACAGGAGGAGCGGGAGCTCGCTGCCCCCGTGACACCGAACAATTAACCCGGCGTTGATCCGCCGGAGCTGATTTCACGTCTGCGTAATTCGCGGGATCCCTTGCGTTCACACTGCTCGGTGAAGGTTGCGTGAACAACACGCCCGGGGGTGGCAGGCGTGGCTGCCTGCGCAACCAGGCTTGCCGCCTGGCCTGCCTCGGGCTCGATTCACGGAGGCGAGCGGTCATGCGGATGCAGGTGTTGGGAATCGGTGCGGTGACGTCTGCCGCGGTCGCGATGGCGCTGTTCGGAGCCGGTGCGGCTCACGCGGCGCCCGACGTCGTGGGCATGGCGTACTCCGACGCCCAGGAGGAGATCGAGGACAGCGGCGGCTCGGCGGTGGTGGCATCGCGGGTGGGCGACCAGCTCGACGAAGGTGACTGCATCGTCACCAATGTTTGGGAAGCCTCTTTCCTGCGCATCGACTCCTCGGACGACTCACAGGTGCAGGTAGCGCTGAATTGCAACGGCGAATACGCCACCGCGACCGATCCGGGCGCCTCGGTGGGTAACCCGCTCGGGCGGTTGGCCAAGACCAAGGCCGAGGAGGAAGCGGCACAGCAGGAGGAAGAGGAGCTCGCCGCTCCCGAGACACCGGACGAGTAGGTCCGAAACAGACTCTGGCACACAGGATTTCACACGCCATCCACCTCTGCGGTCGATTGCGTTCACGTCGCTCCGCGAGTGTTGCGGGAAATCACTCTCGATGACACTCACGGAGGCCGCCCGTCATGCGAATGCAGTACTTGGGGATCGGTGCGGTGGTATCTGCCGCGGCCGCGATGGCGCTGTTGGGTACCGCGACGGCTGCTGCGAACGATTACGTCGGCCAGACCTTTGAAGACGCGTCGGAGGCGATGGACGAAGACGGCGTCGATCCAATCGTCGCGACGGTCGTCGGCGATCAGCTGCCGGAAGACGACTGCATCGTCACCAACGCGTTCGACGCACCGTTCCTGCGCGGGGTCGGTGACGACTTCGAGTATTCGGAGGACGAGGTGCTGGTGTCGCTGAACTGTGCAGGCGCCTACGCGACGGCGACCAACCCCGGCACATCGGTCGCCCACCCGCTGGGCCGCGAGGCGAAGTCGGAGGCCGAGGAGGAAGCCGCCGAGGCCGAGGAGCAGGAACTCGCCGAGGCCGAAACACCGGACGAGTAGCGGTCAGTGACTCGACACCCGTCCGAGCAGCATCTCGACGCAGTAGTCGATGAACTGCTCGCGGGTGACGGTGAGCCTGCCGTTGAGGTAGGCGGTGAACAATGCCGTCAGCGCACCGATCAGCCCGGTGGCCACCATGGCCGCCAGCGCCGGATCGGTGATGCGGGTGAGCTTGTGCTGCAACAGTTCGATGAAGCTCGGCATCCACTCGGCGCCCGATCGCGTCAGCACCGGCTCGACGGCGGGCGCCAGCAGCAGCACTCGGCCGCGGGTCGGGTCGTCGACCATCAGCGCGACGAATCGTTCCACGGCATCGCGCGGCGTCTCGGCCGTCATCAGCGTCGACATCGCCTTGGCGCACACATCGTCGTAGACGGCGCGGACGAACTCGTCGCGGTCGGCGAAGCTCTCGTAGAAGTAGCGTTCGGTGAGCCCGGCCGCCCGGCATACCGCGCGAACGGTGAGTGAGGGTCCCTCGGCGCTGCCCAACACGGCGACGCCGGCGGTGATCAACTCGTCGCGCCGCAGCACCTGCCGATCCTGCAGCGGAACGCCGGACCATCGGCCCCGTCGTTGACCCGAAGGCACATCCCTCCTAAGCTCTAGATGACAACACCCGTAGTCAGAATGCTTCGCTGACCGGATGGAAGTGCATCAGTGACTCAAGATACGTCTGCGACGTGCCCGGTGACCAGCGAGTCACCGGTGACGGCCGGCTGCCCGGTGACCGCGGGCGGCTACGACGCGCCGCCCCTGGGCCCCGACTCGCTGACATGGCGGTACTTCGGCCAGTGGACCGGTCTCTTCCAGGGCACCTGGGCCGGGTCGATGCAGAACATGCATCCGCAACTGGGTGCCGCGGTGAAGGACCACTCGATCTTCTTCCTGGAGCGGATCCCGCGGCTGCTGCGATCGATCTACCCGATCGGTGGCGTGGTCTTCGACGGTGACCGCGCGCCCAAGACCGGCGCCGAGGTGCGCGACTACCACATCACCATCAAGGGCGTCGACGAAAAGGGCCGCCGGTACAGCGCGTTGAACCCCGATGTCTTCTACTGGGCCCATGCGACGTTCTTCAAGTCGACCCTGCTGGCCGCCGAGAAGTTCGGCGGCGGGCTGACCGAGGACCAGAGGCGCCAGCTGTTCGACGAGCACATCCAGTGGTACCGCATGTACGGCATGAGCATGCGGCCGGTGCCCGAGAGCTGGGAGGAATTCCAGGCCTACTGGGATCACATGTGCCGCAACGTGTTGGAGAACAACTGGGCCGCCCGCGAGGTGATGGACCTGTCCACGATGCCCAAGCATCCTTCGCTGACCTGGATTCCGGACTGGATGTGGGCGCTGAACCTGAAGGTGATGCAGCGCTTCCTGACCTTCATGACCGTGGCCTTGTACGACCCGCCGGTTCGCGAGTTGATGGGCTACACCTGGACACCTCGCCAGGAGTGGCTGCACCGGCGGTTCTGTGAGGTCGTCACCGTCGCCACCAAGGTGCTGCCCAAACGCATGCTGATGCATCCGCGCAAGCGCTCGGCTTTCGATCGGGCCACGGGCCGACTGCCCGCGGACACCCCGCTCGTCCAGACCCCGGCGCGCAATCTGCCGCCCGTCGAGTACCGCGGACAACCACAGTTCTACTGCCCGAAAGTCTGAGCGTGGCGTCGGCTCACGACGCCGGGGTGACGCCCAGGTCGGCGAGCAGTCGACGTACCCGCTCCTCGATGTCGTCGCGAATGGGCCGTACCGCGTCGACCGACTGGCCCGCGGGATCGGTGAGTTCCCAGTTCTCGTAACGCTTGCCGGGAAAGATCGGGCAGGCGTCGCCGCAGCCCATGGTGATGACGACGTCGGCGGCTTGGACGATCTCGTCGGTCCACGGCTTCGGGAACTCACCGGTGATGTCGATGCCCACCTCGGCCATGGCGGCGATCGCCGAGGGGTTGATCTCGTGGCCGGGTTCTGAGCCGCCGGACCACGCGACGGCGTCCTCTCCGGCCAACTGGGTGAAGAAGCCGAGCGCCATCTGCGAGCGTCCCGCGTTGTGGGTGCACAGGAACAGCACGGTCGGCTTTCCTTCGGTCATGACGGACTCCTTTGTTCGGCGGGGGTTGCCGGGCCGCGATGGGGGACGACGACGTCGTCGGCGGTCTGCGCCGCGTCCGGATACAGGGCGGCGACGAGCGCCAAACCGACGAGCCCGCCGATGATCTGGGCGGCGATGAACCCCGGCGCGGAGCCAGGAGCGATGCCTGCGAACGTGTCGGAGAAGATGCGGCCGACGGTCACCGCGGGGTTGGCGAAAGACGTCGAACTGGTGAACCAGTACGCCGCGCCGATGTAGGCGCCGACCGCCGCGGCCGACAACGCCGCTCGTCCCGTGCGGGCCAGCGCGAAGATCACCGCGATCAGCCCCGCGGTGGCGACGATCTCGCCCACGAGGTGTCCGGCGGTGACGCGGTCCTTGGTGGAGATCTCGATGACGTCGCGGTCGAACATGATGTTGGCCAGCAGTGCTCCCGTCACGCCGCCCGTCACCTGCGCGACGGTGTAGGACGCGACGTGACGGCCGCTGATGCCGGTGCCCGCCCGTCTGCCTAGAAGCCAATCAGCCGCTGAGACAACCGGATTGAAGTGAGCGCCGGAGACCGGACCGAACAGTAGGATCAGCACGGCCAGGCCGAACACCGTCGCCGTCGAGTTCTGCAGCAGTTGCAGGCCCACATCGTCGGGGGAGAGCTGTTGTGCGGCGATGCCGGATCCGACGACCACCGTGACCAACAGTGCCGTGCCGGTGAACTCCGCGAGCAGGCGGCGCGGCAGCGCGACGGGGTGGTTCACAGCCGGGCTCCGGCATCGATGTCGAGCAATGACGAAAGCTGTTGCAGCGCACCCGGAACGGCGCGGTAGTAGACCCACGAGCCGCGCCGTTCACAGTCGAGCAGGCCGGCGGTACGCAGCACCTTGAGGTGGTGGGAGATGGTCGGCTGAGTCAGGTCGATTCCGGAGGACAGCTCGCAGACGCATGCCTCTCCGCCGCCGTGGCTGGCGACCACGCTCAACAGGCGGAGCCGAACGGGGTCGGACAGGGCCTTGAGCTTGGTCGCCAGCTCGGCGGCGGCCTGGGCGGACAGGGGCTGCCGCGCCAGGGGTGCGATCACGCAGCCCGTCGCGTCGGTCGCCAGCGACTTAGACATTCGTCGATATTGACCGATATCGAATCAAGCCGCAAGCGAACACTCGGTGAACCGGCTTGGGTCAGCAGCACGCGGCCGTGGCGTCGTCGGCTGCGGTGGCTCCGCAGCAGACGTCGCCGTCGGTCTCGGCGGCGTGTTGTGGGCTGTTGCCGAAGGTCTCGGAATCCTCGAGGACGGTGTAGACCTCCCACTTCTCGCCGGCCGGGCCGGTCACCCAGACCTTGTCCTGTTTGGCGAAGCAGCAGGTGGTGCCGATCTCCTCGTCGGTGAACAGGCCCTCGCCGGCGAGCCGGGCGATCTCGGCGTGCACGGTTGCGCTGGACTCGACCTCGACGCCGAGGTGGTTGATGGTGCCGCCCTTGCCGGGGTTCTGCAGCAGCACCAGCTTCACCGGCGGGTCGGCGACGGCGAAATTGGCATAACCCTCCTTCACCTTCGCGGGTGCGCTGTTGAACAGCTTGGAGTAGAAGCTGATGGCCTCGTCGAGGTCGTCGACGTTGAGGGCGAGTTGGATGCGGGACATGGTGGACCTTCCTACTTGTGGGACATATATCGAAGTAGCGCGCTACGGTCACCATGCCACGTTTTTGATATATGTCAAGAAGGATGGCAGAATCGCCTCATGCCCAAAGCGTTGCCGATGATCGACATGTCCGCCCCTGTGTGCTGTGCGCCCGTGGCTGCCGGGCCGATGAGCGATGACGACGCGCTGGCGGTGGCGTTGCGGCTCAAGGCCCTCGCCGACCCGGCGCGGGTGAAGATCATGTCGTACCTGTTCGGCTCCGCGGCGGGCGAGGAGAACAGCGGCGATCTGGCGGCCGCGCTCGGGTTGTCGGAGTCCACCGTCAGCCACCACCTCAGCCAGCTCCGGCGCGCCGGGCTCGTCGAGTCCGACCGTCGCGGGATGAACGTCTTCCACCGCCCGCATCGTGACGCGCTGGGCGCGCTGTGCGTGGTGCTGGACCCGAACTGTTGCCGGTGAGCCTAATGCGTTGAGTCAGGCTGTCTGGCCATTCCGACGCCGAGCCGTCACCCGTCGAGAGCAATTGGCGCAGCGAACATCTCACTTGGCGATCTCAGCTTGTACGGCAGCCAAATTCCAGCCGGCCCGCGCCATCGATTCGACGTCACAGAGCTTTTCGCCTGTCACGTGATCGACCTCAAGGACTGACGCCGAGCAGGTCGGATTGGTGACTGCGAGATGGTTCGGGCAACGTTCGTGCTGCCCGCCGTCGGTTGCGCAAGCCCGCCACTAGACACGCGCAGGCAAAGGGTGCACAGTTGGCTCCATCGACGCCAGTCGTGGTGACCTTCCGTCAATCGGGGACTTGCTTGAGGCCACAGAGCCGAACTCCCCAGGAGCACACCATGAGACCTCATGCGCCCATCTATCTACGCCGCGTCGCACTCGCCACGATGTTCGCCGGAGCAGCAGCAGTCGCCGGCACCGCCGCGGGCGACCCGGCTACCGCATACGCCGAACCTCGAGAATGGGATATCGGCGAATACGACGACTGTATGGGCGTCAGGGCTGACCTGAACGTTCTCGGAGTGATCAGCAACGAGGCTCTGGCCGACGAAACTAGAATGTGCTGCGAGAGATCCGGTGGAGTCTGGGGCGTAGGTTTCAACGGCGAGGCCGGTTGCGTGGCGCCCCCAGCCGCGGAGGCCGAACGAGCTCCCGCAGCACCACCTGTCCTTCCGCCCGAGTCGCAAGCGACACTATGGATGCCGCCGCCTCCTCCGCCGCCGGAAGCCATAGCGCCCGGTCCTGCCAGCCGAAGCTGACGGTCGGCGTCGTGCGGCCTACAGCGGGCTGCGCGCGGCCGAGAATGCGGGCCTGGAGGTCCGAGACCTTTTTCAAGACGGCTCCGGCAGCGCCGGTGCGGGCGAGCGTGCGGGTGCGTCGCGCGAAGGATCGACGAGCCGGCGAGTGGGTAACAACAGGCCGAAAAGTAAACGCAGCCGTCGGCGCGCAAGGCCAGGCGAGAACGGGAGCCTCAGACTGGTGAAAGTTCACCAGGCTTCCGTGGTGCCCCCACCAGGGCTCGAACCTGGGACCTGCGGATTAAAAGTCCGTAGCTCTACCAACTGAGCTATAGGGGCTGCGAAGCAACAGGATACTGGGTGACCGATGGCGGCCTCGTTTGAGGATTCGGGTGCCGGTGCCCTAAGCTATCGAGGCTCCCAACGTCATCGCGTTTCGAGTACCCCGGAGAGATTCGGCTGGCCCCCTTCGTCTAGCGGCCTAGGACGCCGCCCTTTCAAGGCGGTAGCGCGGGTTCGAATCCCGTAGGGGGTACACGTGGCGCCCGTACGATGGGGTGACACAAGCAAGGCCCTGTGGCGCAGTTGGTTAGCGCGCCGCCCTGTCACGGCGGAGGTCGCGGGTTCGAGTCCCGTCAGGGTCGCCACCGATTGGCGAGGCACCCACGGTCGGCAGGCCGGTGCCTTCCGGCCAGGTAGCTCAGTTGGTACGAGCGTCCGCCTGAAAAGCGGAAGGTCGCCGGTTCGATCCCGGCCCTGGCCACGACAGAGGGTAGTTGTCGCTCCTCTTCAGCTTTATATGTCCAGCGGCGGAGCTTGCGCGATCAGGATCGCCTGACCGAGCAAGGACCGGCCGAAGGGGCGGCGAACTCGGGCTGAGCTGCTTTTTTAACTACAGGGCTGCTCCCGTCGCTCGCCTAGCGAGGGCGCGGACGCAACCTGTCCCAATTCCCCCACCTAGGTCCCAGGTAATCGCGCGAAATATCAGAGACGACGCCCTGCTGAACCATCGCGCAGCGGGACCGATGCGGGGGCTCTTGCCGATGGCGGAGGACGGCGCTTGAACACGCGATCACCAATGTGGTCCACGCTGTACTGTCAACGCCGGCCGATTCACAGAGTCGCCCTCACGATAGGGTCGACTGCTGCGAGATTAACGTAGTGGCATACCTTTTCGCCAGGCCCCAGCAGGACAATTATCAGCGCAACGTCACGACGAACCGTAACGGTCTCCGTTCGTCGAGCCGTTGTGCGACTGCTGCTCGGCCAATGCGGTCAGCGCTTTGCGCTCGCCGGCGTGTTGCGCCTGGGCCAGCGCCTCGTGCTCGTGGGCGGAGTCGGCAGCCAGGAAGCCGCCGCTGCCGGGTGCCCCCGCCGAGCCGAGCTTGTTCATCCGCTTGGGCACCGGTGCGCCCTGGTACTCGAGTGGAATCGGGTGGCCGTGTGCATCGACCGGGCCCAGCGGCTGGTGCAGTTCGATGTAGGCGCCGGTGGGCAACCGCTTGATGATGCCGGTCTCCACGCCGTGTTCGAGCACCGCACGGTCGCTGCGCTGCAGGGCCACACACCACCGGTACGTCACGAAGTAGACGATCGCAGGCAACACCACCATGCCGATGCGCCCGATCCACGTCGTCGCATTCAGCGACACGTTGAACTTGTAGGCGATGATGTCGTTCATCGCGCTGAACGTCAGAACGATGTAGAACGCGATGGCCATCGCACCGACGCCCGTGCGCACGGGGACGTCTCGCGGCCGCTGCAGCAGGTTGTGGTGCGCCCGATCGCCGGTCAGCCTCTGCTCGATGAACGGGTAGACGGTCAGCAGGATGAACACCAACCCCATGATCACCGCGACGGCGACCGCAGACGGGACCGTGTAGTTGCCGATGTAGAGCTCCCACGCGGGCCACAGCCGGATCAAGCCGTCGGTCCACATCATGTAGAAGTCGGGCTGGCTGCCCGCCGACACCTGATAAGGCTTGTACGGACCGAGATTCCACACCGGGTTGATCTGCAGCAGCCCGCCCATGAGGCCCAGCACGCCGACGGTCATCGCGAAGAACGCGCCGGACTTGACGGCGAACACCGGCATGACGCGCACGCCGACCACGTTCTGCTCGGTGCGCCCCGGACCCGGGAACTGCGTGTGCTTTTGGAACCACACCAGCGCCAGGTGAATCCCGATCAGCGCCAGCATGATGCCGGGGAAGATCAGGATGTGGATGGCATACAGGCGGGGGATGAGGATGTCGCCGGGGAAGTCGCCGCCGAACAGTGCCCAGTGCAGCCAGGTCCCGATCACCGGCATGCCCAACGTGATCGAAGACAGCGCGGCCCGGATGCCGGTGCCCGAAAGCAGGTCGTCGGGTAGCGAGTAGCCGAAGAACCCCTCGAACATGGCCAGGATCAGCAGCAGCGACCCGATCACCCAGTTCGCTTCCCGCGGTCGGCGGAACGCCCCGGTGAAGAAGATCCGGGCCAGGTGAACCATGATCGCCGCGGCGAACAACAACGCGGCCCAGTGGTGCACCTGGCGCACGAACAATCCGCCGCGCACCTCGAAGGTGATGTCCAGCGTCGATTCGTAGGCCTTCGACATCGTGACACCGCGCAGCGGCTGGTACACCCCCTCGTAGGTGACCTCGGCCATCGACGGATCGAAGAACAGCGTCAGGTACACGCCGGTGATCAGCAGAACGATGAAGCTGTACAGCGCGATCTCACCGAGCAGGAACGACCAGTGCGTCGGAAAGACCTTGTTGAGTTGTCGACGCACCGCCGCCGACGGGTGGTAGCGCGAGTCGATCGCATCGCCCTGCCGGGCGGCGACCTCGGACAGTGTGAAATTCATTGCGCTGCTCCTCGAGAAGCCACGCGGGGCTGTTTTTCAGTGTGCTAAGCAATTCGGAGTCGTTGGCGCCCCGGCGGTGCTGCCGCTCCGTCCGTCACACTTCAGTCATCTCTTCGGCGTACCGCGTGAGACGTCATCTTCTTCTCCGTTTCGACCCATCCTGCATCGGTTATGCAACGAATCGCTTACGTCAGCGAAAAGGCGGCGGGTCCGCCAGGGTCGAAGGGAATCCACATGTCCAAGCACAGCGCGCCGGGGTTCGGGTCTCGGGTCAGTGTCCGCGCATATCTGATGGCCGGAATCTCGGTGGTCGGAGCGGGTGTGCTCGCCGCCAGTCCCACCAGCGTCCCATCTCCCGTTGACGATGCGCCGCCGACGACACTCGCTGCCAGCACCGCCGGCACCCGGCCCGCAGCCGCAGTCACCGTGACCCCGGCCCCCGTCCCGTCGGGGGACGTGGATGCCGACGCGCCTGAGGCCGCCGCACGTGCCCTTCAGCCCGCCGCCGCCCCGTCGGCTGCAGCATTGGCCGGTTCAGGGCTTCAGCTCAGCCTGCTGACCGGGACGCCCAACCTCGGTTTCAACAACGAGGGCGCCTTCAACACCGGAATCAACAACAGCGGGGTGGCCAACACAGGTGTCGACAACAAGGGCGACTACAACATCGGCGCCGACAACGTCGGCGACTTCAACATCGGCGTCGGCAACACCGGCAACTTCAACGTGGGCTTCGACAATGACGGCGAGTTCAACGTCGGCGGCAACAACACGGGCATCCGCAACTTCGGGTTCAACAACAACGGCAACCTGAACTTCGGGGTCGGCAACACCGGTCAGCTGAACTTCGGCATCGGCAACACCGGCACCGGAAACGTCGGGTTCTTCAACACCACCGACTACACGGTCGGCGCATTCAACATCGGATTCCAGTACGCGTCGCCCAGCACCGCCACTGTCGCGCCGACGCGAACCGCCGCCAAGGCCGAGCCGACCGTGACATCGACGAACCGCATCAGCACTGAGGACGGCAACAAGGTCGAACCCGGAGGTGTCACCGGCGGCACCGGGGGCACGAGCGGCTTCGACGACGACGATGCGGCCGTCACCGCCGTGACGACGGCCGATGACGTCGACGCTTCCGGCTCCACCGCAGGCAGCGGCGGCACCGGCAACGGGGCCGACGGCGACGCCGGTTCGGACAACGACGGCGGCGACGAGTAACTGGTGTTCAACGTCGAATCCCCGCGCTCGCCGGTGACTCTCACCGGCGAGCGCCGTCCGCTGTGGACGTTGGTGGTGGGCTGTCTCGGCGTCGCTCTCGTCGTCGGATCGATGGTGGCATTCAACACCGCCCTTGGCGACATCGCGGTAGCCACCTCGGCCACCCAGACACAACTGAACTGGATCGTCGACGGCTACACCGTCGTGCTCGCGTGCCTGCTGCTACCGGCGGGAGCAATCGGTGACCGGCACGGCCGCCGGGTGACGATGTTGGCCGGGCTGGCGGTCTTCTCCGTCGCATCGGCGGTACCGGCGTTCATCGACTCACCGTCGGCGCTCATCGCCTCTCGCATGGTGGCCGGCGCGGGCGCGGCATTCGTCATGCCCGCGACGCTGGCCGTGCTGTCGCAGGCCTATCCCGCCGAGCGGCGTTCCAGGGCGATCGCGATCTGGGCGAGTGTGGCGGGTTGCGCCGGTGTGGTGGGCCTCGTCGGGTCGGGCATCCTGCTGTCCTTCTGGGAATGGCAGGCGATCTGCTGGGCTCTGGCCATCGCCGGTGTCCTCGTTTTCCTTGCAGCATGGACCATTTCGCCGGCACCCGCGGCGGATCGGCGGGCCGTCGACTGGATCGGCGCTTCGCTCGTCGCGGCCGCGGTGGCCATGGTGGTGGTCGGCCTCCTCGAAGCGCCGAGCCGGGGCTGGACGCACCCCGCGACCTTGGCGTTCCTGGCCGGCGGCCTGGTGTCGGGGGTGGCGTTCGTCATGGTCGAATCCCGCCGGCGGCAACCACTTCTCGATCCGAGATTGTTCCGTGACGCCCCGATGGCCGCGAGCGCGGTGACGATCACGGCGATCTTCGCCGCGACCTTCGGGTTCTTCTACCTCGGCATGCAGTACGCGCAACTGATCATGGGTTTCTCGGCGCTGGGGGCCGGACTCGCCTTCGCCCCGTTCATGATTCCGCTGGTCGGCTTGTCGCTGCTGTCCTTCCGCTACACCCCGCGGTGGGGTCTCAAGCGGGTGCTCATCTCCGGGCTGGTCGTGCTCTCGGCGGGCTTCTTGTGCCTGTTGATGCTCGAGACGGATTCGTCGTATCTGCAGTTGGCGGTGCCCACCGTCGTCATCGGTGCGGGGATCGGGCTGTGCACGGCGCCCGCCACGTCGACGATCATGTCGTCGCTGCGTGATGAACGCCAGGGCGTCGCGTCGGCCATCAACGACACCACGCGCGAGTTGGGTGCGGCGGTGGGCATCGCCATCGCGGGTTCGGTGCTGGCTGAGCGCTACACCGCGGAGGTCACACCGCAGCTGTCGGCACTGCCCGAACCGCTGCGCGAGCAGGTCGCCGACGGGTTCGGCAAGGCGGTGCACGTGCTGGACTCGATCGGACCGCAGGCGGCGCCGATCTTGGCCGCATCCGAGCAGGCGTTCGTGTCGGCGATGCACACCTCAGCCCTCGTGGTGTCGGGTGTCGCCGCGGCGGCGGCGCTGGCCATCGCGATGATCATCCCGGCCGGTAGCCGAACCGAACGCGGGCCGATCCGGTAGGAGTGCTATCCAAAGTCGATGCTTGTCATCTTCGGTACACCAACGTACCGTAAGCCGGTACGTTGAGGTACCAGGGTGGTCCGGGAAGGTGACGGCATGGCCGAAGCGACGACCGACCCCGTGCGGTTACCGCCGGGGCCACGGCTACCCAAGGCCGCGGTAGGGCTGGCGTTCCTGACAGCACGGCACCGCACCCTGGTCGCCATCGGCCGCCGATACGGCGCCGCGTTCACCGTCGACCTGCCGATGCTCGGCCGCTCCCTGATCGTCAGCGACCGCGTCCTCGTCAAGGACCTGTTCACCACCAACAGTGATCTCGTCGTCGAGCCCGGCGCTTTCGACCCGGACCGCTTCATCGGCGCTGCCCCCGACACCCACGCCTGGATTCCCTACGGCGGTGGCATCCGACGGTGCATCGGCGCGGCCTTCGCGAACATGGAGATGACCGCGACATTGCGAACACTGTTGCGGGGATTCGAGTTCGGGGCGACATCAGCCCCGGGCGAGCGCCGTCGTTCGCGCGGAGTGGCCACCGCGCCGGCCCGCGGCGGCCGCGCCGTGGTCTACCGGCGCGCCACAACCAGCACCGATGCCGACGCACACCACCTCACCCTCAAGGAGCCGGTATGAGCAAGCAGCGCAGAACGATCAGCGGCCGCACCGCGGTCATCACCGGTGCCGCCTCCGGGATCGGGCGCGCCTTGGCGCAACGACTTTCGGCACACAGTTGTCCGGTTGCCATCGCCGACGTCGACGAGCAGGGCCTGAAGGAGACGGAGGCCAGCCTGCGTGGTCCAGCCCTGCTGCGGGTGCTCGACGTGCGCGACGCCGACGCCCAGCGCGACTTCGCCGCCGAGGTGCGCGACTGGGCACCGCAAATCATCGGCGCGGTGTTCAACAACGCCGGTGTCGCGGTGGCCTCCAGCGTCCTCGACGCCGTACCCGAAGACGACCAGTGGCTGTGGGACATCAACTTCGGCGGCGTCGTCAACGGTACGCGCGCCTTCCTGCCGATCCTCGTCGAGCAGGACGAGGGCGTCATCGTCAACACCTCGAGTGTGTTCGGTCTACTCGGCATGCCTACCCAATCTGCGTACTGCTCGGCCAAATTCGCAGTGCGCGGCTTCACCGATTCGTTGCGTCAGGAATTGCGCGGCACCGGGGTAGCGGCGGTCAACGTGCACCCCGGTGGCATCAACACCAACATCGTGCGCAACGCCAGGTACCGCCACGATCCAGAGGGCCGCGGCCGCACCCAGGAGCAGATGGCTCAGGAGTTCGCGGCCATCACGATGACCCAGCCGGAGAAGGCCGCGGCGATCATCCACCGCAGGGTGGAGGCGGGTAAGGCCCGCGTTCTGATCGGGCCGGACGCCTACCTGTTCGACGCGCTGGGACGGATCGCACCGACTCGCTACTACGACGTGCTGGGTGGTCTGCAGTCGTTCCTGCGCAAGCGCGCAGCCAAGTAGTCAGGCGGTCTGCCGTGCGTACTCGAGCAGACCGGGATCGTGCGCGCACAGCAACAAGAGATCCGGTTCGGCGCGCCGGTACAGCTCGGTGAGTCGCGCGTGGTTGTCGCGTACCTGCTTGCGGTCGAACGCGGCCACCTTCTCGAAGGCGCCGAGAGGCCGCGCAATCCGCCCGGCACCGCCGATCGTGCTCGGGTGATAGAACGCGTCGCCACAGTGCAGCAGCCAGCGATGCCCTGCGTCGACGGCGACGCAGGCGTGGCCGCGCGTGTGGCCGGGCAGCGACACCAGCACGATTCCCGGTGAGACGTCGGTGAGCTCCCTGGCGGCGGCGAACCCGCGCCAGCGCTCGCCCTCGGGGGTGTGCTCGACGATCTTCGGTCCGTGCTCCCACTGGGCCGGCCGGAACCGGAACTTCTCGCCGCGCGTCGGCGCTCGCATAGCACCCAGCACTTCGGCTGCGGTGCAGTGAATCTCGGCGTCGGGAAAGTCCGACAACCCGCCGATGTGGTCGACGTCGAAGTGCGTGACCACGATGTGGCGGACGTCCTCGGCTCGGAAGCCCAGCCGTTGGACATGCCGGATGGCGGTCTCCTCGCGGTCGAAGCGAGGCCGGAAGAAGTGCCGTGTGGGGCCGGCCCGCCGTGCGGGATCATCGCAGTCCGCCAGGCCGTATCCACTGTCAACCAGCACCAGCCCGTTCTCGGTCTCGACCAGCAGCACATGGCACACCAGAGGCTGGATGCTGAACGGGTGCATCGAGCCGCAGTTGAGATGGTGCACCATCATGAGGCGGTCCCGGCGAGCCGGTCCGTGCAGCAACCGCCGGTCGTGTTTCCCCCCACACGCCTACAGTACGGCCGTATCGCCTTTCAGGCGGGCGACTTGACCTGAATCAAATCCTGCTCGTGGCGATGTTGACGCTCGATGGTGGCCAGGTAGAACGCCCAGGCGAACGCCGAACTGGCGAACAGGATGAAACCCAGGTACAACCATGCGTGCCTGATGCCGCGCCTGCGGCCGTCGACCAGCAGCCACGCCGGGAACAGCAGAAGGCTCATGATCGTGTAGTCCTGGCTGGCCGAACTTGCCGCCGGGTTGTCGTAGCCGAGCACGATGAACTCGGTCCAACTGCCCGGGCCCCAGACGAAGTTGTGCAATCCTCCTGCCGGTGCGTATTCCGCGACGAACTGATTGTTGAAGTAGTAGCCCAGCACCACCGACGCGACGCCGGCCACGTAATAGAACAGCTCGAGCCCGGTGACGCGCCTGCCCGACGGATAGCGGGCGAAGACCGCCGGATTCGTCCTGACGATGACGGCCAGCGTGGCGAACCCGAGCAAGAGGTGAACGATCAGCGAGACCATAGCCGGAGTCTGACCATCGCCCGAAGTTTTGTCAATATTGACATAACCGGAGCGATGGGCCTGCGGTACTTTCGGCTCATGCCCCGGCCCGCCCACACCGCGCGCAGCGAGCGCACACGACAAGCGCTGCGACAGGCCGCAGTCGTCCGGTTCCTTGCCCAGGGCGTCGACGACACGTCGGCCGAACAGATCGCCGCCGACGCCGGAGTCTCACTGCGGACCTTCTACCGCCACTTCGAGTCCAAGCATGACCTGCTGTTCGCCGACTACGCAGGCCTGCGGTGGTTCAAGGCCGCCCTGGCGGCCAGCGACCCCGACCAGCCGATCGTCGAGTCGGTGCACGCGGCGATCATGGCGCGACCCTACGACGACTGGGCCGTCACGCAGACCGCCGCCCTGCGTGCCCAGGAGATGGAACCGGGCCGCATCGTGCGCCACATGCGGCAGGTGGAGGCCGAACTCGCCGAGGCGATCGAGGAGCACCTGACCGGCGGCAGCCCGCCGGCACCGGGCAGCGACGAACGCATGCGGGTGGCCGTGACGGCGCGGTGCATCGCGGCTGCGGTCTTCGGGGCGATGGAGGTGTGGATGTTGGGGGAGGAGCGCTCCCTGCCCGAACTGTCGCGGCTGACCCGGGAGGCGCTCGACACGTTGGCCCGTGGCATCGGGTAGCGCGGTTTTGTCAATATTGACAAAACGTGGGCCCCGTGCCAGCCTCGGCCCATGGCGGACTTCGACGCGATAGTGATCGGTGCCGGGCACAACGGTTTGACCGCGGCGACCTTGTTGCAGAAGGCCGGGGTGCGCACGCTGTGCCTGGATGCCAAGCTCTACGCGGGCGGGATGGCCTCCACCGTCGAACTGTTCGACGGCTTCCGCTTCGAGATCGCCGGCTCAGTGCAGATTCCCACATCGGCCGCGGTTAGCCGGGAGCTCGGTCTCGACCAGCTGCCCAACGTCGAGCTCGACGTGATGTCGGTGTCGCTGCGCGGCGTCGGCGACGAGCCGCTGATCTACTACACCGACCCGATGAAGCTGCTGACTCACCTCAACGAGGTGCACGGCGCCGAGGCCGTCAACGGGATGGCCGGCCTGATGGCCTGGTGTCAGGCGCCTACACGGGCACTCGGCCGATTCGATGCCGGACAGCCACCGAAAACACTCGATGAGATGTACGCGTGTGCGACAAACGAGTTCGAACGATCGACGATCACCGACCTGCTCTTCGGCTCCGTCACCGACGTGCTGGACCGCTACCTGCCGGACAAGGAGAAGAACGGTGCGCTGCGGGGGATGTTGTCACTGCTGGCGTGCAACACCACTTACCGCGGCCCCGCCACACCGGGGACCGCCGCGGCGCTGGCCTACGGCTTCGCCGTTCCGGACGAGAACGCATTGCTGGTCAAGAAGTTACGTGGTGGAATCGGGGCGTTGACGTCGCACCTGTGCGATGTGTTCGCCGCCGCCGGTGGTGAACTACGACTGCGCAGCAAGGTCACCGAAATCACGGTCACCGAGGGCCGGGTAAGCGGCATCCGTTTCGAGGACGGCACGGCGATCGCCGCCCCCGTCGTGGTTTCCGGCATCGCGCCGGACCTGACGGTCAACGGACTCGTCGATTCCGCGGCCCTTCCGCCGGACGTGCGTGAGCGGTTCGCCCGCGTGGATCACCGCGGCAGCTACCTGCAGATGCATTTCGCACTGGACGGAATCCCTCAGTTCGCCGCCCCCTACGAGGTGCTCAACGCTCCCGCGATGCAGTCCAACATCGGAATCTTCAGCACCCCCGAGGAATTGCAGCAACAGTGGGAGGACTGCCGGCGCGGCATCGTGCCCGCGGACCCGGCGATCGCACTGCAGATCCCGTCGGTCAACGACCCGGGCCTGGCCCCGCCGGGCAAGCACGCGGCGTCGGCGTTCTCGTTGTGGTTCCCGATCGAGGAGGCGCAGAAGAGCTACGGCGAGATGAAGGTGGAGATGGGCCGCCGGGTCATCGAGAAGATCACCCGACTGGCGCCGAACTTCGAGAGCCTCATCGTGCGTCACACCACCTTCACCCCCAAGCACATGGGCACGATGTTCGGGGCGCCCGGCGGCGACTACTGCCACGGGCTGATCCACCCCGACCAGATCGGACCCAACCGGCCGGGGCCCAAAGGTTATGTCGGTCAACCGATTCCGCTCGACGGTCTGTACCTGGGCAGCGCGGGGTGTCACGGCGGACCCGGCATCACCTTCGTGCCCGGCTACAACGCCGCCAAGCAAGCGCTCGCCGACCTGTCCTGACCGTTCCGGTTTCGGGGTGGACCGCGCAGGGAATGCCGTCGGCTATGGGACTCACGGTGGCCGTGACCGGGCCCACGGGCGAGATCGGCATGTCGGCAGTGCAAGCGCTCGAGGGCCTCGACGAGGTGGACGAGATAGTCGGGATGGCGCGTCGGCCGTTCGACGCTGCGGCGCAGGGCTGGTCGAAGACCCGCTATCAGCAGGGTGACATTCTCGACCGCGATGCGGTCGACGCCCTGGTCGCCGACGCCGACGTGGTCATCCACCTGGCGTTCATCATCATGGGTTCGCGCGAGGAGAGCGCGCGGGTCAATCTGGCGGGCACCCGCAACGTCTTCGAGGCGACCGTGGCAGCGGCGCGCCCACACCGGCTGGTGTACACCTCCTCGGTGGCGGCCTACGGGTACCACTCCGACAATCCCGTGCCGATCACCGAGACGGTGCCGCCGCGAGGCTCACCAGAGCACTACTACTCCGAGCAGAAGGCCGAATGCGAAGCCGCCCTGGCCGAGATCACCGGCGGGACGCCGCTGCAGGTGTACGTGCTGCGGCCCTGCATCGTCGCCGGCCCGAAGGCGCCGGCGCTGGCCGACGCCATGCCCTGGAACCAGTTGCCCGGCCCGGTCCGGCGGATCACCCAGATGCTGCCGCTGCTCAAGCCGCCGTTTCCCGACCCCGGAACGCCGCTGCAACTGGTCCATCACGACGACGTCGCCACCGCGATCGCGCTGGCCGCCACCACGTCCGCACCGTCGGGCGCCTACAACATCGCCGGCGACGGGGTGGTGTCGATGTCCGAGTTGGCCAGGGCGCTGGGGGCGCGTCCGGTACCGGTGCCAAGGGCCGCCGCGACCGTGGCCTCGGATGTCATCGCCCGCCTACCGTTCGTGCCTTCGGTGCTCGAGTGGCTGCACGTCGGGCGCACCTCGGTGGTCATGGACACCACCAAGGCGATGGCCGAGTTGGGATGGAAGCCGAAATATACGGCCGCCGAGACGCTTTCGGCGTTGGCCTCGTCGCGGTCCTAGTCGCCGCGCCGGCGCAACCGCGCCATCCAGTCCTTCGGAACCCGGCCGCGCGGACCTGGCGCCGTCTCGTCGGGCGGACGGCTCTCGGGCGGGGCCAGTGGTGGGCCGTCGTCGTAGGAGTTGGTGTCGTAGTTCCAGAACCAGTCCTCGTCCGGCTCGAACGACCGGATGACCGGGTGTCCGGTGGCGCGCCAGTGGGCCGACGCGTGGCGGGCCAGCGAGTCGTCACAGCATCCGATGTGTCCGCAAGCCGCACACCGGCGCAGGTGCACCCACCACCCGCCGTGCGCCTCACACTCGGCGCACCCGGTGCCGCTCGGTGGGACCGACGCATCGACGTCCATAGCCGACGACACTACCGATGATCGCGGTGCGCGCGCTCGGGATCCGTTCGCGCGCGCAAAGCTCCCAAAGCTCCATGCCGTCAACCGTAATCGGGCTAGGGTCAGGCCATGGCTACCAGCGATTCCCGCGAGGTCGTGATCGAGGCGAGCCCCGAGGAGGTTCTCGACGTCATCGCCGACGTCGAGTCCGCGCCGGAATGGTCGTCCCAGCATCAGGGCGCAGAGGTGCTCGACAGGGACGCCGAGGGCAGGCCGGGCCGGGTGCGGCTGAAGCTCAAGACCATGGGTATCTCCGACGAACAAGTGGTGCAGTACACCTGGACCGACAACACCGCCAGTTGGAAGCTGCTGGAGTCGAGCCAACTCAAGACCCAGGACGCCTCCTACACGCTGACACCCGACGGCGACAAGACGAAGGTGCGCTTCGAGATCACCGTCGATCCGTCGGTTCCGATCCCCGGCTTCGTGCTCAAGCGTGCGATGAAGGGTGGACTGGAGGCCGCCACCGACGGGCTGCGCAAGCAGGTCCTCAAGGTCAAGAAGGGCAAATAGTTTCGACGAGGGCTCGGCTGGCAATCAGTTCGGCATGGCTGTCACCGAGACCCGTGAAGTCGTCATCGAGGCGACGCCCGACGAGATCATGGAAGTGCTCTTCGACCTGGAGTCGCTGACCGAGTGGTCGTCGACACACCAAAAGGTAGAGGTTCTCGAACGCGACGAGCAGGGGCGCCCGACCAAGTCCCGTCAGGTCGTCAAGATCGTCGGGGTGACCGATGAACAGGTACTCAACTACACCGTGCACGAGGACGGCGTCGGCTGGACGCTGGAGAGCGCCAAACAGCAACGCGCACAGGAGGGCCGCTACACGCTCACTCCCGACGGCGACGGCACCAGGGTCCGATTCGAACTCACCGTCGACCCGCTGGTCCCGTTGCCGGGTTTCTTGATCAAGAAGGGCGCCAAGGGCCTGATGGAGACCGCGACCGACGGACTGCGCAAGCGGGTGCTGAAGGTCAAGAAGGGCTGAGCGCCGTTAGTCTGCCAGTCATGGGCGGACCACTGGCGGGTGTGCGGGTCGTCGAACTCGGCGGTATCGGTCCCGGACCGCACGCGGCGATGGTGCTGGCCGATCTCGGGGCGGACGTGGTGCGCGTGCGCAGGCCAGGCGGACTGCAGATGCCGGCCGAGAACATCGACCTGATGCACCGCGGCAAGCGCATCGTCGACCTCGACGTGAAGAAGGACCCGCAGGCGCTGCTTGATCTCGTCGCGAAGGCCGACGTGCTGATCGACGCGTTCCGGCCCGGCACCTGCGAGCGTCTGGGCATCGGACCGGACGACTGTGCGGCTCGCAACCCGCGGTTGATCTTCGCCAGGATCACCGGGTGGGGGCAGCACGGCCCGCTGGCGCAGACCGCCGGCCACGACATCAACTACCTGTCGCAGACCGGCGCGCTGTCGGCGATCGGCTACCGGGACCGGCCGCCCGTCGCACCGTTGAACCTGGTGGCCGATTTCGGCGGTGGGTCGATGTTCGTGCTGCTCGGCATCGTCGCCGCGCTGTATGAGCGGGAGCGCTCGGGCATGGGGCAGGTGATCGACGCGGCCATGGTCGACGGCGTCTCGGTGCTCGCTCAGATGGCATGGACCATGAAGGCCACCGGCACGCTGCGCGACGAGCGGGAGTCGTTCCTGCTCGACGGCGGCGCGCCGTTCTATCGCACCTATGAGACGGCCGACGGCAGGTACATGGCCGTCGGCGCGATCGAACCGCAGTTCTTCGCCCAGTTGCTGGCCGGTCTCGGGCTGACCACCGACGATGTGCCGAGCCAGATGGACAAGGCCGCGTTTCCCGAAATGCACCGGCTGTTCGCGCAGTGCTTTGCGAACAAGACCCGCGACGAGTGGGAGACGGTCTTCGCCGGCACCGACGCCTGTGTCACACCGGTTCTCACGTGGACCGAGGCCGCGCAGAACGAGCATTTGCGGGCGCGGTCAACTCTGCTGCGCGCCAACGGCGTCGATCAGGCCGCCCCCGCGCCGCGCTTCTCGCGTACACCCGCCGATTCGGTGGATCCACCGCCGCAGATCGTCACGCCGATCGCCGATATTGACTGGGATTGATAATTAGCTGCCAGAGACGGTGCGGCGGGCCTCCGGCTTAGCTACCATTTACTTCATGGCCGTGCGGGCATCGAGGGAAGTGGTTTTCGACGCACCGAAGGACGCGATCATGGCCGCCCTCGCCGACATCGAGGCCGTGCCGTCGTGGTCATCGCTGCACAAGACCGCTGAGGTTCTCGACCGGTATCCCGATGGGCGCCCCCACCACGTCAAGGCCACGTACAAGATCATGGGCATCACCGACCAGGAAGTCCTCGAGTACCACTGGGGCGACAACTGGATGGTGTGGGACGCCGAGGCGACGTTGCAGCAACGCGGGCAGCATGGCGAGTACAACCTCACGCCCGTCGGTGAGGACCGCACCCGGGTGCGCTTCGACATCATCCTCGATCTGGCGGCCCCGATCCCGGACTTCATCATGCGCCGGGCCAAGAAGATGGTGCTCGACACCGCGACCGAGAGCCTGCGCAGGCAGGTCATGGCGGTCGGAACGACCTAGGAGCACCGACGACGACGGCCGGCCGGCCATGTGCGCATCGCCTCAGAGTACTGGGCCGACTCGACGAAGTGGTTCCCGAATACCGTTGTGTACGAGGCTGGTTGGTTTGGCATGCCGAGCAGGTCGGTGATCGCCACGGCGACCGAAGGACAGGGGCAGGGTGCTCGGCCGCCGTCCCCTCGACCGGCCGAAGTAGTCCCCATTGGCCGCCGGCCGGACCGCCTTCGGGGGTGTCCCTCTGGTGCGGGCGACCGCGGAAGAGTACATTCTGTCCGCAGGTGAGCCGGGAAGTCTGGTCGGCGGTCAGTAACCCGACTCGTGAAAGGCTCACCGTGCACGTTGATTCGAACGCGCCTGCGCGCGCTGCTGTGGACAATCCCATCCAGGTCGATGGGCTCACCAAACGCTTCGGTTCCGTCGTTGCCGTCGACGACCTGCATCTCACCGTCTCCGCGGGCGAGGTTTTCGGCTTTCTCGGCCCCAACGGCGCGGGAAAGTCGACGACGATCCGGTTGCTCCTCGGGCTGATCCGGCCGACTGCCGGGCGGGCGGCCGTCTTCGGCTGTGACGCAGGCGATGTGCGACGCGCACATCGCATGTTGGCCTATGTGCCCGCCGACGTGGCACTGTGGCCGAACCTGACCGGCGCCGAGACACTCGAACTGCTGGGAAATATCGGGCCCGGCGTCGACGTCGGCTACCGCACGGAACTGGTGGACCGGTTCGCCCTGGACCTCGACCGCCCCGGCAAGACCTATTCGACGGGCAACAGACAGAAGGTTGCACTGGTGGCCGCGTTCTCGACCCGTGCGCCACTGCTGGTTCTCGACGAACCGACCAGTGGCCTGGACCCTTTGATGGAGCGGGAGTTTCGCCGCTGTGTCGGCGAGGCACGCGATCGCGGCCAGACCGTCTTCCTGAGTTCGCACCAGTTGGCCGAGGTCGAGGCCGTCTGTGACCGCGTCGCGATACTGCGGGCGGGACGGCTGGTGGAGATCGACACGATCGCCGACCTGCGCCGGTTGCGGCGCACCGTGGTGGAGGTGACCTACGACGGCGTCGAGCCTCCGCTCGACTCGGTGTCCGGCGTGTCGGACATGGTGCGGCTGCCGGGGGACCGGTTGCGCTTCAGCCTGTCCGGCACCCCGACGGAGGCACTGAGAGCCCTCGCCAGAACGGAGATCACCGCTTTGGGTATGCGGGAACCGACGTTGGAGGAGATCTTCCTCGACTACTACGGGGAGCCCGTGCGATGACCGCCGCCGTGACTGCTCCATCGGTGGTGGGTCCGCTGCCGACGGCCGCCGGCGTGGTCGGCCGGTTGATGGTCCGTCAGCTGCGCAGGGGCGCGCTCATCGTGACCGCGATCTGCGCGGGAATGTCGGCACTTGTTGCCGTGCAATATCAGTCGACCTTCTCCGGTGAGATGGGCCGGCGCGCCGTCGAGGCGCTGGCGAGCAACCCGGCGATCCGGGTGCTCTTCGGTCCGGCGGTAGCGCTGGACGATCCTGGCGGTTTCACCGTGTGGCGCACCGGAACACCGGTGATGATCCTGGCCGCGGTCTGGCTGATGCTGGCCGCGATCCGCGTGACCCGTGGGGAAGAGGACGCCGGTCGCTGGGACCTGTTGTTGGCCGGACGGTTACGGACGGTCGACGGGGTGGTGAGCTGCCTGGTCGCGGTCGCCGGTGCGGCCGTGGTGATCAGCGCCGCGGTCGGCGTCGCGATGGTCGCCGCGGGCACCGATCCCGCCGGGGCGCTCACCTACGCGCTGGGCGTCCTCGGCGTAACCGCCACGTTCGGCGCGGTGGGGCTGGCGGCGGCCCAGCTGATGCCGAACAGGTCGTCGGCGGTCGGAGCCTCGGTCGGCGTTCTCGGGATGACGGTCCTGCTGCGGATGGTGGCCGACGGCGTCGACGCGCTGGGTTTCGCGTCATGGTTGACGCCGTTCGGTCTGGTATCGCGGGCCGCGCCGTACGCGGACAACAGGATGCTGCCGTTGGCGGTGCTGGCGCTGTTCGCCGTCGTGGCAGGCGCAGTGGCGGTGATGGCGGCGCGCGGACGTGACGTCGGCGGCGGGTGGGTCGCGGTCCGCGTCCGTCGCGCACCACGGTTACACCTACTCGGGTCGGTCACCGGGTTTGCGGCCCGGCGCGCGGTGCGGCCGACGCTCGGCTGGCTGGTCGGTGTCGGCGCATATTTCCTCATCGTCGGCGCGATCATCGCCTCGGTCCTCGAATTCTTCGCCGAGAACCCGCGATTCGCCGAACTGGCCGCCGCAGCCGGTATGGGCGGGCTCGACGCCGCGGCCGGGTTCGCCGCGGCGCTGTTCAGCTTGTTGGTGATTCCGGCCGGCCTCTATGCGGCGACGCGCCTGTCGGCGTTCGCCGCCGACGAGCGCGAAGGGCGCTCGGCGATGATGCTGGCCGCGCCCGTGTCGCGGAACCGACTGCTGGGCGCTGAGGTCCTGGTGGCCGGTGCCGGAGTCCTGATCCTGCACGGCGTCGCCGCGGTCGCGATGTGGGTCGGGGCCGCTGCGACCAAGGCGCAATTGGGTTTCGGGGACGCCTTCGCCGGCGCCCTGAATACCGCTCCGGCGTCCTTGCTGGCCCTCGGTGCTGCGGCACTGGCGGTGGGGTGGGTGCCCGGTGCCGTGACCGCCGTCGGCGCGGTGCCGGTTGTCGGCGGCTTCCTGCTCAGCGTCGTCGCCGACAGCGCGGGCGCTCCCTCCTGGGTCTCGCAGGCGTCGCCGTTCGTCCACATCGCGGCGGTGCCCGCGGCAGCGCCGAACTGGCCGGCCATCGTGGTCTTCTTGGTCGTCACCGCGGTCCTGGCCGGCGTGGGCCTGCACGGGTACCGGCGGCGGGACACCGACGTGTGAAGGTGGGTTCAGCTGTTGCGGGACACGAAGCGGCGGAACAACGGCCACGCGACGGCCGTGTTGTAGGCGACGCCGGCCACCAGGTAGGGCCACCAGGTCCCGTCCGCGTTGGCGACCCAGAACGCCTTGGCCGCCCAGTACGGGGGTAGCACCCCGAAGGCTAGATTCCATGGAGAGCCGATGAACCAGGGCAGGCAGGGCAGGCCGGCGATGAGCATGCCCAAACCGCGCACTGCCGCCAGCCCCTGAATCTTGTTGCCCGCCATCGCGACGATCAACAGCAGGGTGACGATCGCCGACAACCCGGCCAGCACCCCGATGGGAAACAGCGCAGGCAGCAGACCGGGACGCAGTATCCCGCTGAACGACAGCGTGGCCACGACATAAGCCGTTGTCACCGTGATCACCGTGGCGGCTCGGTAGCCGAAGAACGACCCCATCGACACGGGTGTGACGCGTAGCGCCAGAAGTGTTCCCGCGTCGACCTCGTCGAGGATCAGGAATGCGGCCAGTGAGCCCGCGATGATGATGCTGGTGAGCAGCAGGAAGCCGGTCAGTATCAACGGGTAGTAGGGCGTCAGGTCGAAGCCGTAGCGGTCGTCGAGCATCGTCGTGATGCGGGGCGTCAGGACAGCGACCGCGGTCGTCCAGATGACCGGTGCGAACACCAGCATGACCAGCAGCGGGTCGCGGTAGGCGCCGCGCAGATCGTTGCGGCCGAACGCCTTCCAGGCTTTCGTGACGGTGGTGGCCATCATGCGCCCGCCTTCTGCACCACGTGGCGGTCGAACATCTCCCGCGCGACCCAGCCGAGTACCGCGAGGCAGGCCAGCGGGTAGACGATCGCGTAGCCGACCTGCCACGGCGCCAGGTCAACCTGGTCGAACGCCGCTCCGAGCAGCATCAGGGGTCCCTGCGTGGGCACCGCATAGAGCACCGGATGAGGCCACAGGCCTGAGTAGTGGAGGATCGGCAGGTTCATGATCGCGATCGGCACGGTGCCGAACAGGAACCAGTCGGTGGCCGACGCGAACGGCAACGACGTGATGAAGCCGGTCATCAGCATCAGCATCGTCCCCAGTACTACGCCGGCGAGCAACGGGAGCGGTCGGTAGGCCAGCCCGTGAGCGATCGACACCACGGTGACGGCGATCAACAGCGAAAGGGCGCTCAGCACCGCGACTTTGGCGGCCAGGTACTCACCGAATCGCAGTGGAGTGGAGATCACGGCGCTGAGCGTGCGTTCCTGCTTCTCGAAGAACACCGACCCGCCGATGAAGAAGAACCCGATGATGGCGATGTCGCCGAGGAGCACGTACGGTTCGGCCACCGCACGCAGGTTCGACGGCATCGGAAGCAGAACGGCCAACCAGATCAGCCCGGAGAACACCGCGGCATGCAGAAACCGCTGGCGGTTCTGCAGCACCAGTTCCAGACGAATAGCCGTTGCCAGGCGCATCATGCGAGCGACCTGCCGGTCACTTCGACGAACACGTCGTCGAGGGTCGCCTCCCGACTGTGGATCGTTTCGACGTGGTGGCCGCGCAACACCGAGTGGAAGGCCGGATCATCGGCCAAACCGTCCATGGCGAACTCCTCGGCGACCAGATGGCCGGCGTCACCGCGATATTCGACACGCACCTTCCGCTGGCTGCGCGCGATCCGCAACTCGGCAGGCGTGTCCAGAGCCACGATCGCGCCGTCCACGACGAACGCCACCCGGTCACACAACTCGTTCGCGGTGGCCATGTCGTGAGTGGTGAGGAAGACCGTTCGGCCCTGCGCCTTCATGTCGAGCACGATGTTCTTGACGTTGCGCGCATTGACGGGGTCGAGGCCGGAGGTGGGCTCGTCGAGGAACAGCAGTTCGGGGTTGTTGAGCAGCGACCGGGCGAACGTGAGCCGCATCTGCATGCCCTTGGAGAAGGTGCTGACGCGGGCGTCGGCGTCGCCGTGCAGACCGACCATCTCGAGCAGGTCGAGCGGGTCCCGGATGGGGCCCTCGTAGAGCGAGCCGAAAAACCTCAGGTTCTCGGCTGCGGTGAGTTTGCCGTAGTGGTTCGGCAGTTCGAACGACACCCCGATGCGTTCGTAGTAGTCCCGACCCCAGGCGGCGGGTTCACGGCCCCATACCGAGACTTGGCCGCGGTGCCCCCGTAGGAGGCCGATCAACAGCTTCTGGGTCGTCGACTTGCCGGCGCCGCTGGGTCCGAGAAAGCCGAAGATCTCCCCGCGACGGACCTCGAAGTCCATCTGACGAACCGCCGGGGCGTCGGCGCCCGGATAGGCGAACGACAGGTCCCGGACCTCGATGACGACGTCGGTCTGACCTGGTGGTGAGGACTTGCCACCGTGATTCATCGTGGTGCTCACGCCTTTCGGATACGACGGGCCGGACACCGTCCGACCCACATGCGGGTATTTCGTTCCGACCAGACTTCCCGGAGCACCTGAACGCACTATACTGAAGTTTCAGAAATTTGTGAACACTGTATGGAGACGGTCATGACGGAGGGGCCCGACTCGGCAGACCCGGCCGAAGCGCTCGCGCTGGTGTTGACCAGCCATGGGCTGCAGCGAATGACGTCGCGGGTGCTGGCCGCACTGCTGTTCACCGACCGGCCGACGATGACGGCCGGCGAGCTGGCGGACCGGTTGGGTGCCAGCGCGGGCGCGATATCCGGGGCGGTCAAGATGCTCATCTCGGTGGGCCTGGTCGAGCGCGTGCCCGCGCCGGGAAGCCGCCGCGACCACTACCGCCTGCGCGATGACGCGTGGGCGGTGCTGTACACGACGCAGAACACCATCCTCGCGGCGATTCAGCAGGCGGCCGCCGACGGCATCTCTGCCACGTCGTCGAACAGCGCCGCGCACCAACGTCTTACCGAGATGCGTGACTTCTACTCATTCCTGCTGGCCGAGCTGCCCGCGGTCATCGACCGGTGGAAGAAGTCGCGGCGCTAGCGCCGGCGTAGCACCTGCAGTCGGCGGATCGCCTCCTCGAGGGTGTCGTCGCGCTTGCAGAACGCGAAGCGCACCAGATGGTTCCACGCTCCGGCGTGTTCGGCGGCGGGGTCGCAGAACGCCGTCAGCGGGATGGCGGCGACGCCGGCCGTGTGCGGGAGTTCGGCGCAGAACGCGGCGCTGTCGGTGAACCCGAGCGGGCGGGGGTCGGCGCACAGGAAGTAGGTGCCGTGGCTGTCGTGCACCTCGAACCCCACGTCGGTCAGTGCGGCGCCGAGCCGGTCGCGCTTGTGCTGCAGCGAATCCCGCAGCGCCGCCACCCAGTCCTGCTCGTTGTCCAGCGCATGTGCGACCGCGGGCTGGAACGGCGCCCCGCCGACGTAGGTCAGATACTGCTTGGCGGCGCGCACACCGGCGATCAGATCGGCTGCCCCGCAACACCATCCGATCTTCCAGCCGGTGACGTTGAACATCTTGGCCGCGCTAGAGATCGTGATCGTGCGATCGGCCATGCCGGGATAGTCGGCAAGCGGCCGATGAGCGTGGCCGGGAGGGTCCGAGTAGACCAGGTGCTCGTAGACCTCGTCGGTGATCACCAGCAGGTCCTTGTCGACGGCCAACTCGGCCAGCCCGCGCAGTTCGGCGTGACCGGCGACCATGCCGGTCGGGTTGTGCGGAGAGTTGAGGATCAGCGCCCTGGTCTTGGAAGTCACCGCGGCGCGCAGGCCGTCGACGTCGATGCGGAATCCGCGCCCGTCGGCGACCATCGGCACCGCCCGCCGCTCACAGCCGGCCATCGCGAGGACGGGGGAGTAGGAATCGTAGAACGGCTCGATCAGCAGCACTTCCGAACCCGGCTCGACCAGGCCGAGTACCGCCGACGCGATCGCCTCGGTGGCGCCGACGGTCACCAGCACTTCGGTGTCGGGGTCGTACTCGGTGCCGTACGCCCGCTTGCGCTGCGCCGCGATGGCCCGCCGCAACGGAGCGATGCCCAGACCCGGCGGGTACTGATTGTCGCCCGCGGCGATCGCGTTCTCGGCGATTCTGAGCATGGCCGGCGGGCCGCCCTCGTCGGGGAAGCCCTGGCCGAGGTTGACCGCGCCGATGCGCGCGGCGAGCGCGGACGTCTCGGCGAAGATCGTCACCGCATAGGGCTGCAGCCGCCGCACCGTCATGGGTGTCGAGCCTAGGCGGTGGCGCTCACTCGGCGACGATGGCCGCCAACCGGTGCATCTGTGTCACGGTGGCCGGATAGAGCTCGCGCCATGTCCGGTAAAGGCCGTCGTACAACGCGGCGCGGCCCGGATCCGGCTCGATTCTGCGGGCGATGCGGGTCCAATCGCTGTCCTGTGGCACCAGTCCGGCGCCGATCGCGGCCAGCAGGGCGCCACCGAAGCCGGCACCGATCGTCTGCTCGGGGATCGACTGCGCGCGGCCGGTGATGTCGCTGACCGCCTGCGCCCAGATGGGACTGCTCAGTCCGCCGCCGACGGCCACCAGTCGGCCACCGGGCGCCGCGTCGTCGAATCGCGTGAGAATGTCGCGTACACCGAAGGCGATGCCTTCGTAGGCTGCGCGGAGCAGATGTCCCCGTCCGTGGCGCAGCGTCAACCCGGCAAGCAATCCGCGCGCGTTCGGGTCGAAGAGGGGGGTTCGCTCGCCACTGAAGTAGGGGAGCATCAGGAGGCCCTCGCAGCCAGGCGGTACCACCAGCGCTTCGGCGGTCAGTTCGTCCAACGATGCGTTCCCGGTCGTGGCCTGCAACCAGGTGATCATGCTGCCCGCGGTGGCGGTGCCCGCGGCCAGCGCGTAGCTGTTGTGCTCCACCGCCGCGGTCGTCCACAACGCCGGGTCGCAGTGGTAGTCAGCGGTGATCTGCACCATGAACATCGTCGACCCGTACATGAGCATGAGATCGCCTGGCCGGCGGACCCCGACCGAGAAGGCCTCGGCGTAGGCGTCGACCGTGCCCGCCACTATCGGGGTCCCCGCCGGGATGGCGGATGCAGTCGACGCCGAGGCGGTGACCGACCCCACCACAGCGTCCGGCCAGACCAGCCGGGGCAACGGCAGATGCCCGCAGATGCGTTGCGCCCAGTCGATGTTCCACTCGAACTTCGGGGTCGCGTAGAGCGGGTCGCACTGGCTCGCGGTGTGATGGTCCAGAACGTATTCGCCGGTGAGCTTGGCGACGATGTAGGAGTGGGCGCTGAACCACTTCTCGGCGTTGTCGAACACCTCCGGCTCGTGGTGGCGGACCCACTCCAGTTTGGGGCCGACGGCCTGGCTGGTCAGCAGGCTACCGCCGCGTTCCAGAATTGCATCTGAACCGAATTCAGCTGTGAGCGACTCGATCTCGACGATAGCGCGCGTGTCGATCCCGTACAGGATCGCGGGCCGGAGGGGACGCAGGTCGGCATCGCAGAGCACCAGGCAGGGTCCGAGCCCGCTGACGCAGACCGCTGCGAGCGAACCTTCGGCGGGCATGCGGGCGATGAGCGTCCGGCTGATGTCACAGACCTCGCGCCACCACACCTCTGCGTCGAACTCCGCCCACCCGGGTCGCGGTAGGTCCATCGAGTGCGGCACGGTCTCGGTGGCGAGCACGATGCCCGAGGTGTCGGTGAGAACGCCTTTGGTGCTTCCGGTGCCGATGTCGAGCCCAAGGACGACGTCCACGCGGCCACGGTAGCGGTACGGAGGCCTGGTGAAGACGAACAAGTGGCCCTCGGCGCAAGCGGGACTGCCCAACCAACAGGTTGGTTTGGGCTGTTAGGCTGCCCCACATGTCTGAAGAAGCCTTCATCTACGAGGCCATCCGCACCCCCCGCGGCAAGAACAAGAACGGCGCGCTCAACGAGATCAAGCCGATCAACCTGGTGACGGGCCTGGTCGACGAGATCCGCCGACGCCACCCGGACCTCGACGAGACGCTGATCAGCGACGTCATCCTCGGTGTCGTCTCGCCGGTCGGCGACCAGGGCGGTGACATCGCCCGCACCGCGGTGCTTGCCGCGGGCCTGCCCGACACCACCGGCGGCGTACAGCTCAACCGCTTTTGCGCATCGGGCCTGGAGGCCGTCAACACCGCCGCGCAGAAGGTGCGTTCGGGCTGGGACGACCTGGTGCTGGCAGGCGGCGTCGAGTCGATGAGCCGCGTGCCGATGGGCTCCGACGGCGGCGCCTGGGCGACCGACCCCGAGACCAACTACGTCGTCGGCTTCGTCCCCCAGGGCATCGGCGCGGACCTGATCGCCACCATCGAGGGCTTCTCGCGCGAGGACGTCGACCGCTACGCGTTGCGCAGCCAGGAGCACGCTGCCGCGGCGTGGTCGGGCGGCTACTTCGCCAAGTCGGTGGTACCGGTGCGCGACCAGAACGGCCTGGTGGTCCTCGATCACGACGAGCACATGCGTCCCGACACCACGCTCGAGGGCCTGGCCAAGCTGAAGACCGCGTTCGACGGCATCGGCGCCATGGGCGGATTCGACGACGTGGCGCTGCAGAAGTACCACTGGGTCGAGAAGATCAACCACGTCCACACCGGCGGCAACAGCTCGGGCATCGTCGACGGCGCCGCGCTGGTGCTCGTCGGCTCAGAGAGCGCAGGAAAGGCTCAGAATCTGACCCCACGGGCACGCATCGTCGCCACCGCGACCAGCGGCAGCGATCCGGTGATCATGCTCACCGGCCCGACGCCTGCCACCCGCAAGGTGCTCGATCGCGCCGGGTTGACGGTCGACGACATCGACCTGTTCGAGCTCAACGAGGCGTTCGCATCGGTGGTGCTGAAGTTCCAGAAGGACCTGAACATCCCCGACGAGAAGCTCAACGTCAACGGCGGCGCCATCGCGATGGGCCATCCGCTGGGCGCCACCGGCGCCATGATCACAGGCACCATGGTCGACGAGCTCGAGCGTCGCAACGCCCGTCGCGCGCTCGTGACGCTGTGCGTCGGCGGCGGCATGGGCGTGGCCACCATCATCGAGCGAGTCTAAGGAAAGACGATGGCAGAGAACACTATTCAGTGGGACAAGGATGCCGACGGCATCGTCACCCTGACGTTGGACGACCCGACCGGCTCGGCCAACGTGATGAACGAGCATTACAAGGAGTCGATGCACAAGGCCGTCCAACGCCTTGTCGCGGAGAAGGATTCGATCACCGGCGTGGTGATCACCAGCGCCAAGAAGACGTTCTTCGCCGGCGGTGATCTCAAGGGCATGATGAACGTCGGCCCCGATAACGCCGGAGAGGCTTTCGACGAGGTGGAGGGCATCAAGGCTGACCTGCGCGCGCTCGAGACGCTGGGTAAGCCGGTCGTCGCGGCGATCAACGGCGCGGCGCTGGGCGGTGGCCTGGAGATCGCACTGGCGTGCCATCACCGCATCGCCGCGGACGTGAAGGGCTCGGTCATCGGCCTGCCCGAGGTGACGCTCGGCTTGCTGCCCGGCGGCGGCGGCGTCACCCGCACCGTGCGGATGTTCGGCATCCAGAAGGCGTTCATGGAGGTGCTGTCCCAGGGCACCCGGTTCAAGCCCGCGAAGGCGAAGGAGACGGGTCTGGTCGACGAACTCGTGTCGTCGGTCGACGAACTGGTCCCGGCCGCCAAGGCTTGGATAAAGGCCAATCCCGATGCCCACGTTCAGCCGTGGGATGCCAAGGGCTACAAGATGCCCGGCGGCACCCCGGCCTCGCCCGGCCTGGCGAGCATTCTGCCGTCGTTCCCGGCGCTGCTGAAGAAGCAGCTCAAGGGTGCGCCGATGCCGGCGCCGCGGGCGATCCTCGACGCGGCCGTCGAGGGGGCGCAGGTGGACTTCGACACCGCATCGCGCATCGAGAGCCGCTACTTCACCCAGTTGGTCACCGGTCAGACCGCCAAGAACATGATCCAGGCGTTCTTCCTGGATCTGCAGTACATCAACGGCGGCGGCTCACGGCCCGACGGCATCGAGCCGGTCAAGATCAACAAGATCGGAGTGCTGGGTGCGGGCATGATGGGGGCGGGCATCGCCTATGTGTCGGCCAAGGCGGGTTTTGAAGTGGTGCTCAAAGATGTGAGTGCGGAAGCCGCCGCCAAGGGCAAGGGCTACTCCGAGAAGCTGGAGGCCAAGGCCCTAGAGCGAGGCAAGACCACGCAGGAGCGCTCTGACGCGTTGCTGGCCCGCATCACCCCGACCGGTGACCCGGCCGATCTGAAGGGTGTCGACTTCGTCGTCGAGGCCGTGTTCGAGGACCAGGATCTCAAGCACAAGGTGTTCCAGGAGATCGAGGACATCGTCGAGCCCAACGCACTGCTCGGCTCGAACACCTCGACGCTGCCGATCACCGGTCTGGCGAGCGGGGTTAAGCGCCAGGAGGACTTCATCGGCATCCACTTCTTCTCGCCGGTCGACAAGATGCCGCTGGTCGAGATCATCAAGGGCGAGAAGACCTCTGACGAGGCGCTGGCCCGGGTGTTCGACTACACGCTGGCGATCGGCAAGACGCCGATCGTGGTCAACGACAGCCGCGGCTTCTTCACCAGCCGCGTGATCGGCACGTTCGTCAACGAGGCGCTGGCCATGCTCGGCGAGGGCGTCGAGCCGGCGTCGATCGAGGCCGCCGGTGCGCAGGCCGGCTACCCGGCCGCGCCGCTGCAGCTGTCCGACGAGCTCAACCTCGAGCTGATGCACAAGATCGCCGTCGCCACCCGCAAGGGCGTCGAGTCCACCGGCGGCACCTACGAGCCGCACCCGGCCGAGGCGGTCGTCGAGAAGATGATCGAGATCGGTCGACCGTCACGGCTGAAGGGCGCCGGTTTCTACGAGTACGTCGATGGCAAGCGCACCGGTCTGTGGCCGGGGCTGCGCGAGACGTTCAAGTCCGGCACCGCCGATGTTCCGTTGCAGGACATGATCGACCGGATGCTGTTCGCCGAGGCGCTCGAGACGCAGAAGTGCCTCGACGAGGGCGTGCTCACCTCGACCGCCGACGCCAACATCGGCTCGATCATGGGCATCGGCTTCCCGCCCTACACCGGTGGTTCGGCGCAGTTCATCGTCGGCTACCAGGGTGCAGGCGGTGTCGGCAAGGAGGCCTTCGTGGCACGCGCCAAGGAGCTGGCCGCCCGCTACGGCGAGCGGTTCAACCCGCCGGCCTCTCTGACCGGATAGTCACGACGCCGATTCCCCCGGAGCCGCAATGGTTTCGGGGGATTCAGCGTATTCGGGCAGTGGCATATTGTCGTAGAGTCGCACGCCCCTGCGGTTGAGGCGAGCGACCGCCTTGGTGACGCCCAGCGGAAGGATTGAGATCGCACGGGCAACGCCGACGAGCGCCCGAAGGCCGATGCGCGACCGCGGGACGATGGTCTTGGCGTTCACCCTGGCCAGCGACCGGCTGCCGAGCACCGACGGCATCATCGTGCGCTCGTAGGCGGGGAAGGCGACCGTGTGATCACCGCCCGCTGCGACGAGCTCGCACGCAAGCACGTAGGCGCCGTACACCGCGAGGCTGGTGCTGCCCCCGACCGCGGGACCCGGGCAGTAGCCCGCATCGCCCACCAGCGTGACGCATCCCCGCGACCACGTCGTCATCGTGAGCTGAGTGATCGCGTCGAAGTAGAACGCAGGCGTGCGCGGTACTTCCTCCAACCAGCGGTCCACCTCGGCGGCCATCCCGGTGAACGCCGCGCACAGCTGTGCCTGCTGGCGCTCGACGTCGCGATGGTCGTAGTCCAACGGCGCGTCGGGCCGGAACAGGAAGACCGCGCGCGCGTCGTCGAGATGGCGGGCGGTGTAGACCATCGCCATGCGGTCGGGTTCGAAGTAGCTGTTTCCTACGCCCTCGCGCGCGAACGACCTGGGCACCGACACCACCGAGAGGTAGCCGCCGAGGAAGTCCTCTGTCACCGCGTCGCCGAACACGAGCCTGCGCACGCCGGAATGCAACCCGTCGGCGCCCACGACGAGGTCGAATCTCCTTGCCGCACCCCGACGGAACGACACTTCGCCGTCGTCGGTGATCGCGGTGATCTCGTCGCCGAACACGTACTCGACATCGTCGCGGCCGGCGTCGAAATAGATTTCGCTGAGATCGTCGCGCATGATCTCGACATGTCGGTCGGACATCGCGGCGATGAGCTTGCGGTTGTCGATGTGCACCGGCCGCCGTCCCCACGGCCGGTGCACCGTCAGCAGGTCGATGCCGGTGGCATGCTGCTCGATGGCGGGCAGCACACCCATCCGTTCGGAGATCTCCATCGCCGGACGGAACAGATCCACGGCGTGGCCGCCGGTCTTGCGCAGCGCCGGGGCGCGTTCGACGACCGTGACGTCGAACCCGCCGCGGGTCAACCAGTAGGCCAGCACCGGGCCGGCGACGCTGGCGCCGGAGACGAGAACTCGCATGTCGATCCTCACTTACTTAACGATCGGTAAGGCAGCGCAAGTGAGCTTACCAACCGTTAAGTCAGTTAGGGTGGGTAGGTGTCGCGGCCGCCCTCCGAAACCCGTCAGCGCATCCAGCACGTGGCCAGGGAGCTGTTCACGCAGAAGGGTGTGCAGCGGACCAGCTTGCAGGACATCGCCGACCGCCTGGGTATCACCAAGCCCGCGCTGTACTACCACTTCGGCTCGCGCGAGGAATTGGTGCGCAGCATCCTGCAACCACTGATCGACGAGGGCGAGGCCTTTGTGACCGCGCACGAGAAGCGGCGGGGGGCTAGGCGTGCCACGGCGCGCGAGCTACTCGAGGGCTACTTCGACTTCCACTACAAGCATCGCGCCGACCTGCTGCTCGTGGTATCCGAACTCACCACGCTGGCCGACCTCGGCCTGATCGACCGGTTGCTGGCCTGGCGTGAGCGCCTGGGCAGGCTGATCTTCGGCAACCGGCCCACGCTCGAGCAGTCGACGCGCGCGGTGATCGCCCTCGGCGGGATGCAGGACTGCTGTCTGCAGTTCCCTGACGCCGATCACGATGAGCTGCGGCGGGTCACCGTGCAGGGAGCCTTGGCCGCGCTGGGCATGTCGACCTGACACAGCGGGAGGGGAGCGTGCCGAGTGCGGGTGGTCGCATCACCGGATCGTCTAGCCTGACGCCGTGACCTTCACCGACGAGTTCGCCGCGGGACTGGCCGGCTACGGCGACAAGCCCTGCATCGAGTTCGAAGGTCGGTGGTACTCGGGTGCCGAGGTCGCCGAATACGGCCATGCCGTCGCAGAGTTGCTGCGCGAGGCCGGGGTATCCGACGATGCGCCGGTCGGCCTCGTGGTGCGCAACCGGTTGCCGCACGCCGCGGTGATCATCGGGTTCCTGGCCGCCGGTCGCACCGTGTCGATGGTCTACTCGTTCCAGTCGCCGGAGGCGATCGGTCGCGACATCGAGAAGCTCGAGTTGTCGGCGGTGGTCGCCGATGTCGAGGACTGGACGACACCGGTCGTGGCGGCCGCCAGGCGTGCAGGCAGTGCGGGTGTGGGTATCTCGCTGCAGTCGCCCGCTGTCTCGGCGGTGCCGGGCTTGGAGCGCCGCGACGAGTCCCGGTCCCACGCGGTCGCCGAACCCGATGTGGCCCTGCAGATTCTGACCAGCGGCACCACCGGACCGCCGAAGCGCCAGTCGATCAGGACACCGGTGCTGCGACGCACGGTGTTCAGCGTCACGAGCGGGGAGTCCGCACCCGCCGACGCCCCGCCGGAGATGGCGTACTGGCAGTTCGGCGGCATCGGGGTCTGCCAACTCATCGCCGGCGTCTACAACGCGCGGCGCATCGTGATGCTCGAGCGGTTTACCGTCGACGGCTACGTGAACGCGGTGAAGCGGCACGGCATCACCCGTTCGGGCGTGCAGCCCGCCGTCATCCGGATGCTGTTGGACGCCGACGTAGCCAAGGAGGACCTCGCGTCGCTGGACTTCCTGATCAGCGCGTCGGGACCCTTGGACCCCGAAACGCGCGACGCATTCGAGTCCAGGTACGGCGTTCCGATCATGTTGGCCTACGGCGCAACCGAATTCGCCGGTTCGCTGTGCGCGTGGACACCGGATCTGCAACAAGAGTTCGGTACGGCCAAGCGCAACAGCGTCGGGCGTGCCCTGCCCGACACCCGATTGCGCGTCGTCGACCCCGACACCGGTGCGCCACTTCGAGCGGGTGAGCAGGGTCTGCTCGAGGCCAAGGTCGCGCCGATCGGTGCGGACTGGATCCGTACCACCGACATCGCCTCCATCGACGCCGACGGGTTCGTCTTCCTGCACGGCCGCGCCGACGGGGCGATCAACCGCGGCGGGTTCAAGATCCTGCCCGAAACCGTTCGGCGGGTGTTGATCTCACATCCTGCGGTACGGGACGTCTGCGTGGTCGGGGTGCCCGATGCGCGCCTGGGGGAGGTGCCGTTCGCGGCGATCGAGGTGACGCCGGGGTTGCCCGTACCGTCCGAGGGCGAGC
Source organism: Mycobacterium sp. IDR2000157661 (assembly GCF_022317005.1). Classification (NCBI taxonomy): domain Bacteria; kingdom Bacillati; phylum Actinomycetota; class Actinomycetes; order Mycobacteriales; family Mycobacteriaceae; genus Mycobacterium; species Mycobacterium sp. IDR2000157661. The sequence goes on from NZ_CP081006.1 coordinate 2,392,660, forward strand.
TCGCCGAACTGGTCCGCTCAGCGTTGCCGGTGTACACCGTGCCCGTCGCGTTCGCGGTCGTCGACGAACTGCCGCGCAATCCGGCGCTCAAGGTCAGCCTGCCGGCCGTCGCGTCGCTCTACGAGGCGCGCGCGAACAGGTAGTGCCGCGCCGGGTTCTTACCGTTGTGGTTCATCGCGGCCTCATCTCCGGAGGACAACGGCGTCCAGCCGCCGGCGAACCGGTGCGCCACCTCGTCCGGGTCGATGCCGGGCACGCCGAACGAACCGCCGGGCACGAACGCGACGATGAGCAGCCGGGCACCGGGCGCGGCCACCGCGGTGACCTCTCGGACGTAGGCGGCGCGGTCGTCGGCGCTCATCCCGTGCAGGCAGCCGCTGTCGAGGATGAGATCGAAACCTGTGCCGATGCCTTCGCTCGACAGCCGCGTCACGTCGCCACGGCTGAAGGTGACGTTCACCTTCGCGGCCTCGGCCTTGGCGCGCGCCCTGCCCACGGCCTTCGCGACGTAGTCGACACCGGTGACCGCCCAGCCATTCCTCGCCAGGAAGATCGAGCTGTCGCCGGTTCCGCAGCCGAGATCAAGCGCGCTGCCCGGATGCAGCCGGTCCGCGCCGTCGACGAGTTCGATCAGACTGCGAGGCAGAGGATGTCCGTCCCACGGCGTGAATCCGAAGCGGTAGAACGCGGTGAAGAGCCGCTGTCTCGAGGCCATCGGCTCAGATGGCGCCGAGGTCTGCCGACAACCAGTGTCGGGGCCTCATGACGACCACTACGCCCTCCCCGTGTTCACGGCGGGCGTACTCGAGGTAGGCGTCGACCTTCTCCGGCGCCAGGTAGCGCTTCGTCATCTCGACGAGGTGGTCATCGGTGGCCCGCTCGATGCTGCTGACCGGGCCGTCGACCGCGACGTAGCGCACCGAGGGCTCGACGCGCTCGACCATCAACGTGAACTCGCCCTGCGCCTCGATGAGCCGGTGCTTGCGGGACCCGTCGCCGGTCAGCACCCACGGCTGGCCACCGACGGCGTACTGGTACCAGATCGGCACGGTGAGCGGACCCCGCTTGTCACCGGCACTGACCGACAGCGCGGCGATGTGGGGTTCGGCCAGGAACTGTTCGCGTTCTTCCTTGGACAGGGCCATCTCGCCAGGCTAGACCCGCCCACCGACAAGCCCGGGCAATGAAGGTCAGCAGCCGATCCGCGAGAAGAAGGCGAGTGAGACGATCCCGATCGCGATGGCGATCGGCGTCTGTCCCATCGCGGCGGTGCTGACGATGCCGACGACCGCGGCGATGGCGATCACCGCGAGCAACAGTCCGTGGACCCATCGAACCCCGATGGCTCCGCCCGGGCGCCCTGGATGGGTCTGCATTCCCGTCATCCGGTCACGGGCCACGGCCGCCTCCTGTGTGGTCTACATCACATCGTATCGGTTGTGTGAGCCACACCATACAACACCGCCGGCCGCTCAGCGAAGCGGATCGCGCCCTGTCGGCGAGGGTCGGCTGCAACTGAAAGGCTATGTGCTGCTTGAAGACTATGCCGAGTGCAGCTAACTAGTGATGGTTGCGGGACCCCGGACTGCGAACTTCGGCGCCGAACTCGCCCCGGCGTCACCTAGAGTCGGGGGTCATGCGCTTCGGCTTCTTCATCCCACAGGGCTGGCGACTCGACCTGGTGGGCATCCCCACCGAACAACACTGGTCGGTGATGCGCGATCTCGCCGTGTACGCCGACCGCAGCGCGTGGGATTCAGTGTGGGTCTATGACCACTTCCACACGGTGCCGGTTCCCACCGCCGAGGCCACTCATGAAGCGTGGGCGCTGATGTCGGCCTACGCCGCGGTCACGTCGCGGGTCCGACTCGGGCAGATGTGCACGGCGATGAGCTACCGCAATCCCGCCTACCTGGCCAAGGTCGCCGCCACCGTCGACGTCATCTCCGGCGGGCGGACAGAGATGGGCATCGGTGGTGGCTGGTATGAGCACGAGTGGCGTGCCTACGGTTACGGGTTCCCGTCTGCCGGCGTGCGTTTGGGCCGACTCGACGAGGGCGTCCAGATCATGCGTGATGCCTGGCGCGACGGCAAGGTCAGCTTCGAGGGCAAGCACTACCAGGTAGAGGGTGCAATAATGGAGCCTAAACCGTTACAGCCCAACGGTATTCCGCTGTGGATTGCGGGCGGCGGGGAGAAGGTCACGCTGCGGATCGCCGCGAAATACGCCCAGTACACCAACTTCACCTCCGTGCCGGAGGGATTCACGCACAAGTCCCAGGTGCTCGCCGACCATTGCCGTGACGTCGGGACCGACTACGACGCGATCGTGCGGTCGGCCAATTTCAACGCGGTGATCGGTGACTCCGAGGCCGACGTCGCCGACAGGGTCGCCCGGGTCCGCGATCGGCAGGTGGCCGCAGCCGACGAACCCGCGGTCAATGCGATGCTGAAGACCGTTACAGCCCCCGAATCTGCCTGTGGAACAACGGATCAGGTCATCGAGAAGCTGGCCAAGATGCGCGACCTCGGCTGCGAGTACGCCATCCTCTACTTCCCGGAAGCGGCCTACGACCGGTCCGGTGTCGAGCTGTTCGAACGCGAGGTCATTCCGGCGCTCGGCTAGCCGCCGGCCACGGTGCGCGCGGATCAACCGAACCGAGGAGGCACGAGGTGAACGCAACACCATTCAAGGTGGCTGCGGTCGAATTCAACCCGGAGCTCTTCGAGTTCCATCGCAACATCGCGCGTGCATGCGCTGTTGCCGAGGAAGCCGCTACGAACGGCGCGAAGTTGATCGTGCTCCCGGAGGCGGCCCTGTCCGGTTACATCTACCGCGACCTGGCGCAGTTCCTGCCCTATATGGACACCGTGCCCGGAAGCGGGACGAACGCTCTTGCGGCCGTATGTGCCAAGCACGGGTGCTACGTGGCCATCGGGATAGCCGAGATCGACCCCCTCACTCAGCTGACCTACAACACCGGCGCACTCGTCGGGCCTGACGGATATATCGGGAAGTACCGAAAAAGCGGCCTTAACCCGAGCGACATCCTTTGGTTCACGCCGGGCAACACCGGCCATCCCGTGTTCGAGACGGAACTGGGCCGCATCACCATGGTGATCTGTTACGACGACACTTACTGGGAGCCCGGTCGGCTGGCCGCCGTCAAAGGCGCAGACCTGATTGCCTACATCTGCTCCAGCGACCGGGTCCTGACCCAGCTCGGTGCCGAGTCGAAGGGCAACCATTCGACGATCGCCGCGGTTCAGCAGCTGACGGCGTGGAACGGCCTCGCGATGGTCGCCGCGGACCGAAACAACGTCGAGAGCAATCCGACCACCGGTATATCCGTCGTGTACGGGGGTTCGGCATCGATCTGGCAGGCCGACGGACGCCGCACCGGGCACCTCCCGGCCACCGAGCAGAACCTCACCGCTGCCAACCCCGGCGCCATCCTCTACGGGGAAATCGACCCGGCTCTTTACGCGAATGACCAGAAGGCGACGCTGTCACGCCGGCGTCCCGAGCTGTACCGCGACCTCGCGTTCCACCGGGCGCCCACCGACACTCAGGCATCCCGTGAGTCGCACCGGATCTCGGTCACCGCCGTCCAGTACGAGCTGGTCACCGGTGATGTCGAAGGCAATATCGGGCGTGCCAATGATCGTGTCCTCGAATTGCAGACCGCCGACGCCCGCGACGGCCTGGCGGTACTGCCCGCGTTCACCTTCAGCGGTGTCCCGACCGACGCCGACACCGCGGCGCGGTGGGCCGAATCCGGGCTGGGACGCACCGTTCAGGTGTTGTCGGATTTCGCGATCCGGCTGCGTCGGTTCGTCGTCGGCAGTCACGTCGAGCACGACGGCGGCGCACTCTTCCACACCGCCGTGCTGGTGCAGCCCGACGGCAGGCTCGCCGGAACCTACCGCCAATGCCATCTCGACCCGTCGTACACGTGGGCCACGCCCGGTGACGACCTACCGGTGTTCGACACGGCGATAGGCCGTATCGGGCTGCTGCTCTGTGCGGATGTGCGATTTCCGGAGGCCAGCGGCGTCTTGTCGGTGCGCCGAGCCGATTTGATTGCGGTACCGTCACATTGGGACGGCAGCTACGGCGGCCCATTGCGGGAGTCGGAAGGACTCTTCGCGCATGGATTCCCCGCCAACACGATGTGTATGTGGTATGCGGTGGCCAAGACCAGTCAGGCCTATACGGTGGTGGCGAATCCGGTCGGCAGCGGAACCTTAGGCTCCAGTGGGGTTTTCACCATCAATCCGGTGAACGCCGAACCACCGGTTGTCGGATCGGTCGACAACGCCGAGGCGGTGAGCATGAGCATCACCACACTGGGCGACGCGGACTGGTGGTTGGACCAACGACGCTTGATCGCGGGCCGGCGCGCAGATCTCGCTGTTCCCCTGATGCTGCCCGACGATTCCCCGGCTTTCACCGCGTGGCGAGAGTCCCCGGGATACGATCTGACCTGGTCGGCTTACTCACAGTGACGTCAAACTGCCTGGATCTGAAGCCGGTCCGGGTACTGATGAAGAACAGTCGGGGCAGCGGGGGAGGATCCGATTCACATGACCGTGAAGCTCGAGCGAAGCCGGCATTCGACCTCGTTGCTCGACGGCGAGATCGTCGAGGAATCCGAACACGGTTCGATGCGCCGGGTCACCGCCGACACCCTGCCCATCTTGGCGGGAATGTCGATCAAGCGTTTGGTTCTCAATCCCGGTGCGATGCGAACGCCGCACTGGCACGCCAACGCCAACGAGCTCACATATTGTGTCTCGGGTACCTCCCTGGTGTCCGTTCTCGACAGCGGTAGTCAATTCTCCTCCTTCGTCATTCGCGCGGGCGAGATGTTTCACGTCGACTCCGGTTCGCTGCACCACATCGAGAACATCGGTGAACAACGGGCCGAATTCATCCTGGCGTTCCGTCACGAACGGCCCGAGGATTTCGGTTTCGGTGCGGCTTTCGGCGCCATGACCGATGCGGTGCTCGGGAACACCTACGACCTTCCGGCCGCCGACTTCGCGAAAATCCGGCGCAGTACCACCGACCGGCGATTGGCGGCGCGCGTGGGGGAGCCGTCGGTGCCCGCCGGCGCGCAGTTCAACGATCCGCACAAGTTCGCCGTCGAAGCTCAGAACCCGCCTGTGGGTAGTGCGGTCGGATCAGCCCGATTGGCGCGCGTCCAGTTCTGGCCGGCACTGAAGGATCTGTCGATGTACTCGCTGCGCATCCGGGAAGACGGCATGCGCGAACCGCACTGGCATCCGATCACCGCCGAGATGGGCTACGTGGCGTCGGGAAGTTCCCGAATGACCGTGATGGATCCCGACGGGCGACTGGACACCTGGTATCTCGAACAGGGGGACATGTACTTCATCCCGCGCGCGTATCCGCACCACATCGAGGTGGTCGATGCGCCGGATCTGCACTTCGCGATCTTCTTCGACCAGCCGACACCCGGCGACATCGGTTACCGCGCATCGGCGAGCGCATACTCGCGCGAGGTACTCGCCGCGACGTTCAACGTGCACATCGAAGATCTGCCCGACTTCCCGTTCACCAATGCCGACCCGTTGATCGTCCATCGCATCAACCCGCTGGATCCGCGCGAGTAGTGCTCCCCGCCGCTCGCGGGTGGCTGGCGGCCGGCTACGGCGTCGGGCGCGCGTAGATCACCGGTGGCGGTCCGGGAGCGGGCGGCGGCGCTGGTGGCGGCGCGTCGAAGTAGCCGGGCGGAGGCGGACCGTCCAGCGGGTAGTAGCCCGGCGGCAGTGGCGGTCCCTGCTCCGTTTGGGGCGCGACCGGCGGGCCGTTCGACTCCGGGGCGGTCAGCGAGGTGTATCCGGGCGGTAGCTGCGGCGCCGGACCGGCGCCCGGGGGCGGTGCCGCTCCGACGGGCATCTGGTCCGGCGGCATCGAGGCGAACCCGTAGGGGTCCTGAGCCTGATGCCAGGCGTCGCGCAGGAAACCCAGCGGCCCCGGACTCGAGCCCTGCCCGTACTGGGCGTTTCGCACCTCGGGTACCGGCGGCGGACCGATGGGTGGCGGTGCCGGTGGCGGCGCCGCCTCGTCCACCTCGACGGCATACGGCTGACCGGGCGGGGGCGCCGGTGCGCCTGGCGCTCCGGGTGCGGGCGGCAACGGCGCAACGCCGGGTTGGGCGCCGGCCACGCCCGCGGGCAGCAGGGCCCCCAGGCCGACCGCGACGCCTGCCATAGCGAGCTTGGCGCCCATCGCTGATGAGTTGGCGCGACGGCGGCGGTGTCCGGTCATGAGCAAAGAGGCTAGCGCCTCACGCCCGCGGGCGCGTGCGCAGCGGCGAAGTCGTGCCGGCGACACGCCGACCTTGCCGGGTCGGCCGAGTGCGAGGATGGTTGGAGCTGTCACACCGCGAATCGAACAGCCTCGATCGTCCGGGAAGGACTCCATGAACAAGACCTCACTGACCGCGCTTGTGCGCGAACAGCTCGAAACGGCGCGCGGCGCGAGCAGCGGCCGCAGTGCGCACACCGTCTACGGCGGCCATGAGCACTCGCTGCGCCAGACGCTGATCGCCCTGAAGTCCGGCAGCGGGCTCGACGAGCACGACACCAACGGCGAGGCCACCCTGCAGGTACTGCACGGCAGGGTGCGGTTGACCGAACAGAACAACCACTGGGAGGGCTCGGCGGGAGACCACCTCGTCGTGCCGAAAGCCCGCCACTCCCTCGAGGCGATCGAGGACTCGGCGGTCCTGCTGACGGTGTCGAATCCCGTCGGCCCGCACGTCTAGATCGTGGGCCCCAGCAGGTCGTCGGCGTCCTTGATGATGTAGCCGTAGCCCTGCTCGGCGAGGAATCGCTGCCGGTGCGCGGCGTACTCGGCGTCCAGGCTGTCGCGCGAGACCACCGAGTAGAACATCGCGCCGCCGCCGTCGGCTTTCGGTCGCAGCAACCGGCCGAGCCGCTGAGCCTCTTCCTGGCGGGACCCGAACGTTCCCGAAACCTGCACTGCCACCGCGGCTTCCGGCAGATCGATGGAGAAGTTGGCGACCTTGGACACCACCAGGGTGGCGATCTCGCCACGGCGGAACTGGTCGAACAGCGCCTCGCGCTCGGCGGTTTTCGTCGATCCCTGGATGACCGGGGCGTCGAGTTCGCGTCCCAGCTCGTCGAGCTGGTCGAGGTAGGCGCCGATCACCAGCGTCTGCTCCCCCTTGTGCTTCTCCAATATCGACTTCACCACCGCGAGTTTGGTGTGCACCGTCGAGCACAGCTTGTAGCGCTCGTCGGGTTCGGCGGTGGCATAGAGCATCCGCTCGTTGTCGGTCATCGTCACCCGCACCTCGACGCACTCGGCCGGTGCGATCCAGCCCTGCGCCTCGATGTCCTTCCACGGCGCGTCGTAGCGCTTGGGTCCGATCAACGAGAACACGTCACCCTCCCGGCCGTCCTCGCGGATCAGCGTCGCGGTCAACCCGAGCCGGCGGCGCGACTGAAGGTCGGCGGTCATCCGGAACACCGGGGCGGGCAACAGGTGCACCTCGTCGTAGATGATCAGGCCCCAGTCGCGGCTGTCGAACAATTCGAGGTGGCGGTATTCCCCCTTGGTGCGCCGGGTGATCACCTGATACGTGGCGATGGTGACCGGACGGATCTCCTTGCGCTCGCCCGAGTACTCGCCGATCTCGTCTTCGGTCAACGACGTCCGGTTGATCAGCTCGCGCTTCCACTGCCTGCCCGCGACGGTGTTGGTCACCAGGATCAGCGTGGTGGCCGACGCCTTGGCCATCGCCGCCGCGCCGACGAGCGTCTTGCCTGCGCCGCACGGCAGCACGACGACACCCGATCCGCCCTGCCAGAACGAGTCGGTGGCCATCTCCTGGTAGTCGCGCAGATGCCAGCCGTTCTGCGCCAGGCTGATCGGGTGCTTCTCGCCGTCGACATAGCCGGCCAGGTCCTCGGCGGGCCAGCCGATCTTGAGCAGCATCTGCTTGACGCGGCCGCGCTCGCTGTTGTGGACGACGACGGTGTCGTCGTCGATGCGCGCGCCCAGCATCGGTGCGATCTTCTTGTTGCGCAGCACCTCTTCGAGTACTGCCCGGTCGAGGCTCACCAGCGTCAGCCCGTGTGCGGGGTGTTTGATCAGTTGCAGACGGCCGTAGCGCCCCATGGTGTCGACGATGTCGACGAGCAGCGGCTGTGGCACCGCGTAACGCGAGAACGTCACCAACGCGTCGACCACCTGCTCGGCGTCGTGGCCGGCTGCGCGGGCGTTCCACAGCGCCAGCGGGGTGATGCGGTAGGTGTGGATGTGCTCGGGGGCGCGCTCGAGTTCGGCGAACGGGGCGATTGCGGCGCGCGCGGCGCCCGCCTGCTCGTGGTCGACTTCGAGCAGCACCGTCTTGTCGGACTGCACGATCAGGGGGCCGTCGGTCATTTTGTCCATTATCCAGAACCGGCGGACCCCGGGTCGCGTTGAGTCGGCGTCAGTCCTCGTCGGCGCTGACCACCGAGGTGATCCGGTGGATCGCGAAGTCGCGCACCCGGCCTGAAGCCGGGTCGTAGGCGGTCAGCTGACCACCCCGGATGTTGATCGGCGCCACCACCCGCTGGGTGGCCACCCCGGCCGGGTCGACGTAGCCGATCACCACCGACGCCTGCCGGTGAGCGGCTGCGTGCAACTGCGAGATCGCCACCGCGGGGTCCAGGCGCATGCTGCCCGACGGCGCGGCCGCCACCTTGCGCAGCACCGCGACGATCGCGCTGAGGGTCTGGTGGGTCGGCACCGGTGCCGGCCGGAATGCGCGACGGCGCCCCGGGGGTGTGGGCACCCGCGCGCCGCGGGCCCGGATGTCGACGATCGTGCCCGTCGAGTCCTCGGCCGCCGGTGCGAGGCCGGCCTGCCGCAGCGCGGCCAGCACATCGGAGATGGGCGCCTGGGAGACCGCGACGGTCGGCGCGAGCAACCGCATGTCCAGCGGTTCGGCCGCGGGCGAGGAGACGGCCTGGGCGAGCAGCGCCGTGTCCTCGCACCGCACGAACGACGCCGCCATCCCGACCCGCAGTTGGCCGTGTCTGCGGGCCACGTCGTCAATGAGGTACGTCAACCCCTGCGGCACAGGGGTTCTGGAGTGACGGTCGAACATCGCGTGCAGCTCGCCTGCGGTGCGGCCGGTGTCGAGCGCGCGCCGGATCGACGCCTCACTGATGCGGTACACCATCGCCGCGCCCGCCGACTCGACGGTGGCGACCGCGGCCAACTGCTCGGCGAGGTCGCGCTGCAGCGGCCCGGGCACGATGACCGTCAGGTCGGCCTGGACCAGGAAGTGGTCGATCGGTGTGGGCAGCACCTTGTCCATCGCCTTGGCGACGGCGTCGGGCGTTTCCCCGGCCAGCAGCGCGCGAGCCGGGGTGGCCAGTGCCCCGCGGCCCACCAGTCCGACGGCGTGCGCCTCGGTCAGCAGGTCACCCACCGGCTCCGGCTGCAGTCGAATCGCCCAGCGCGGCCGGCGCCAGATCATCGCGTGCGACGCCGCCGTCGCGTCCGTGCCTGCACCGGGCGGCAACCCGCCGAGGACGCCCAGCAGCAACCGGCGGTCCAGCGGGGCCGCGGTCGAGAACAGCGAATCCGACAGCGCCGCATACGGTTTGCCGTCAGGGCCGCGGGTGCCGATCAGGCTCGGTCTGCCGTGCAGGTCCAGCCAGGTCGAGGCCAGCAGCTGCCATTTCACCGCGGCCGGCGACTCGACGAAGCGATCGGCCGACACCGTCGGCGCCCAGTACGGTCCCGACCCGTCGGCAGGCTCCGGTTCGGGCATGCCTGCCGAGATGAGCCCCGCGGCGGCGCAGACCTCCACGATCAGGCCCAGCCGGCGTTCGTCGATCCCGGTGGTCTTGGTCAGTCGCTTGACATCGCGGACGCCCAGCCCGCCGCTGCGCAGCTCGGGCACCGGTGCGGCGCCGAGCGTCTCCAGCACCAACTCGACCTCGCGCAGCAGGTCGAGCGCCGCCCCGGCGGCGACCGCGTCGGCGTCAGCAGCGGTCGTTGTGGACACCACCGGGTCCGGCTCGGTCCACTGCGTCGGGCCGACCAGCTCACCGCGCAGCACCTGACCGACGAGCCGGGGCAGGATCACCGTCTCGTCGTCGACCTGACGCAACAGACGGGCGGCGAGCAGGCGCTGAACCGGCCGGTCGGAAGGCGTGCCGGGGGCGGCGTCCCTGGTACGGCCGACCGGCGAGCCCTCCAGCAGCTTCTGCAGCAGATCGGCCTGCGCGTCGTCGAGGCTCTCCAACCGAGCGGCGATGTCGTCAGCGCTGTCCTCGACCGTCTCCACGGTGGCCTGGCCCGGATACCAGGGCAGGCCGGCCGGGACCTCCGCGGCGACCCGCACCGTGGTGTCACCCCAGACCAGGGCGCGCTCGCGCAGATCGTCGACCGCCGCGGTGATCGCTTCCTCGGGCGCGCGACCACCGATCAGCTCCACGAGCTTGGTGAGTGGGACAGCGGCGGCGTCGGCGTGCAACACCAGCAGCGCGTCCAGGATCGCCATCCGCAGGTAGTCCAGGTCGTCGGTGGCCGCCTTGACCGACTGGCGCGCCTGCGCGCGGGCTGCGAGCGCGGCGATGGTGCCCGGCGGTGGCTGCGTCAGGTCGGGCCGCAACCCCAGCAGCCGGATGAGCCGCTCGTCGGGAAGCTCGGCCAACCAGGCGCCGAGCGGGGCCCCTGGAGTGTTCTGGGTCATCGCTGACCAGCGTAAAGCAGCACGGCGTGTCACCTCCCGCCGAACCATTTGCCACAATGTGAGGCGTGGCAGACAACAAAGGGAAAAAACGATACGTCGACCCGGGCTGGCCGGCGAGCGACGGCGATGACGACCATCCGGTCAGCGAGCTGGCCGCCGACCGCACCGGCGCGTTGTCGCCGTTCGGTGAGCTCGCCTTCCCGCTGCCCTCGAGCGACCTGCCGTACGTGCATCCGGTGACGGTCGTCAACAAGTAGCGTGACCGAGCGCTCGGCGCGATCGCCCGGCTCGGCCGGGTCCCGGCTGTCGCATGTCGACGAGTCCGGCGCGGCGCACATGGTCGACGTGACCGCCAAGGACGTCACCAAGCGCACGGCCGTCGCCGCGGGCGCACTGCACACCACCGCCGAGGTCGTCGCGCTGATCGCATCGGGCGGCCTGCCCAAGGGCGACGCGCTGGCCACCGCGCGCGTGGCGGGGATCCTCGCCGCCAAGCGCACCAGCGACCTGATCCCGCTGTGCCACCAGTTGGCGCTCACCGGTGTCGACGTCGACTTCGACATCGGCGATGCCAGCCGGCCAGGAGTGGTCACCGTCACCGCCACCGTGCGCAGCACCGACCGCACCGGTGTCGAGATGGAGGCGCTGACGGCGGTGAGCGTGGCGGCGCTGACGCTCTACGACATGATCAAGGCCGTCGACCCGGCCGCGCGCATCGACGGCATCGGGGTGCTGCGCAAAGAGGGCGGCAAAACCGGAACCTGGACCCGACCGTGACATCGGGCCGCGTCATCGTCGCCTCCACGCGTGCCGCCGCAGGCGTCTACGAGGACCGCACCGGGCCGGTCATCGTCGACTGGCTCGGCGGCCGCGGCATCGACGCTTCCGCGCCGGTGGTGGTGTCCGACGGCACCGACGTCGCCGACGCGATCGCGGCCGCGGTGGCCGACGGCGTCGATGTGGTCATCACCTCCGGCGGCACTGGCATCTCGCCGACCGACCGCACCGCGGAGGCCACCGCCGGGATCGTCGACTACCAGATTCCGGGACTGGCCGACGCGATCCGTCGCGCCGGCGAGGACAAGGTGCCGACGTCGGTGCTCTCCCGGGGTGTGTGTGGGGTCAAGGGTCGCACGCTGATCGTGAACCTGCCGGGGTCCCCGGGCGGCGTCCGGGACGGCCTGGGCGTGCTGGCCGGCGTGCTCGACCACGCGCTCGACCAACTCGGCGGGAAGGACCACCCTCGATGACCGCCGTCGTACTGCGCGCCGATCTGAGCGAGCAGACGATCGAGGCGGGCGAGCACGAGGCGATGGTCGCCGACGCAGCCGCGGGGGCGGTGGTGAGCTTCGCCGGGGTGGTGCGGAATCACGACGGAGGTCGAGACGTCGTGCGCCTCGAGTATTCGGCGCATCCCTCGGCAGCCCAGACCTTGGCCGACGTCGTCGCCGAGGTGGCCGCCGAAGCGCACGGCGTCCGGGCGATCGCGGTCAGCCATCGGGTCGGAGATCTGCGCATCGGTGATGCCGCCCTGGTCGCCGCCGTCGCCGCCGATCATCGCGCGGCGGCCTTCGAGACGTGCGCGCGCCTGGTCGACGTGGTCAAGGAGCGGCTTCCGGTGTGGAAGCACCAGTTCTTCGCCGACGGCTCCGAGGAGTGGGTGAACTCCGCCTGAACCGGGGTAGCCGTCGGCGCTCGGTGCTACAGCGCCGGTGCCGGCGGTAGCGGTGCGCCCGGAGGCGGCGGAGCGGGCGCAGGAGCCGGCTCGCCCGGAAGGATCGGCGCCTGCCCACCCGGAGCGTCCGGAGTGGTCAGCGGCCGCTGGGTGAGCGCCAGCAGCGCGTCCTTGCCGGTGATGTCCTGCGTCTGGATCGCGTGCCAGATCTCCTTGAGGTAGGAGACGTTCGGGCTCTCACCGGCGACCGCAGCGCGGTCGACGGTCGTTCCCGGCGGCAGGTTCTGCGGGCTGACCAGATGCGGAGTGGCGTCGGACCCGGGAGCCGGCGCGGCCAGCGCGTCGACAGCCGGTGCGGGAGCCCCGGGCGCGGGCGGTGCCGGGGGAGCCGGCGGTGCCTGGGGACCCGGCGGGAGCGGCGGCGCGGGCTGAAGCGGTGCGTCGACGGGCAGAGCCCACAGCTGAGGCTGGTCACCGGGTGCGGGCGCAGCCTCAGCGACGTCCCAGTGGGTGACCGGTTGCGCGTCGATCGGGGGAGCGGGTGGCGGGTCGACCGGCGCCGGTGGCGGTGGCACGGGGCGGCCAGCGCGTCGACCGGTGCGGGCGGCGGCGGGGAGGCAGTGGCGCCGGAGGCGGAGGCGGAGGCGGGGCGACGGGCACCGGCGCGGCCAGTGCGTCGACGGGAGCGGGGCCGGCGGAGGCGGCGGGGCGAGTGGGTCGACCGGCGCGGGTGGCGGCGGCACCGGGGCGGCCAGCGCATCGAACGGCGCGGGCGGCGGGGGCGGGGGAGGCACCAACGGGTTGACCGGCGCAGGTGGTGGCGGCACGACGTTCTGGACGGCTTCCACGGCGTCGTCGACGACATTGCGCGGCGTCGAGGCCGACAGCGGGCCACCGCACGACGGCCAGGCGCCCTTGCCCTGGCTGGCGAGCACGCGCTCGGCGACGGCGATCTGCTCTTCCTTGGTGGCCAGGTGCGCGGCGGGGGCGTACTCGCCGCCGCCGTGGCCCTTCCAGGTGCTTGGCGCGAACTGCAGGCCGCCCTGATAACCGTTGCCGGTGTTGATGGCCCAATTGCCACCCGACTCGCACTTGGCGACTTGATCCCATTCACCGTCGGTGGCGGCGCCGGCGTGTCCGGCCAGGGTCAGGCCGCCGGTTCCCAGGACTGCGCCGGTGAAGGCGACTTTCGCGACGTTTACAGCGGATGTAGTGGGCTTGCGGTGCCGTCCACTCATAGGTACGCCAGTTTCCTCTCGTCGGCGCCCACGAGGTCAGCTGTCGGGTTCGGGCTTGAGAGGTCGCCCGGCCGCGTCGTCCGACGTCGGCTTCACCCCAAGGAACCGGAACGGCTCCTGGTCCGCTGCTGCTCGGCGGACCGGTGGGTCCCCCGCCTCCATCCAAGTTGTTCGTCGTTGTTCCGTTCACCAACGGATGGAGCTCGGCGCGGTTGGTGACGGCGGGCCGAACGCTGAGTCGTCGAACGGCTTGGGTCAGAACCGTATCGGCTCTCCATGGCCCCGTCATCTTTTGCCGGTAACGGCGTTTCAGGGCCCGGCAAATCTTAAAGAACCTCTAAATGCCCAGCAGTTTTCGGTGTTTCCGCAGGACCCGCCCGTGCGCTATCGCGTCGTAGCCAGGCTGTGATCATTCCGTTATGTGACGCAAATCACGACTATCCACCCGCGAACGGGGGAAGAACGTCGACCGTCTGAGCGTCGCTCAACACCATCGTGTCATCGCGCACCGCGACGCCGTTGCACAGAAAAGAGCAGCGCAACAAGACTTTCGCGAGATTCTCGCCGCGTGCGCTCAGGCTCGCGACGAGTTCGGCGAGCGTCGTGGCCGGCTGTAGCCGGATCGTCTCCTCATCGTTACCGGCCGCGGCCCGCGCGGCTGCGAAGTAACGAACGGTCACCTGCACGGTCGTTGTGGTCGTCACCCTCAACCGCCGATCGCGCTCATCGGCCGGCTGGGTTGCACGAAGTCGGGATCGTTGATGCCGTGGCCCGCCGCCTTGGCCCACATCGCGGCGCGCCAAGCGGCTTCTAGGGCGGCGTCGTCGGCGCCGTCACGCATGAGGTGGCGCAGATCGGTCTCCCGCTGGGCGAACAGGCAGTTGCGCACCTGACCGTCGGCGGTTAGACGGGTACGGTCGCACGCCGCGCAGAACGCCTGCGAGACCGAGGCGATGACGCCGACCTTGGCCGGCCCGCCGTCGACCCGCCACAACTCCGCGGGCGCCGAACCCCGGGGAGCGGCGTCGGGGGTGAGGTCGAAGTGCTGACGCAGCGTCGTCAGGATGGCCGCGGCGCTGATCGCCCGGCCGCGCTGCCACTGATGGTCGGCGTCAAGTGGCATCTGCTCGATGATCCGCAGCTGATAGCCGTGCTCGAGGCAGAAGTGCAGCAGGGCGACCGCATCGTCGAGCCCGGTGACCGGATCGAGCACCGCGTTGACCTTCACCGGGTCCAGGCCCGCGGTCTTGGCGGCGCGCAGGCCGGCGAGCACATCTGAGAGCCGGTCGCGACGGGTGATCGCGACGAAACGCTGCGGGTCGACGGTGTCGAGCGAGACGTTGATGCGGTCCAGACCCGCAGCCTTGAGCTTGGCGGCGCGCCGGTCGAGCCCGATGCCGTTCGTGGTCAAGGTGATCTCCGGGCGGGGGCGCAGGGTCGCCGTCGCCTCGATGACGTCCTCGAGATGCCTGGCCACCAATGGTTCGCCGCCGGTGAAGCGCACGCTGGTGATGCCGAGCCTCGTCACGGCGATGCGCAACAGCCGGGTGAGCTCGTCGGGCCGTAACAGTCGGTCGCTGCTCAGCCAGTCCAGCCCGTCGGCAGGCATGCAGTACGTGCAGCGCAGGTTGCAGCGGTCGGTCAGCGACACCCGCAGATCGGTGGCGACCCGGCCGAACGTGTCGACGAGCGGACCGTCGGCCGGGGCGGGGGTGGCCGGTCCGACCGACGGCACTCCCAGGCCGACGACCGTCACGTGAACGCCCGCTCGGGATTGGGTACCGAGTCCACCGGCACGATGTCCTTGCCCAGCGGCATCAGCGACACCGGGATCAGCTTGAGGTTGGCCAGCGCGAGCGGGATGCCGATGATCGTGATCGCCATCGCGGCGGCGGTGACGATGTGGCCGATCGCGAGCCAGACCCCCGCGACGATCACCCAGATGACGTTGCCGACCAGTGCGAACGGTTGCGGTCCGGGTCTGTCGACGACGGTGCGCCCGAACGGCCACAGCGCGAACACCGCGATGCGCAGCGCGGCGAACCCGAACGGGATCGTGATGATGAGGATGAAGCACAGCAGCGCTGCCAGCAGGTAGCCCAGCGCCAGCCACAGGCCGCCGAAGATCAACCAGATGACGTTCAGGATCAATCGCATAATCGGGCGCTTCTTCTCCTCCAGCGGTGGGTTTCAGCCTACCGATAAGGGGGTGCTGGCGAGGCGGTGGTCCGAGTAGGATCGGTCCACACGCGTCCCGGCGCATTCGGGGCGCTTTCTTAATGTAGGTACAAGACGAGCGGGTGAGACCAGTGCCGACCGGCCGGGTGAAGTGGTACGACGCCGAGAAGGGCTTCGGCTTTCTGTCGCAGGAGGACGGCGAGGACGTCTACGTCCGGTCCTCGGCGCTGCCCTCGGGTGTCGAGACGCTCAAGGCCGGCCAGCGCGTCGAGTTCGGCGTCGCGGCAGGGCGCCGGGGGCCTCAGGCGCTGAGCCTGAAGGTGCTCGACCCGCCGCCGAGCCTGTCGCGGACCCGTCGGGAAGCGGCCGCCGCCGAACGCAAGCACTCGCCCGACGAACTGCACGGGATGATCGAGGACATGATCACGCTGCTGGAGAGCGCGGTGCAGCCCGAGCTGCGCAAGGGTCGCTATCCGGACCGCAAGGCCGCGCGGCGAGTTTCCGAAGTGGTGCGCGCGGTCGCCCGCGAGCTCGACGCGTAAGGCCCCTCCCGCCGAAACTGAACTTCTGCTCGATGATTCTTCGAAAATTCGTGCATAACTTCAGTTTCGGCGGTCGCGGTCAGGCCGGCGCTCCGGCAGATGCGCCAACCGAGCGCTTCGAGTCGGGCCTGCCGGTCGATGTCGCGGGCCCCGAATGGCTGGATTCGTCCAGTGCTGCTCACCGTCGTACTCGACGCCGACCCGGTATCGCAAGTAACCCATGTCGATGCGGCCCACGTGTTCGCCGTAGCGGCGGCGCCGGCGTCGGCAAGGTTGAGCACTTCGCGCAGTTGCACGACGCCCCGCGTACCGCGATGGCAGTCGATCAAAGCCTCGACGTCGTGCGCGCAGGCGTCGTGACCGGGATGCCATCGTGCCTGCCGACCTCGTTTTCGGCGAGCCTGTCGTTGTGCAGCACGATGCCCCTGGTCTTGTGTTGACTGGGTTGGTTCAGCTCAGCCGGCAATCGCACATCGATCCACTTCGACCCATGCAGGGCTGCTGCCGATATGCCGACGATGGTTGCCCGTCGTCGCGACCACAGCCAGGCGGCGTACGCCTTCTGAACGGGCAACACCTGCTCGCCCCGCGGGACGTCCACGATGATTGGACGCGCCGCAGCGGGCCGAGGATCCCCGAGACTGAGCTCGTGATCGATATTTCCGCAGGACTTAGCGCATAACTTCAGTTTCGGCGGGGAAGAATTGAAGGCATGGCATATGTCGCCGACCCCACCACGTCGCACGGCGAGTTCAACCGCGACACCGCCTACATCGAAACCCGGATCACGGCCGACGGCCGCGACGGCTATCCCGTCGAACCCGGCCGCTACCGGCTCGTCGTGGCGCGGGCCTGCCCGTGGGCCAACCGCACCATCATCGTCCGCCGCCTGCTCGGCTTGGAAGACGTTCTGTCCATTGGCTTTTGCGGACCGACCCACGACGAGGACAGCTGGACATTCGACCTCGATCCCGGCGGCGTCGATCCGGTCCTGAAGATCCCACGGCTCAAGGACGCCTATCTCAAGAGGTTCCCCGACTACGACAAGGGCATCACCGTCCCCGCCGTCGTCGAGGTGCCGACCGGTGAGGTCGTCACCAACGACTACCCGCAGATCACACTCGACTTCTCCACCGAGTGGACGCAGCACCACCGCGACGGGGCGCCCGACCTGTATCCGGAGAGGTTGCGCGACGAGATCGACGAGGTGGCCCAGCGGGTCTACACCGAGATCAACAACGGCGTGTACCGGTGTGGCTTCGCCGGGTCGCAGCGCGCCTACGAGAGGGCCTACGACCGGTTGTTCACCGCGCTGGACTGGCTGGCGGAGCGCCTGGAGAGCCGGCGCTACCTCGTCGGTGACACCATCACCGAGGCCGACGTGCGACTGTTCACCACGCTCGCCCGCTTCGACCCCGTCTATCACGGGCACTTCAAGTGCAATCGCGCCAAATTGGCCGAGATGCCGGTGTTGTGGGCCTATGCCCGCGACCTGTTCCAGACACCGGGCTTCGGCGACACCATCGACTTCGTGCAGATCAAGCAGCACTACTACATCGTGCACACCGACATCAACCCGACGCGGGTGGTGCCCAAGGGGCCGGAGCTGTCCAACTGGATGACGCCGCACGGTCGGGAAGCGTTGGGCGGCAGACCATTCGGCGACGGCACCCCGCCGGGCCCGACGCCCGAGGGTGAGCGGGTACCCGACGGGCACGGCGTGGCCTGAGCCCGCGACTAGGACCACACGGTCCGGACCGACCACTCCGCGTGCGGCGCAGGCACCTCTTCCCCGTCGATACGAACCAGGGTCGGCAGCAGCACCGCCAGGCCGTTGAGCTTGCCGAGCCGGGGATCGACGGTGGGTATGGTCACCGCGAGCTTGTTGTCGGGCCGGAACTCCTCGACGATGTCGGAGTCCTCGTACTGGCGCAACAAGACCCACGGCGCCTTGGCGATCTGCGGCGGCACCGACAACTGGACCGCGTCGCGCTCGGTGACCGCCAACTCGCCCTGCTCCTCGAAAACCACGCACTTGGTCGGGTTGAGCACTTCGCAGTAGCGGTACGGTCCCACCCGGACCGTCTCCCCCGCCGAATACGCGCTGATTTCGGGGTATTTCAGCGTGTCGTCACCGCTGAGCCGCCAGATCAGCACACCGGTGCCGACCGATGCGAGAACGACGACAGCCGCCAGCACGGCGAGCATGCGTTTCACTCCGGCGCCACCGCCGCGGTGTCGGACCGTCCACCCTCCTGCTCGGCCAGCACGGGCCGGTTACCGCCGAAGCCGGGGATCAGCGACTCGCCGCGATAGCTCACGACCGTCTGCGCCAGACCCAGGATCAGCACCGCGGTGATGCCGGTGAACCCGACCCACAGTTCGGTGTAGATCAGCACGCCGACGGCCCCGCCTGCGACCCAGGCCAGTTGCAGCAACGACTCCGAACGGCCGAACGCCGACGCGCGCGATTCCTCGGGCAGATCGTCTTGCAGCGAGGCGTCCAGCGAGGCCTTGCCGATCGCGCTGGCGCCGGACGTGAGCAGCGTGGCGATCGCCGCCGTCATGAGGTTTCCGGTCAATGCGGCGGCCAGGGCGGCGGCGGTGACGACGACCGTGCAGCGCACTACCACCTGTGCCGGATGGCCGAGCTTGAGGCGGGCGCCGGTGAAGTTGCCGGCGAAGTTGCCGATCGCCGCCGCGGCACCGATCACGCCTAGGATGCGCAGCTGTTCCCAACCGCTGGCGTCGTGCGACTTCGCCACGAAAGCCGGATACAGGAACAGAAACCCGACCATCACCTTGATGGTGCAATTGCCCCAGAGCGCGGTGATGGTGTTGCGGCCCAGCGGTTGTCGCGCATCTTTGGTGGGCTGCTGTTCGAGACCGCGGCGTAGCTCACCGGTGCGGCCGTGATAGCTCAGCGTGGCAGGCACCTCACCCGCGGTCACCTCGACCCACTTTGGGATCCGCATCGCCAAGACCGCGCCTGCGATGCTGACCGCGACGATCACGTACAGCGCCCCGGGCATGCCGAACACATTGAACAGGTACTCCGCACCGGCGGCGACGGCGCCGCCCACCAGGGTCCCGCCCAGCAGCCCGAACGTCGTCAACCGCGAGTTCACCCGCACCAGGTCGATGGACGGCGGCAGTACCCGCGGTGTCACCGCGCTGCGCAACACCGAGAACGACTTGGACAGCACCATCATGCCGAGCGCGCAGGGGTAGAGCACCCACGACGGGTAGCTGCCCGTCGCGCTGTCGTAGTTGGCGATCAGCACCACCACCAACACCGTGCGCAGTCCGAACGACGCGGCCAGCGCCACACGGCGGCCGTGTTGCAGGCGGTCCAGCGCCGGGCCGATCAACGGCGCGATGACCGCGAACGGCGCGATGGTGATCAGCAGGTACAGCGCCACCTTGCCCTTGCTCTCCCCGGAGGCGGCGGCGAAGAACAAGGTGTTGGCCAAGGCGACGGCCATCGCGGCGTCGACGGCGAAGTTCGCCACCACCGGCCAGGTGAGCGCGGTCAGCCCGGACTTGTCGGCGCCGTCGGCGGTGGCGGCCCGGTGCACCAGGCCGTACATCCGCGAGCCCATCTCGCGGCTGCGCTGCGCGGCCGCCCGGGTGACGGTCACCCTGTCGCCGGCCGCACCGCCGACGGTGCGCGGCGGCGGGTTCGACTGGAACTCTCGGGCGGGATCGTCCAGGGGAGGCAGCCAGCGGTTGGCGCTGGACGTGGGTCCGCTGCGCCGGGGCCGACGGTAGCTGCCGTCGCTGGGGTAGTTCGCCATCCCCGGATGCTCGGCATCGCGGTGGTTGTCCCAGGCGTCGTCGGCGGGCGGACGGGGAGGGTAGTAACGGGGGTCGCGGCGCGCCGTGGGGTCGCGATTGTCACGCCGCGGTCCGGTCACGTGGTCGATTCTCCACCATCGCAGGGGTGCGGGCGTGTAGCCAACCGGTGTGGCTACCGGGTAGGCCGGTCAGGCAGTATTGATGGCGATGGACAGCGTGACCGAATCCGCCGAGCACGGAGCCGACTCGCCCGAGCGCCCCGACCTGGAGGCGGTGCTTCTGGGTGCCGCCGACGACGCGCGCGCGGCGATCGTCGAGTACAGCGGCGTCGACACGGTGGGCGAGTACCTCGGTGCCAGCTTCGACGACCCGACCGCGGCCACCCACCGTTTCCTCGCCGACATGCCCGGCTACCGCGGCTGGCAGTGGGCCGTCGTGGTCGCGGCCTGGCCCGGCGCCGACCATGCCACCATCAGCGAGGTCGTGCTGGTCCCCGGTCCCACCGCGTTGCTGGCGCCCAAGTGGGTGCCGTGGAACGAGCGGGTCCGTCCCGGTGACCTGAGCCCCGGCGATCTGCTCGCCCCGCCCACCGAAGACCCGCGCCTGGTGCCCGGCTACATGGCCACCGGCGATCCTGCCGTCGACGACGTGGCCGCTGAGGTCGGGTTCGGCCGCAGGCAGGTGCTCGGGCCTCACGGGCGCGCGGACGCGGCACAGCGCTGGCATGACGGAGACTTCGGGCCGGGCTCGGCGATGGCGCGCTCGACCCGCCGGGTGTGCCGCGACTGCGGTTTCTATCTGCCGCTGTCCGGATCGCTTGGCACGATGTTCGGCGTGTGCGCCAACGAGTTCTCCGCCGACGGCCATGTCGTCGACGCCGAATACGGTTGTGGCGCACATTCGGACACTCCGCAGCCGGCAGGCAGCGGCTCTCCGCTGTACGACCCGTACGACGATGGCGTGCTGGATCTCACCGAGTCTGCCCAGCCCGCCGAGTCCTCCGAGCCTGCGGACTAGCGCTCGGCGGCGGCCTTGATCCGCGCCAGCGATGCGTTCATGCCGTCGACCAGTTCCTGTTCGAAGCTGGGCACCCCGCCCAGCACGGCGTTGACCGTCATGGTGGAGAAGGGCTTGACCCCGTTTTCGGCGTGACGCGTCTCGATCAGCCGGGTGCCGGATTCGGTGGGCTCCAGTTCGTAGCTCCACACCGTCCCGTTCTCGTTGACCCGGAACGCGAGCTTCTTGTCGGGTATGAACTCGGTGATCTGACTCGTGGTGGGCCAGAACAAGAATTTCCGCCGGTTCAGGTTGATGGTCTTGGTGCCCGCTCGCACCGGGCCGAACGCCTTCATCAGCCGGCATTGCGGACTCCATTGCGGCATGAGTTTGAGATCCGAAACCAATTGCCACACTTTGCCCACCGGGGCGTCGATATCGATCTGCGCCTGCAATAGCGGTGCTGCCATGTTTTCTCCTGTCGTCGTGGTCAGTCGAGCCCGCTCTGCGCCCCGCGCGATCCTCGCCGCGCGGCGCGCAGCTGTACCAGCCAGATCAGCGTGCCGAGCGCGCCGACACCCAGGCCGGCCACGGTGTACGGTCGCCACTCGTGCAGCGAGGCGACCGTGAATGCCAGAATCGTCGCGACCACCCACGCCAGGGTGATCGCCACGATGACCGGCCACGGTTTGAGCAGGATGGCGGGCAGCGTCGGCGGTTGCGGGGTCATCGCTATGAAACGTAGCCCATTGCCGTCCGCAGCCGTTCGGTGCTCGTTACTATTTGCTGTGTGAGGGACGGAGATGGGCGGTTGGCGAACGATCTGTCGCTGGCGGTAATTCGTCTTGCGCGTCAATTACGCTTTCGTCGACCGGATTCCCCGGTTTCGCTGTCACAACTGTCAGCGCTCTCGGCGCTAGCCAAAGAAGGTGCGATGACCCTCGGTGCGTTAGCTGTGCGCGAGCGGGTGCGCCCGCCGTCGATGACGCGGATCATCGCTTCGCTGTGTGAGCTCGGTCTGGTGGTGCGCGCTGCCCATCCTGGCGATGGGCGACAGGTGCTGGTCTCGGTCGTCCCGGCGGGTCTGGACCTCATCGAGGCCGAGCGGCGCGCCAGCCAGGAGTGGCTGATGAAGCGACTGGCCCGCCTCGACGCCGACCAGCGCGAGACGCTGCTGACGGCCGCGGACCTGATGACGGTCATGGTCGACGAAAGCGCGTGAGCCCCGTCCGGAGCGAAGTCCTCGACGTCGACGACCCGTCCGACCCCCGCCTGGACGATTTCCGCGACCTCAACAGCGTCGACCGCCGACCGGACCTGCCCACGGGCAAGGGCCTGGTGATCGCCGAGGGCGTGCTCGTGGTGCAGCGGATGCTGGCCTCGCGCTTCACCCCGCGGGCGTTTCTGGGCACCGACCGGCGCCTCACCGAACTGGCCGCCGACCTCGAGGGCGTGGCCGCGCCGTACTACCGCGTGTCGGCGGAGGTGATGGCCGATGTCGTGGGCTTCCATCTCAACCGTGGCGTGCTCGGTTCGGCGTCGCGCGCGGTCGAGCTGTCGGTACCGCAGGTGCTCGATGGGGCCCGCACCGTCGCGGTGCTCGAGGGCGTCAACGACCACGAGAACCTCGGCTCGATCTTCCGCAACGCCGCGGGCCTCGGCGTCGACGCGGTGGTGTTCGGCACCGGATGCGCCGACCCGCTGTACCGGCGTGCTGTACGGGTGTCGATGGGACACGCGCTGCTGGTGCCCTACGCACGGGCGCAGGCATGGCCCGCTGATCTCAACACACTGCGCGACAACGGATTCCGTTTACTCGCCATGACGCCTGGCCCGATAGCGCGGACCTTGGCCGACGCGATGTCGACTGTGGCGGGAGACAAGGTGGCAGTCCTGGTCGGCGCGGAAGGCCCGGGGCTGACCGCGAGCGCGATGCGGGCCGCCGACATGCGGGTGCGCATCCCGATGTCGCGCGGCACGGACTCACTCAACGTCGCCACTGCTGCGGCGCTGGCGTTCTACGAGCGGGTGAGATCGGCACGCTAGATTGGCCGGGTGACCGACGACTCGACGCCGTGGGCGATGGGGTTGACGGTGGCGGCATTCGTCGCTGCGGTCGTCGGCGCCGCCGTGGTGGTACTGAGCCTGGGCTTGATCCGGGTGCACCCACTGCTGGCGATCGGGCTCAACCTGGTGGCGGTCGGCGGGTTGGCGCCGACGGTGTGGGGATGGCGCAGGCTGCCGGTGTGGCGGTGGTTCGTCCTGGGCACCGGTGTCGGCGTGGCCGTCGCCTGGCTGACGCTGCTCGCCGTCGGAATCGGCGGCTGACGCCCTAGCGGTGTCCGCCAGAGCGCACGCCCAGCAGCACGTCCTCCCATGCCGGCACGGCGGGCTTGGCCTTGCCCTTGCGGGCCCGCGGCTGCTTGTGAGCGGGTGCCGGCTCGGGCTCGCGTTCCGGTGCGTGAATCGGCGGATCGATCGGCAGCGTCGGCTCCTCCGCTTCGGGTGGGGGTGCAGGCGGCGGGGCGGCGACCAGGCGGGGCGCACGCACGAAACCGGGGTCGATCAGCTCGCAGGCCCCGTCGTCGAACGCCGTCACGGTGCCGCCGTGCGAACCGGGCGTGTAGCGGAAGTGCGCCTGCAGGTCCGACCGGCCCGCCGTCCACCCCAACTGCACGGTCCAGCGGCCGTCCTCGTTGCGCCACGCGTCCCAGTTGGTCGCGTCCGGGTCGAGCCCGCGGGCGATGAGCGCCGTCGTCACCGTCTCCAGCAGCGTCAAGACGGCGGGTCCGTCGGCGAGCACGGGATGCGCCGCGGTTGCCAGCTCGGCGACGCGAGACCGCTCGAGTAGCACCGGATGGGCGAACCTCTCGACCCGCGACACGTCTTCACCGGCCGCCTCGGCGACCTGCTCGACGGATGCGCCCGAACGGATCCTGGCCTGAATCTCTCTGGGTGACAACACGTTAGGAACCTCGGCCTCACTTCGCGTCGGGCTCGAGCTCACCTTCTCGCCACGCGCGGCAGCTCGCAACCGGTCGTCGGGACGCAGCAGGAACTTCTCCCCGGAGCCGTCGGCCTCGCAGATGATTCGTTTGCCATCGACATCGAGTCCGACGACTTTGAGTTCCCGCATGTCGACCTCCTCCGGGCTGGTGCCCAGCCCGATCATTCGGACACTACTGCGCTATGTGCCCGTAACCTGGTAGGACACGCCAGGCCTCAGAGGTGTTCGACAACCCAGTCGACGCACGCGGTGAGCGCGCTGACGTCGTCCGGGTCGATGGCGGGGAACATGCCGATACGTAGCTGGTTGCGGCCGAGCTTGCGGTACGGCTCGGTGTCGACGATCCCGTTGGCACGCAGCGTCTTGGCCACCGCGGCGGCGTCCACGTCGTCGGAGAAGTCGACGGTGCCCACGACCTGCGAGCGCAGTTGCGGATCGGTGACGAACGGCGTTGCGAACTCCGATGCGTCGGCCCAGCCGTAGAGCCGTTGCGACGAGTCCGCGGTGCGCTTGACGGCCCAGTCCAAGCCGCCGTTGCCCAGCATCCAGTCCAACTGCTCGGCGAGCAGCACCAGCGTGCCGATGGCCGGCGTGTTGTAGGTCTGGTTCTTGCGGCTGTTGTCGATCGCGATCGGCAGCGACAGGAACTCGGGCACCCAGCGGCCCGAGCCGGCGATCGCCTCGACGCGGGAAAGGGCGGCCGGCGACATGATCGCCAACCAGATGCCGCCGTCGCTGGCGAAATTCTTCTGCGGCGCGAAGTAGTAGACGTCGGCTTCGCGGATGTCGACCGGCAGGCCGCCCGCGGCCGATGTCGCATCGATGGCCACAAGGGCGTCCCCGGCTTCGTCGGGCCGTTGCACGGGCACGGCCACCCCGGTCGACGTCTCGTTGTGGGCCCAGCCGATCAGATCGACCGACGGATCGGACTGAGGTTGCGGTGCGCTGCCCGCGTCGGCCTTGATGACGACCGGATCGCCCACGAACGGATTCTTGGCCACCGCGGAGGCGAACTTCGCGCTGAACTCGCCGAAGCTCAGGTGCAGCGACCGCTCGTCGATCAGCCCGAATGCTGCAGCGTCCCAGAACGCGGTGGTACCGCCGTTGCCGAGGATCACCTCGTAGTCATCGGGCAGCGTGAAGAGCTCGCGAAGGCCGTCGCGCACCCGTCCGACCAGGTTCTTCACCGGTGCCTGGCGGTGCGAGGTGCCGAACAGATCGGTCGCGCCGGCCAGCGCGGTCAGCTGTTCCTGGCGGACCTTGGACGGCCCGCAGCCGAAGCGTCCGTCGCGGGGTTTGAGGTCGGCGGGGATCGTCAGGTCGGCCATGCGGCAAGAGTAGTGACCGGTCGTGCGCCCCATTCGTGCGGGAGGGTCGGCACAAACTCTGCCCGAAAGTGGGTAAACGGCCCTTATAGAGACCCCGTTGTGGCCACACTGTGATCTGTCGGGGACTGCAGCTCGAGCCCATTGGAAGGCACGTGGACGGTCGCGGGAGAAATGGGATCCTGATACGCGTCTGCGCAGCGGCGGCGGTAGCGGCGGCGCTGCTCGCGGCCCCGGCCCACGCCGACAGCGCTGACGACGGCGCACTTCTGAACCAGATCAATGCCACGCGCACGGCCAACGGCTGCCTGCCCGTCGCAGCGAATCCGCAGCTGAGGGCGGCTGCCGCGCGCCAGGCCAACGACATGCTGGCGAACGGTGTGGTCAGCCATGTCGGCTCCGACGGCTCCTCCGTCGGTCAGCGCATCACCGATGCCGGTTATGCGAGGTACGCCGACATCGGCGAGATCATCTTCTGGAGTGCCGGTGTGGGTGCGGTCCCGGCCGCGGCGGTCAACTGGTGGATGAACAGTCCGGGCCACCGCGCGATCATCACCGACTGCGACATGACCGAAGCGGGGGTCGCGGTGATTCGCAGCGGCGCCAGGGCCGCGGCGGTGGGCGAGTTCGGGCGGAAGTAGCCGCACGCGCGGTGTGATCGCCATCACACCAACGTGCATCAGTGCCGGTGTGACACATCCAGGTATCGGGTATTCACGGTATGCGATACCTGCGGTACCGTCTTCGGCAACAACGACGGACTTGTAAACCTCACAGGGGAGGCTTTCGAATGGCCCGTACGCGCATGGTCAAGCGGTGGCGTCGCAACATGGACGTCAGCGACGACGCCAACTACGTCGACACACTCGCCACACTGTCCGAAGGGTCGGTGCGGCGAAACTTCAATCCGTACACCGACATCGACTGGGATTCCCCCGAGTTCGCGGTGACTGGGGGCGACCGGCGGTGGGTGCTGCCGTCGACCGATCCACTGGGGCGTCATCCCTGGTATCAGGCGCAGCCGCTGGCCAAGCAGATCGAGATCGGCATGTGGCGCCAGGCGAACGTCGCCAAGGTCGGCCTGCAGTTCGAGATCATCTTGATCCGCGGCCTGACGAACTATGCGTTCTGGGTGCCGAACGGCTCACCGGAGTACCGGTACTGCCTGCACGAGTCGGTCGAGGAGTGCAACCACACCCTGATGTTCCAGGAGATGGTCAACCGCATCGGCGCCGATGTGCCGGGCATGCCGCGGTCACTGCGCTGGGTGGCCCCCTTCATACCGCTGGTCGCCGGACCGCTGCCGATCCCGTTCTTCTTCGGTGTGCTCGCCGGAGAGGAACCGATCGACCACACGCAGAAGAACATCCTGCGCGAAGGCAAGGCGTTGCACCCGATCATGGAGCGGGTCATGGCGATCCACGTCGCCGAGGAGGCCCGGCACATCTCGTTCGCCCACGAGTATCTGCACAAGCGCGTGCCGCACCTGTCCCGGTGGCAGCGGTTCTGGCTGTCGCTGTACGTGCCGTTGGTGATGCGGCGGCTGTGCAAGGCGATCGTCGTACCGCCCAAGGCGTTCTGGCAGGAGTTCGACATTCCCAAGTCGGTCAAGAAAGAGCTGTTCTTCGGCTCGCCGGAATCGCGGCAGTGGCTGCGCGACATGTTCGGCGACGTGCGCATGCTCTGCCATGACACCGGGCTGATGAACCGCGCGGCGAGGTTGATGTGGCGTCTGTGCCGAATCGACGGCGAGCCCAGCCGCTACCGCGGCGAGCCCGCGCGACAGCACGTCGTCGCAGCGTAGGAGACGCGGCGCTGTGCCCCATGTGATCACCCAATCGTGTTGCAGCGACGGGTCCTGTGTCTACGCCTGTCCGGTCAACTGCATCCACCCGTCACCGGACGAACCGGGCTTCGCCACCGCCGAAATGCTCTACATCGACCCCGCGGCCTGTGTGGACTGCGGCGCCTGCGTTTCGGCGTGCCCGGTCGGGGCGATCGCGCCCGACAGCCGGCTCCGGCCCGAGCAGCTGCCGTTCGTCGAGTTGAACGCCGGCTTCTATCCGAAGCCCGACGGCAAGCTGCCGCCGACCTCCAGGCTGGCGCCGGTCATCGAGGCGCCACGCGTCGAACCACGCCCCGGCGGCCCGCTGACGGTGGCGATCGTCGGCTCGGGTCCGGCCGCGATGTACGCCGCCGACGAATTGCTCACCCAGCACGGCGTGCGGGTCAACGTCTTCGACCGCCTGCCCACGCCGTACGGGCTGGTGCGGGCCGGTGTCGCGCCCGACCATCAGAGCACCAAGCGGGTGACGGCCCTGTTCGACAGGATCGCAGGAAAGCGGGGGTTCCGGTTCTTTCTCAACGTCGACATCGGGTCCGATGTGACGCACGCCGAACTGCTGAACCACCACCACGCCGTGCTCTACGCGGTCGGAGCGCCCAACGACAAGCGCCTCGACATCGACGGCATGGGCACGCCTGGCACCGGCACCGCCACCGAGACGGTGGCCTGGATCAACGGGCACCCGGACTTCGCCGATGCGGCGGTCGATCTCTCCCATGAGCGGGTCGTCATCGTAGGCAACGGCAACGTGGCTCTCGACGTCGCGCGCATCCTGACCACCGACCCGCAGCTGTTGGCCCGGACCGACATCTCGAGCCACGCGCTGGCGGCGCTGCGCCGATCCCGGGTGACGGAGGTGGTGATCGCGGCTCGCCGCGGGCCCGCGCACTCGGCGTTCACGCTGCCGGAGTTGATCGGACTGACGTCGGCCTGTGAGGTGGTGCTCGACGCGGCCGACCGTGACCTGGTGTTCCGCGATCTGGCCACGGTCGAGGACCCGTTGACGCGCAACAAGCTCGAGATCCTCAGCAGGCTCGGTGACGCGTCATCACAGGCCTCCCGCCCCCGGATCCGGCTGTCCTATCAGCTGACGCCCAAGCGGATCGTCGGCGCCGACCACGCCGAAGGAATCGAGTTCACCGTGTCGGGCACCGATGAGGTCCGCCGCTTGGACGCGGGTTTGGTGCTGACGTCGATCGGCTACCGCGGCAAGCCGATTCGCGGCCTTCCGTTCGATGACGCGGCCGCGGTCGTGCCCAATGACGGTGGCCGGGTGATCGATCCGCAGACCGGCGAGCCGGTGCGCGGCAGTTATGTCGCCGGCTGGATCAAGCGCGGTCCGACCGGGTTCATCGGCACCAACAAGTCGTGCGCGGCGCAGACGGTCCACAACCTGGTCGCCGACTACAACGACGGACTGCTGGCCGATCCCGCGGAGGATCAGGCCAAGCCGGCAGCGCTGGACAAGCTGGTGCGCAGCCGTCGGCCGGATGCGGTGGACGCGGCGGGCTGGAAGGCGATCGACGCCGCCGAGATGGCGCGGGGCGGTGAGGACCGGCCGCGGGACAAGTTCACCGCCGTGGCCGACATGCTGGCTGCCGCCGCCCAGGCGCCCGCGCCACCGCTGCGGCGACGACTGCTGGCGGGGCTGCGCCGCTAGCGTTGTCGGTGAATCGGCCACGGGGCGGGCCACCGAGGTAGTAAACCCGAACCCGTGAATGCCGCAGCTTGTGTGGGGCGCGTCGGGGCGTTGGCCGTCGCTCTGGGGATCGGGGCCGCGGTCGCCACCGGTTACGGGTGTGCTCCGGCGTGGGCGGAGACCCCATCTTCCTCGGATTCGTCGGAGTCGTCGGGGTCGGAATCATCGGGGTCGGAATCGTCGGGCCCGGCGTCACGGACGGAATCGCCTTCCGAGACGGTCACCGAAGCCGGCGGGGCCCAAGAGGATGCTGCACCTGACGGCGACGCCGACCCTGAAGAAGACGACGGCGCCTCCGAAGGCGACGCCGATCCGGACGATGCCGTCGAACCCGAAGACGACGCCGACACCGAGGAGGACGACTCCGGCGACGGTGCCGACCCGGCCGACGACCGGAACGGCGACGAGGGCGCCGGCGGCGACGGGCCGGAGTTCGGGGTCGAGCACGAGACCGACAGCGGCGACCACGACCAACCGCTCGCCGACTCCGCAGCCTCGGCGTATGTGCCATTGTCGCTCACGGGCTTTCGCGCGGCCGCCGTCGAGCAGGACATCTCAGCACCGCTGCCACCGGAGCGGACGGAGGTCGATCTGCGGGTCGAGCAGACGTTTACGACCTTCGTCGCCGATGACCCCGAAGTCGTGCCGACGGCGCTGACCCCTCCCGCCGTCCCGTCGCTGCGGCTGTGGCCCACCGCCTACGATCCGGTCACCGCGATCACCTACGTCGTCGACATCGTGTCGAGCCTCGTCAACGCCGTGCTGAGTCCGTTCGCCGCGGGCCTGCCCGCCCCGCCGAGTGGTCCGCCGACGCTGTGGACGCTGCTGGCGTGGGTGCGTCGCGAGTTCTTCAACTCCTCGCCGACGATCGCCTACAACCCGGTGCACAACAGCCAGGGCGTCGACGAGAACGGTGACGTCGTCATCACCGGCGATATCGACGCCGCCGACGTCGACGGTGACCCGTTGCGATACACCGTGATCGGCCGACCGCTCAACGGCGGAGTGGTCGAGATCGCTGACGACGGCACCTTCACCTACCGCCCGATGAACGCGATGGCAGCCGTCGGCGGGTTCGACCAGTTCACCGTCGTGGTCGACGACGAGGCGGCGGGCTTCCACCTCAACGGGCCGCTGGGACTGTTGCAGTTCGTGCCCATCGTCGGCAACCTGATCAATCCCGGCGGCGGCCACCGGGTGGCCCGCACCATTCGGGTCGACGTGACGGCCGTCGACGGCGTCGACCTGTCGTTGCCCGACGACTTCCATTGGGGTGTAGCGCATTCCGGCTTCCAGGCTGAAGGCGGGCCCGGCTCGCCCGTCGACCCCAACTCGGACTGGTACAAGTGGGTGCACGACCCGATCAACCAGCTTCTCGGCTTGACCAAGGGCGTGCCCGAGAATGGCCCGGGCGCCTACGTCCGCTACGCCGAAGACGCCGAACTGGCCCGCGACGAGCTCAAGATGAACACTTTCCGCATCGGCATCGAATGGAGCCGGATCTTCCCGAATTCGACCGCGGCGGTGAACATCTCCGACGAGGGTGGTGTCGTCAGCGATGCGGACCTGGAGGCGCTCGACAAGCTGGCGAACAAGGCCGAGGTCGACCACTACCGCGACGTGCTGACCGCGTTGCGCGCCAACGACCTCGAGCCGATGGTGACGGTCACCCACTTCACCCTGCCTGCCTGGGTGCACGACCCGACGACGACGCGGATCCTGGCCCAGCTGGGGCTGCCTGCACCGGCCGCGGGCTGGCTGTCACCGACGACGGCGACGGAGTTCGAGAAGTACGCGGCCTATCTGGCGTGGAAGTACGGCGACCAGGTCGACAACTGGGCCACGCTCAACGAGCCGTTCCCGCCGGTGCTCACCCAGTTCTTCGCCCTGCCCGGGCTGGTCCCCGCCTGGCCGCCCGGGCTGATCCGCCCCGACCTGGCCTCGACGTTCCTGGTCAACCAGGCCAAGGCGCACGTGGCCGCCTACGACGCGATCCACGCCTGGGACAACACGTCGGCGACCTCGGGTCAGCCGGAGGCCTTCGTCGGCTTCACCAACAACATGGTGCCGGCTCGCCCGGCCAACCCGGTGAACCCGCTCGACGTGCAGGCCGCCAACGCGTGGAACCAGGCCTTCAACCGCTGGTTCCCCAACGCCGTCATCGACGGCTGGGTCGACGCCAACCTCGACGGCGTCAAGACCGCCAACGAGATCCACCCCGACTTCGTGGGCAAGGTCGACTTCCTCGGCGTGCAGTACTACGGCTCGCAACCCATGCAGGGCTTCGGGCTGGCTCCCGTCCCGGGCTTCCCGTTCCTGCGCGGGCTGCCGGTCCGCTGCGCGGCGAGCGAACCGACGTGCAGCGACTTCAACCAGCCGACCGACCCCGGCGGCTTCCGCGAGGTGCTCGAAGTCGCCGCAGAATACGGAAAACCGTTGTGGGTGACCGAGAACGGGATCGCCGACGACGAGGACACCAAGCGGCCGTCCTACATCGCCAACCACATCGCCGTCGTGCAGGACCTGGTCGCGCACGGCGCCGACATCCGCGGTTACACCTACTGGTCGTTCGTCGACAACCTCGAGTGGTCCGAGGGCTACCACTTGCAGTTCGGGCTCTACGGCTCCGACCCGGCGACCCCCGCGCTCGAGCGCACGCCCAAGCCGGCGAGCATCGACACCATCAGCTCGATCGCCGGGTCGAACTCGCTACCGCTGTGGATCCTGCAGGCCCACGTTCCCGGTGCGCACGCCCAGGCCTGAACGCGCGTCGGTGCCGCCGGGTTACTGCATCTGCTGCACCGCCTGCTCGATCTCCTGGTCGCTGACCTCGCGAACGGGCTGACCCATCGACCACAGATGGCCGAACGGATCCCGCAGCTCGCCGTAGCGGTCACCCCAGAACATGTCGTCGAGCGGCATCACGACCGTCGCGCCCGCGTCGATCGCCCGCTGGAACTTCTCGTCGACATCGGCGACCGTCAGGTGCACCGTGACCGGTGAGCCGCCGAGCGCCTCCGGTGTGGCGGACTTGCCGTCGTTCATCTCCGGGAAGTCGTCGTTGAGCATCACCATGGCCCCGTTGATCCGCAGCGCGGCGTGAAAGAGCCGCTTGCCGTCGGGCGCGGGTACCCGGCC
Source organism: Mycobacterium sp. IDR2000157661 (assembly GCF_022317005.1). Taxonomy (NCBI): domain Bacteria; kingdom Bacillati; phylum Actinomycetota; class Actinomycetes; order Mycobacteriales; family Mycobacteriaceae; genus Mycobacterium; species Mycobacterium sp. IDR2000157661. The sequence goes on from NZ_CP081006.1 coordinate 2,424,853, forward strand.
CAGTTCCTCGGCGCCGAAGGCCTTGACGTAGAAATCGATCGCGGCCGCGGCGTCGCTGACCGTCAGCATCGGTGACACCGCTGGCTGTACCTCAATGGGCATTCGAAAAGCTCCTCTCCGGGTGAAGCAATGGGTGTTGCAGTTGGGTATCCGTACCGACCAGGCGAACCCGCCGAACTCATCGGCACCCGCCATGCAACACCACGGCACCGACAGATCAGACGACGGAGAACGCCCGCGGCAGCGGTTGGCGGCCCGTCAACGCGAGCAGCACCGCCTCACCCCGGCCCGCGATCGCGGCGATCCGGGCGGCCAGCAGCAGCGCCTCCTCCAGCGCCTCGGGAGGAGGCGAGAACGAAAGCCCCGCGGCCCTGGCGATGTCAAGACCGTGCACGGTCAACTCGAACGTGCGCGTCGGCAGGTAGGTGCGCAGCCGGATACCCAGGCCGCCGATCACCTCGATCAGCGGATCGTCGGCCGACTCCAGATCAGCGAGAACACGCGACACCAGCGCATCGACCGCTCCCGCGGGGTCAGCCCCCAGGTCCCGGCCGGCCTGGCGACCGCGCTCGGCCACATCGGCGGCGGACATACCCAGCGCGGCCGGGTTCACCCGGGCGTAGTACTCCTGCGGCGTGGTTATGTCGGCACGCTGCGCGGTGCCGTTCAGGTAGGTGCTCACCGTGGTCAGCGAGCGTGAGGTGTGCCCGACCAGCGAGCGTAGATCCCACTCGCCCAGCCCGGGCCCGTCCCACGCGTCGGACGGAATTGCGCGGACCAGCTCGGCGAAGCTGTGCGCCGCCGCGGCGAACGTCGTCGCGCTCACGGCCTGACGACGCGGTCCCACCCGTCGACGGACTCCGGGCTGCGAGGACTCGGCCCGACGTAGATCGCCGACGGTCGCACCAGCTTGCCGAGCCGCTTCTGCTCGAGGATGTGCGCACACCAGCCGGCGGTGCGTCCGCAGGTGAACATCGCAGGCATCATCGTGGTGGGCACCTGCGCGAAGTCCAGGATCACCGCGGCCCAGAATTCGACATTGGTCTCGATGGCCCGGTCCGGTCGGCGCTCCCGCAGTTCGGTGAGGGCGGCCTGTTCGAGCGCGGCGGCCACCTCGTAGCGGGGCGCCTCGAGCCGCTTGGCGGTCGCGCGCAGCACGCGAGCCCGCGGGTCCTCGGCCCGGTACACCCGGTGCCCGAAGCCCATCAGCTTCTCATTGCGATCGAGGATGCCCTTGACCACCGCACGCGCGTCACCGCTCTGTTCGGCCTCCTCGATCATCGGGATCACCCGCGCCGGGGCGCCGCCGTGCAGGGGTCCGCTCATCGCACCGATCGCGCCCGAGAGTGCGGCCGCCACGTCGGCGCCGGTGGACGCGATCACCCGGGCGGTGAATGTGGACGCGTTCATGCCGTGTTCGGCGGCGCTGACCCAGTAGGCGTCGATCGCCTCGATGTGTCGCGGATCCGGCTCGCCCTGCCAGCGGGTCATGAATCGGGCTGTCACCGTTGAACACTCGTCGATGGTGCGCTGGGGAACGGCCGGCTGGTGGATGCCGCGGGCAGACTGTGCGACGTAGGACAGCGCCATCACCGACGCGCGGGCGAGCTGGTCGCGTGCGGTGGCGTCGTCGATGTCGAGCAGCGGCCTGTACCCCCAGATCGGGGCCAGCATGGCCAGCCCCGCCTGCACGTCGACGCGCACGTCGCCGCTGTGAATCGGCAGCGGGAACGGCTCGGCCGGCCGCAGCCCGTTGCCGAACCCCCCGTCGACCAGCAGCGACCACACGTCACCGAAGGTGACCCGCTGGTTGACCAGATCCTCGATGTCGACGCCGCGGTACCGCAGCGCGCCGCCGTCCTTGTCGGGTTCGGCGATCTCGGTGGTGAAGGCGACGACGCCTTCGAGTCCGGGTACGAAATCCTCGGGCACCTGGGACGCGCTAGTCATGGGCCAGATTGTTGCACCCGCTCCGCGCGCGCTATCTACCGGTCGGTAACAAGTTGCGGAACATGCGGAGCGTAGCGTTGTCGCGTGGCGCTTGTCGGCCCGGAAGATCAAGAGCACTTGGCGAGGATGCGGGTGGAATACGGCTCGGTGGAAAAAGACGGCAGTGCTGATCTGGACGCCGATTGGCTGGGCTCCGATCCGCGCACCGGCTGGGTGTTGCTGTTGCGCAACTGGCTGGCAGACGCCGAACGGGCCGGCGTGGCAGAACCCAATGCGATGGTGGTCGGCACCGTCGACGCACAGGTCAGGCCGGTGACGCGGACCGTGCTGTGCAAGAGCATCGACGAGTCCGGGATCTCCTTCTACACCAACTACGACTCAGAGAAGGGTGAGCAGCTAGGGGCAACCCCGTATGCGTCGGTGACCTTCCCGTGGTTCCAGTTGGGCCGCCAGGTTCACGTCCGCGGCGCGGTGACCAAGGTGCCGCCCGAGCAGACCGCCGACTACTGGTCCAAGCGGCCGCGCGGATCGCAGTTGGGCGCCTGGGCGTCGCACCAGTCGCGGCCCGTCGCCTCGCGTGCGGCCCTGCTGCGGCAACTCGAGGACGTGACGCAGCGCTTTGCCGACGACGACACGGTGCCGGTCCCGCCGAACTGGGGCGGCTATCTGATCGCGGGCGAGGTCGTCGAGTTCTGGCAGGGTCGAGAGAACCGGGTGCACAACAGGATTCGTGTGCAGGGCGATCGCGTCCAGCGGTTGCAGCCCTAGCCCAGAGATCCGGCAATGGCCGATGGTGACAATGGCTGATGGGGGCCAATTGTCGGGCGACGCCAGATTTCTCAGCCTGTTCTCAAAATCATTAGTTAGGATCCCCTTCGTGTCTGATGGCGCGGGGGAGCCGACGCTTGGGTTGCGCGAGCGCAAGAAGCTGCGCACGCGTGCGACGCTGATCGACGCCGCCGTCGAGCTGTGCGACCGCCAGGGTTTCGACAACACCACCGTCGACCAGATCGCCGCGATCGCCGACGTGTCACCGCGCACCTTCAGCCGGTACTTCCCGACCAAGGACGCCATCGCGCTGGCACTGGTCGACGAGGTGCTCGACCAGACCGCCGTCGAACTCGCCCGCCAGCCCGCCGACCTGAACCACTTCGAGGCGTTGCTGCGCGCCTATGTCGCGATGGCGGAGGCGGCCAAGCACGCGTCGGCCGGCGAGCTGAGTGCAGAGCGGGTGATGTGCATCGTGCGGATCATCCTGTCGTCGGCGGCACTGCGGCAGGCCTCTGTCGAGTTCCGCGCGAACGCCATCGACACCGCGTTGGGCCGCCGCATGGGGGTCAGCCTCGACGATCGCCGGCTCAAGCTGGCATCGGCCACCTGGGGAGCGGTCATCATGACGGCGCTGACCGACTTCGCGCCGGCGGATCAGGACTGGTCGCGGGTCGGTATCGACGACCTGATCGCTCAGCTTCAGAGCACGTTCGCGGAGTTCAGCGGTCTCATGACGGGGCTGCCCCTGCCGGTCTGACCAAGTCACCTCCCCCGGCGGGGCACGACTGCTGGAATGGGACTACTTTTGTAGAGCACGTCCGACAACTCCCAGCAGCGACGAAGGGAAACCTGTGGCCGAAGAAAAGAGTGGGGCAGAGCAAGCCACCCTTTCCTATCCAGGTGGCACGCTCGACCTGGACATCGTCTCCGCCACCGAGGGGGCCGACGGTATCGCGCTGGGCTCGTTGCTGGCCAAGACCGGCTACACCACGTTCGACGAGGGGTTCGTCAACACCGCGTCGACGAAGAGCGCGATCTGCTACATCGACGGCGAGGCCGGGATCCTGCGCTACCGCGGTTACCCGATCGAGCAGCTCGCCGAGAAGTCGAACTTCATCGAGGTCAGCTACCTGCTGATCTACGGCGAACTGCCCACCAAGGACCAACTCGACGAGTTCACCACCAAGATCCAACGGCACACGTTGCTGCACGAGGACCTCAAGCGGTTCTTCGACGGCTTCCCCCGCAACGCCCATCCCATGCCGGTGCTCTCCAGCGCGGTCAACGCGTTGTCGACCTACTACGAGGACTCGCTGGACCCGTTCGACGACGAGCAGGTCGAGCTGTCCACCATCCGGCTGCTGGCCAAGCTGCCCACCATCGCGGCGTACGCGTACAAGAAGTCGGCCGGCCAGCCGTTCCTGTACCCGGACAACTCGCTGACCCTGGTGGAGAACTTCCTGCGGATGACGTTCGGCTTCCCGGCCGAGCCCTACGAGGTCGACCCCGAGGTGGTGCGGGCCCTCGACATGCTGTTCATCCTGCACGCCGACCACGAGCAGAACTGTTCGACGTCGACGGTCCGCCTGGTCGGCAGCTCGCAGGCCAACCTGTTCACGTCGATCTCAGGCGGTATCAACGCGTTGTGGGGCCCGCTGCACGGTGGCGCCAACCAGGCGGTGCTGGAGATGCTCGAGAAGATCCGCCAGGCCGATTTCGACGTGCACACCTTCATCAGGAAGGTCAAGGACCGCGAGGACGGCGTCAAGCTGATGGGCTTCGGCCACCGGGTCTACAAGAACTACGACCCGCGTGCGCGAATCGTCAAGGAGCAGGCCGACAAGATCCTCGGCAAGCTCGGCGGCGACGACGAGATGCTCGACATCGCACGGACTCTGGAAGAAGCGGCGCTCACCGACGACTTCTTCGTCGAGCGCAAGCTCTACCCGAACGTCGACTTCTACACCGGCGTGATCTACCGCGCGATGGGCTTCCCGACGCGGATGTTCACTGTGCTCTTCGCGCTCGGCCGGCTGCCCGGCTGGATCGCGCACTGGCGCGAGATGCACGACGAGGGCAGCGGCAAGATCGGCCGCCCGCGCCAGGTTTACACCGGCTACACCGAGCGCGACTACAAGGACGTCGGCAGCCGCTGACAGTCCCGCCCAAACCGACGTTCGGGCGGACTTGTACGAGTGCAGCGCGCCATTTCGTCGATCTCGCGGACGGCGTTGTTGTGTGAATGAAACCGTGGTCCGATCCTTGAGCGCTCGGCGCCATTCCCGACATCCGGCGCGACCTGGGCGCTTCGGCCGCGCAGCTGCAGTGGGTGATCGATGTCTACACCTTGGTGCTCGCGTCGCTGCTGCTGATGTCCGGCGCCGCCGCCGACCGGTTCGGCCGCCGGGGCACGTTCCAGGTCGGGCTGACGGTGTTCGCGGTGGCGTCGCTGATGTGCAGCCTCGCACCCAACATCGAAACCCTGATCGCCGCGCGTTTTATGCAGCCGGATCCGGATCCTCAAGCGGCTGAGCCGGCAATCGATGACGGTCAAGGAGTTGGCGAGGGCGGCCACCATCGACGCACCTGCGGCTACGGTGGCGGTCAACGACCTGGAGGCGTTGCGCGCGATCCTCGCCAAGCTCGCGCCGGAATAGCGGCTAGCTCTGAAGCACTGCCATCGCGGCGTTGTGCCCGCCGATGCCCGAGACCGCGCCGCCGCGCCGGGAGCCCGAGCCGCACAACAGAATCCGGTCGTGTCCGGTCGATACGCCCCACCGACGCGCCGGCGTGTCCAGCGGCTCGTCGTCCTCGGCGAACGGCCACGACAGCGCGCCGTGGAAGATGTTGCCGCCCGTCATGCCCAGCGTGTGCTCCAGGTCGGCGGTCGTCTTCGTCTCGATGCACAGCCGGCCGGCGGCGTCCTCCAAGAGGACGTCCTGAATCGGCTCGGCCAAAACTGAATTCAGTGACTTCAGCACCGCGGACGTCAGCACGTCGCGCATCCGCGCCGGGTCCGCATCCGCGGTCAACCGGTGCGGGGTGTGCAAGCCGAAGACGGTCAGCGTCTGGGCGCCGGAGGCCCGAAGATCCTCGGACAGGATCGACGGATCGGTCAGCGAGTGACAGTAGATCTCGCACGGCAGCGGATCGGGTACCACCCCGTGGTCGGCGCGGGTATGAGCCGTCGCCAGTTGGCGGTACGTCTCGTTGATGTGGTACGTCCCGCCGAACGCCTGCTCCGCCGACACGGTGGAGTCCCGCAGTCTCGGCAACCGACGAAGCATGAGGTTGACCTTCACCTGCGCGCCCGGCGCCATCGCGGGCGCAGGCTCGTCCAGCAGCTCGGCCAGTACCGCAGGCGTCACATTCGCCAGCACGAAACGACCGTGCGCGACGTGGTCGGCACCAGCGCGCCGGTACCGCACGACGCCATCCGGTTCCACGGCGTAAACCTCTGCACCGCAGATCAATTCGGCGCCGTGGCCGGATGCGACGGCCGCCAGCGCCCCGCTGACCGCCCCCATCCCGCCGATCGGCACATCCCAGTCGCCGGTTCCGCCTCCGAGCAGGTGGTACAGGAAGCACACGTTCTGCATCAGTGACGGGTCATCGAGCCGCGCGAACGTGCCGATCAGCGCGTCGGTCGCCATCACCCCGCGTACGACGTCGTTCTCCACCGCCGAGGTGATCGCATGCCCGATCGGCTCGTCGACCGTCGAGCGCCAGGCGTCGACGTCGTTCACCAACCGGCGCGCCGCACTTCGGGTGATCAGCGGCCGCAGCAGTGTGGGCCACAGCGGAGCCGTGACGGCACCGCACCGGCGGTAGAACTCGGCGAATGCGGCCTCGTCGGCGCCGGCCCCGATCGCCGCGAATGTCGACGTCGGTCCGATCAGCAGCCCGGTCCGGCCGTCGGTGGACGGATCCGGCGTGTACGACGAGTACCGCCTGCGCACCAATCGGACGCGCGCGCCGAGATCGTCGACGATCCGCCGCGGCAGCAGGCTCACCAGGTACGAGTAACGCGACAGCCGCGCGTCGACCCCGTCGAACGCGAGAGCGGACGCCGCCGCGCCGCCGACGTGGTCAAGCCGTTCGAGCACCATCACACGGCGACCCGCCCTGGCCAGATAGCCGGCGGCCACCAGCCCGTTGTGTCCGCCCCCGACGATGATGGCGTCGAATGTGGGGCTCAGTTCAGGTAGCCCTCGACCTCGTCGGGCGGCCGCACCTCGGCCTCTCGTGGATCGCCGCCGGTCTCGCGCAGCGCCCGTCGCTGCCGCAGCAGGTCCCAGCACTGGTCGAGCTGGACCTCCAGCGCGCGCAGCCGCCGCTGTTCCTCCGACTCGTCGATATCGCCCTGCTGCACCCTGGAGCGCAGCTCCTGCTCCTCGGCGACAAGCTTGTTCACCTGATCGAGGATGTCTTGATCTTTCGCCACGCCTCCAGTCTGCCCGACTACGGTGGGTGCGGTGACTTCCTCTTCAGGGCAGAAGCCCGAGATCGAGTTCCCCGACGGACCGCCTCCGAGCGAACTGGTGATCACCGACCTCGTGGTCGGCGACGGCTCCGAGGCCGTACCCGGCGCGAACGTCGAGGTGCACTACGTCGGCGTCGAGTACGACACCGGCGAGGAGTTCGACAGCTCGTGGAACCGCGGTGAGTCGATCGAGTTCCCGCTGCGCGGGCTCATCCGGGGCTGGCAGGACGGCATCCCGGGCATGAAGGTCGGCGGACGCCGCCAGCTGGTCATCCCGCCCGAGCAGGCGTACGGTCCGGCCGGCGGTGGCCACCGGCTGTCCGGCAAGACACTGATATTCGTCATCGATTTGCTGGCCACCCGCTAACGGACGCCGGGCAGCTTCAGCAGCAGGCGAGCTCCGCCCAGCGGGCTGGCCTCCAACGACGCTGTGCCGCCGTGCAGTTCGGCCTGCTGGGCCACCAGAGCCAACCCGAGACCCGATCCCGAGTGCGAGGCCGTCGACCCGCGCGAGAACCGCTCGAACACCCGCGTCCGCTCCTCTTCGGGAACGCCGACGCCGTCGTCGTCGATCGCGATCTCGACGCCGGCGCGTGAGGGCACCGCCGACAGTTGCACGCGCGTCGCGCCGCCGTGCTTGACCGCGTTGGCGATCGCGTTGTCCACCGCGAGCCGCAGCCCGGCGGGCAGGCCGAGGATGATCACCGTCGGCGCGGGCACCAGCGACACGTCGAGGTCGGGATAGATGCGCATCGCATCGTGTGCGGCGCGGTCCAACAGCTCGGTGATGTCGACGGGCACGTGGTCGTCAGAGGTCGACAACTCGCCCTGCGCCAAGCGCTCGAGCGCGCCGAGCGTGGCCTCGATGCGCGACTGCGTGCGGATGACGTCGCCGACCACCTCCTTGCGTTGCTCCTCGGGCAGGTCGAGGGTGGAAAGCACTTCGAGGTTGGTCCGCATCGCGGTCAGCGGGGTGCGCAGTTCGTGTGCCGACACCGAGGCGAAGTCGCGCGCCGACGTCAGCGCGGCCTTGGTCCGGTCCTGCTCGTTCCACACGCGCTCGAGCAGACCCTTGACCGCTTCGGCGATCTCGACGGCCTCGGTTGCGCCGCGGACCTCGACGTCGGGGTCCTCGTCGCCTGCGTCGATCTGGCGGGTCTGCTGCGCCAGCCGTTTGAGCGGCCGGACGGCCAGCGCGGCCAGCACCCACCCGAACACCGTGGCCGCGCCGACGGCGAACACGCAGATGATGATCACCCGCCGGTGCAGGTTGTTGGTGTCGGCGATGGTGTCGTCGTAGGTCGCGCCGACGGCCACCGACATCGGCCCCGGGTAGTACGGGATGTCGACGGTCCGGACCCGGTAGCGCACCCCGTCGACGTACGTGTCGGCGTACCCGGGCTCCAGGGCGGGCAAGACGACATCGGAGTTGGACGTCACGACGTCGCCGCGGCGGACGGTGATGACGGCGTCCTGGCTGTAGGGCGACTTCGGGATCTCGTCGAGACCGCCCGGGAGCAGGGGAATCACGAAACCGGCCGCCTCGTCGAGGCGACGGTCCAGCCGCTCCTTGCGGTCGTTGGTGATGCCGACCCACACCACGGTGCCGACGATGATGACGACGATCGCCGCGCCGATCGCCGTGGCCAGCGCCACGCGGGTGCGCAGCGACGGGGTTCGGCGGAAGATCCGCGACAGCAGGCTCATGGCATTACTGGGTCCTCAGGACGAATCCCACTCCGCGCACGGTGTGCAGCAGTCGGGGCGCACCGCCGGCTTCGAGCTTGCGACGCAGGTATCCGATGAACACGTCGACGACGTTGGTGTCGGCGGCGAAGTCGTAGCCCCAAACGAGCTCGAGGAGCTGGGCCCGCGACAGCACCGCGGTCTTGTGCTCGGCCAGCACCGCGAGCAGATCGAACTCGCGCTTGGTGAGGTCGACGTCGACGCCGTTGACGCGGGCGCGCCTGCCGGGGATGTCGACCTCGAGTGGCCCGACCTGGATGGTCTCCGAGGAGAACGTCGCCGTGGACCCGCGCCTGCGCAGCAGGGCCTTGACCCGGGCGACGAGCTCGGCCAGCACGAACGGCTTGACCAGGTAGTCGTCGGCGCCGGCCTCCAGCCCCGCGACCCGGTCGTCGACGGAGCTTCGTGCGCTCAACACGCAGACCGGCACGTCGTTGTCCATCGCGCGCAGCGCGGTGACCACGCTGACGCCGTCGAGCACGGGCATGTTGATGTCCAGCACGATCGCGTCGGGCCTGGTCTCGGTGGCACTGCGCAGCGCCTCGGCGCCGTCGACGGCGGTGGCCACGTCGAACCCGGACAGCCGCAACCCCCGCTCGAGCGAGGCGAGCACATCGGGATCGTCGTCGACCACCAGCACCCGGGGCGAACCTGCTGCACTGTCCATGTACGCAATATTGCCTGATGTGAGGGTGCGGCTGCGGGAACCCGCCGTCTAGTTGTGCGGCCGGTCGGGTATCCACCCGAGACCAGGTCGGCGGCAGGGAAGCCGTTGACCTCATCATTTGTTGAGGTTTTACGGTGATTTCATGAGCATGGAAACGGTGGCACGGCAGACGCTGTACCGGCAGTCGCATGCGCGCGGCGGCGATCTGCGCTCGCTGCTGAACCGGGCGCTGTTGCGCCGCATCTGGCGCTTCGCCGCGCGCCATCACGGCAGGTTGCGCTGGTTCGTGGCGGTCAGCGTCGTCGGCGCATTGCTGGCCGTGGCCACGCCGCTGCTGGCGGGCCGGGTGGTGGACGCGATAGTCAGCGGCGGCACGCCGGGCATCGTCGTCGGGCTGGCCGCCGTCATCGCCGTGGTGGCGATCGCCGAGGCCGCCACCTCGCTGCTGACCCGCTGGCTGTCGTCCAACATCGGCGAGGGCCTCATCCTGGATCTGCGCACCGCGGTCTTCGACCATGTGCAGCGGATGCCGGTCGCATTCTTCACCCGCACCCGGACCGGCGCCCTGGTCAGCCGATTGGGCAACGACGTGCTGGGCGCGCAGCGGGCATTCTCCGACACCCTGTCCGGAGTCGTCTCCAACGTCGTGACGCTGACCCTGACGCTGGTGGTGATGCTGTCGATCTCCTGGCAGATCACGTTGCTGTCGTTGGTGCTGATGCCGCTGTTCATCGTGCCGGCGCGGCGGATCGGGGCGACGATGGCGCGGCTGTCGCGCGAGGCCGCCATTCACAACGCCACGATGAACACTCAGATGACCGAACGGTTCTCTGCACCGGGCGCCACGCTGGTCAAGCTGTTCGGCAGCCCCGTGACCGAGTCGCGCGAATTCGAGGTCCGCGCCGCCCGGGTGCGTGACATCGGCGTGAGGACCTCGATGCTGCAGGCCGTGTTCATGAACTCCCTGACGCTGATGTCGGCGCTGGCGCTGGCCCTGGTGTACGGGCTGGGCGGCGTCCTGGCCATCGGGGGGCACCTGCAGGCCGGCGAGATCGTGTCGCTGGCACTGCTGCTGACCAGGCTGTACGCACCGTTGACGGCGCTGGCCAACGCCCATGTGGAGATCGCCTCGGCGCTGGTGAGTTTCGAGCGCGTCTTCGAGGTCCTCGATCTGCGGCCGCTGATCGAGCAGGCGCCGGACGCGGTCGAGGTGCCCGCGGGCCCGGTGGCGGTGCGGTTCGACGCGGTGCGCTTCTCGTATCCGTCGGCGGACAAGGTCTCGCTCGCCTCGCTGGAGGAGGTCGCGGTGCTCAGCGAAACCGATGTCCGCGGCGGCGTTGAGGTGCTGCACGGCATCTCGTTCACCGCGCGCCCCGGCCAGATGGTGGCCCTGGTCGGTTCGTCGGGCGCGGGCAAGTCGACGATCGCCTCGCTGGTCGCCCGGCTCTACGACGTGGATTCGGGTGCGGTGCGGCTCAACGGTGTCGACATCCGCGACGTCACGTTCGACTCGCTGAAGGACACCGTCGGCGTCGTGACCCAGGACGGGCACCTGTTCCACGAGTCGATCCGCGCGAACCTCAAGCTGGCCGCGCCGGAGGCGACCGACGCGCAGTTGTGGGAGGCGCTCGAGCGGGCCCGGCTCGCCGACGTCGTCGCCGACATGCCCGACGGCCTGGACACCGTGGTCGGTGAGCGCGGCTACCGTCTGTCCGGCGGTCAGCGGCAGCGGCTGACGATCGCGCGGCTCCTGCTTGGCCGCTCACGGGCGGTGGTGCTGGACGAGGCGACCGCCTCGCTGGACTCGGAGTCCGAGGCCGCCGTTCAGCAGGCGCTGTCCGAGGCGCTGGCCGGCCGGACCTCGCTGGTCATCGCCCACCGCCTGTCGACCGTGCGGGCCGCCGACCTCATCCTCGTCGTGGAGGACGGCAGCATCGTCGAACGCGGCACCCACTTCGAACTGCTCGCCGCGCGCGGCCGTTACGCCGAGCTCTACGAGACGCAGTTCGGGCGGCGAGGAATTCAGGACGGCACGGCCGCATGAGCACCCTTCCGGGCGGGAATACAGTTCCGGCGCTGAAAGTTAAGATCTACTAAGTGGTTGACCGCGTAGCACCTGCCCTGCGCTCAGCGCCGGCATTCTCACCGCCACCCAGACGCCAACGCGCGAGTTCGGATCTGTGGCGGATGCTGCCGTACCTGTTCCCGTACCGCGTGCGCTGGATTTCGATGATCGTGGTCGCGATCGCCAGCCTTGCCGCGACGGTCTCGATCCCGCTGATGACCAAGGCCGTGATCGACGGGCCGGTGCGCAATCAGGATCAGCAGGGCTTGTGGCTGCTCGGCGCCGCGGCCATGGGCGTCGGCATCACCGAGGCGGTGCTGTGGTTCATCCGCCGCTGGCTGGTGTCCCGCGCCACGATGGGCGTTGAGGCCGACATCCGCAAAGACCTCTACGCGAGGCTGCAGATCCTGCCGATGTCGTTCCACGGCCGCTGGCAGTCTGGCCAGTTGCTGTCGCGGATCATGAACGACCTGAGCACCATTCGGCGGTTCATGTCGTTCGGCCTGGTGTTCCTCGTCCTGAACTTCCTGCAGATCACCGTCGTGACGGCGATCCTGCTGGCGATGTACTGGCCGCTGGGTGTGGTGGTGATGATGTCGATCGTGCCGATCACCCTGACCGTGCTGCACTTCCAGCAGTCCTACACCCGGCTGTCGCGGCTCGCCCAGGACCAGTCGGGGCACGTCGCCACCCACGTCGAGGAGTCGGCGCTCGGGGTGCGCGTCGTCAAGTCCTTCGGCCGGGAGGACTACGTCTACGAGCGGTTCGACGAACAACTGACGAACCTGTACGACACGCAGGTGGATCGGGTGTCCGTGTCGGCGAAGTTCTGGACGCTGCTGGAGATCATCCCGAACCTGACGCTGATCGTGGTGCTCGGCTTCGGTGCCTACGCAGCCGGTCAGGGCCACGTCACGTTGGGCACGCTCGTCGCGTTCATCACGATGATGCTGTCCCTGGTGTGGCCGATCGCGTCGTTGGGCTTCCTGCTGTCGATGACGCAGGAGTCGTTCACCGCCGCCAACCGGATCGCCGAGATCTTCGATGCGCCGCGCGAGATCACCGACGGTCCGCGCGACGAAGTACCCGGCGGGGGGCGACTGGAACTCATCGACGTCGGATTCCGCTTCCCCGACTCGGATACCTGGGCATTGCGCCACGTCACCGTCACCGTCGAACCGGGGGAGACGCTGGCGCTGGTGGGGTCGACCGGGTCGGGCAAGTCGGTGTTGGCGGCCCTGCTGTCGCGCCTCTACGACGTCACCGAGGGCGCGATCTGCATCGACGGCCGCGACATCCGCGAGCTGTCGCTGCCCGCGCTTCGGCAGGCGGTGGCGACCGCGTTCGAGGACCCGACGCTGTTCTCGATGTCGGTGGCGGAGAACCTGCGGCTGGGCCGCCCCGATGCGACGGACGACCAGCTGGCGGAGGCGGTCGAGGTCGCCGCCGCGCAGTTCGTCTACGACCTGCCGTTCGGTCTCGACACCCGGATCGGTGAACAGGGCATGAGCCTGTCGGGCGGGCAGCGCCAGCGCCTCTCGTTGGCCCGCGCGATCCTGGCCGCCCCGAGGATCCTGGTGCTCGACGACACACTGTCGGCGCTCGACGTGCACACCGAGGCCGTCGTCGAGGAGGCGCTCCGCCGCGTGCTCCACTCCGTCACGGGAATTGTTGTCGCGCATCGTGCTTCGACGGTCCTGCTCGCCGACAAGGTCGCACTGCTGGACGAGGTGGACGGCGCGGGCACCATCACCCACCTCGGCACCCACGCCGAGTTGCTGGCCGGCGTGCCGCAGTACCGCTACCTGCTGGCCGCCGACAGCGAGTTCGGGATGCTCGACGACGGCGCCGAACGCTCCTGCGCCTGGGAGGACGACGACGAACGCGCCCGCCTCGATCGGCTGGTCGAGGAGCGCGACGCCGCGGACGAGGCCGCCGAGCCCCGCGAGTTCGTTCCGTCGGAGGTCGAGCGCCGATGACGACGACGCCGGCCACCAGCGAGTGGCGGGGCAAGCTCGACGAGAGGCAGGACGACGACCTGCCGATCGACGAGAACCTGGACAGGCGTCGGGAGGCGAGAGCGCTGCTGGGCTCGCTGCTGCGGCCCTACCGCACGTCGGTCGCGATGCTCGCATTCGTCGTCGTGGTGGAGAACGCGGCGCGGCTGTCGGTCCCGATCCTGGTGCAGCGTGGGATCGACCGCGGCATCCCGCCGATCGTCGACGGTGGCTCGACGCGCACGCTGCTGATGATCGTCGCCGCGCTGGGCGGCGTGGTGCTGGTGCAGGCCGTCGGGCGGATGTTCTTCCTGCGCCGGTCCGGCCGCATCGGGCAGAAGGTGCTGCGGGAACTGCGCCGCAGGGTGTTTCGGCACTTCCAGCGGCTCGACATCGCGTTCCACGAGCGCTACACCTCCGGGCGGGTGGTGAGCCGGTCGACCAACGACGTCGAAGCGATCCAGGACATGCTGGAGACCGGCTTCGACAGCCTGATCACCGGGGTGCTGACGCTGTTCGGAACCGCGGTCCTACTGATCACGCTCGACTGGCGGCTGGGCTTGATGTGCCTGGTGGCGTTCCCGGTGCTGGTGGCGCTGGTGTGGTGGTTCCGCAACGAGTCGGCGAAGACCTACCGTCGCGTGCGCGAGAGCGCAGCGTTGGTGATCGTCCAGTTCGTCGAGACGATGACCGGCATCAAGGCCGTGCAGGCGTACCGCCGCGAGCCGCGCAATCAGGAGATCTTCGAGGGCGTCGCCGATCGGTACAAGATGGACAACGAGCGCACCTTCCGGTTGCTCGCCGTCTTCATGCCCGGCGTCAAGCTGGTCGGCAACATCACCACCGGCGTCGTGCTGCTCTACGGCGGTTACCGGGTCCTCAACGGCGAGATGACGATCGGCACGCTGACGGCGTTCCTGCTGTATCTGCGGATGTTCTTCGAGCCGATGCAGGAGATCTCGCAGTTCTTCAACACCTTCCAGTCTGCGGCTTCGGCGCTGGAGAAGCTGGCCGGCGTACTCGCCCAACGCCCCGGCATCAAGGATCCGCCGAGCCCGCGAGCGCTGACCGCTATGCGCGGCGAGATCAACTTCGGCGATGTGCGCTTCGAGTACGTGCCCGGCAGGCCGGTGCTGCCCGGGCTGACGCTGCGGGTGCCCGCGGGTCAGACGGTCGCGCTCGTCGGCACCACCGGGGCCGGCAAGACGACCATCGCCAAGCTGATCGCCCGGTTCTACGATCCCACCGCAGGTGCGGTGACCCTGGACGGTGTCGACCTGCGCGACCTCTCACAGTCCGAACTGCGCCGCCACGTGGTGATGGTGACCCAGGAGAACTTCATGTTCGACGGTTCCATCGCCGACAACATCCGGTTCGGCAGGCCCACGGCCACCGACGCCGAAGTGGTGGAGGCCGCCGCGGCCGTGGGCGCCGACCGGTTCATCGACGCCCTGCCCGACGGCTACGACACCGACGTCGCCAAGCGTGGCGGCCGCCTGTCGGCCGGGCAACGGCAACTGGTCGCGTTCGCACGCGCCTTCCTCGCCGACCCGGCCGTGCTGATCCTCGACGAGGCGACGTCCTCGCTGGACATCCCCAGCGAGCGGATGGTGCAGCGGGCCCTGGAGACGGTGCTGGCCGACCGCACCGCGCTGGTCATCGCCCACCGGCTCTCCACCGTGCAGATCGCCGACCGGGTGCTGGTGCTCGAGCACGGCCGGATCGTGGAGGACGGCCCGCCCGAGAACCTCATCGCCCGCGACGACGGCCGCTACGCGGCGCTGCACCGGGCGTGGGTGGAGTCGCTGGCGTAAGCCCGGGCGCGCGCGCCGCGTGCGTGGTAACAATGGTGATGCTCGAAAGTGCCACCGAGAGCCAGGCTTACGCGATCCTGGCGGCCGCGCACGACGTCGTGCAACGGGTCCCCGTCACGACGGACCCGCGGTCGGGTCGCGGCGACGGCGTGGTGGTGGCGGCGGGCCGGCTGCTGTTCACCCCGCCGGTCGACGTCACACCCGCAGACCTGCCCCGGACCGACCCGCAGGAACTGGCCCGCGCGGTCGGCGCCGACACCGAGCTGGCCGAGCATGCCGCGGCCCTGATCGCGTGCGCGTCGCTGGCCGACGGCGAGATCGACCCGGCCCGGCTGCGCCGCGTCGTCGAGTATGCGCACGCCATGCACGTGCGTGACGGCTGGGTGCGCGAGCTGCTGCAGGTCGCCCGAGGTCACCTCGCATGGGCGATGGCCGATATGACCAGGCGCAACATCTCGACGTTCCCGGGCTGGGCCAACCCCGACGACACGCTCAAGCCGATGCAGCCTTATGAGACCCAGACCGACGAGGACAAGCGACTGGCGGAGCGCTTCCTGGCGCTCGAGCACCTGCCGAAGAACACCTACGGCCACCAGTTCTGGGCCCACTTTCGCAGGCACGGGTTCGCCTTCCCCGGCGAAAAGCAGGCCTTCACCGGCTTTTTCGCCGTCCCTCACGACGGCTTGCATGTGCTTACCGGATACAGCACCTCGATCCAGGGTGAACTGCTGGTCAGCACGTTCACCGGCGCGATGCACCGCCGCGACGCGCTGCGGGCCCACATCCTGCCGGTCATCTTCGAGTGGCACGTGGGCCATGAGGTCAACGGGATCGGCAGGCAGCAGGGCGCGCTGGATCCGGCGAAGTTCCTCATCGCGTGGCAGCGGGGCGCGGCCACCGAAACCGACGTGCTGGCACCGGATTGGGACTTCTTCGCCGTCGCCGGGCGCGACCTCGAGGAACTGCGGTGGACCTACGCCATTCCGCCGCTGCTGCCCGCGGACGCGGCGACCGGCGAGGAGGTCACCGTCGTCGACAACGCCGATCCCTACGCGACTTAGAGTGTGGCTCTCACCTGAGGAGCTTCGGCCAGCAGCGATTCCAGTTTGTCGTTGATCACCGGCAGCTGCGAGGTCAGCATCGAGATGATCCGCTCGCGGGCCCGTTCACTGACCGCGGCCGACACATGGTGCAGCACGTTGAGGCGCGCAGCGTCGGTCCACGCCATCATGTCCGGGTCGGAGAACCACTTGAGCTGGTTGTTGTTGAACGCGTACATCATCCGCAGCCAGTCGATGGGCTCGCGGGGATAGGGCACCGGCCCGCAGTACGCGTTGCGGGTCTCGTCGTCGGCGTAGGTCGCTTCGACGTGGGCGATGACCGACGCGCTGAACGCCGGCTGGCACGTGCGTACGGTCTGCAGCGAGATGTGGTCGCCGTCGAACACGGGTGTCGGCTCGCGATGCGCTAAACCGTCTGCGCTGCAGTCGATGTAGAGCACCGACCCGCCGATGTCGCGCACTCCGTCCTCGAGCGTGATGCGTCCCGGCTCCAGTGCCGTCACATGACCCATCCGCACGACGTCCTCGATGCGCCGCAACTGCTCGAGCTCGGCCTGCGACAGGATCGCGCACCGGTACATCGTCGGCTCGACCGACAAATCGATGCGCATCAGGCAGCCCTTGGCCTCCAGCCGCTCGAACAGGTCGGGAAGCGACGACGCCTCGTGCACGGCGGCCATCTGGTTGGCGAAGTCACCCAGCACCGCGCCTGCGAACTTGCGGCCCGGCTGGATCGCCGCGCGGTCCAGCACCCAGGATTCGCGCGGCTTGATCCACGTCAACCGGGCCGGATCGACACCGTGGCGCAGCAACCACAGGCACGCGTCCATCGCGGTCTTCCCGGCGCCGACGATGACGTAGCGGTCCCGCCCGTCGCGGAAGCGGGGCAGGTCGTTGGGCGGCACGCAGTGGACACCGGGGGAAACGCGGTACGACGGCCTGCGCATCGAAGGCACCACGATCTCGACGTGGCTGGTGACGACCCGGCGCGCCGACACCTCGTAGTCGTCACCGCTGAAGGTGCGCACCCGGCCCGCACCGAGGTACTCGCTCATCGGCAGGTAGGTGACCCGGCCCGTCGGCAGCAGATGCTGCCGCATCACGGCGTCGAAGTAGGCGCACACCTCGGCGCCGCTGGCCAGCTCGAAGAAGCCCGAGTTGTAGCCGAACTGGTCGATGGTGTCGCTGCCCAGTGCCCGCGAGTTCACGCCGTAGTACGCCGACGGCTGGTGCAGCCGCACGAAGGGGTACGCCGTCGTCCAGTGCCCGCCCGGCTGATCGTGGCGGTCGACGATCACGACGCGGGCATCCGATTCGCTGACCAGCGTGTCGGTGAACGCCAAGCCCATCGCGCCCGCGCCGATGACCAGATAGTCGGCTTCGAGTGTGCTCATCTATCGCACCGTAGCGAAGAAGGCCGAGACGTCCTCGACGAACAGGTCCGGCTGCTCGAATGCCGCGAAGTGTCCGCCGCGCGGCATCGGCGTCCAGTGCGTGATGTGGTAGGCGTCTTCGCACCAGTTGCGCGGTGCGCGCAGGATCTCCTTGGGGAACGACGCCACCCCCGTCGGCAGCCGCACCGGTTCGCCGCGGCCGAACGAGCCGAAGCTCTCCCAGTACAACCGCGCCGAGGAGGCGCCCGAGGCGGTCAGCCAGTAAACCGTCACGTTGTCGAGCAATTCGTCGCGGCTCAGCACGTTCTCCGGGTGACCGTCACAGTCCGTCCAGGACCAGAACTTCTCGATGACCCACGCCAGTTGCGCGACCGGGGAGTCCACCAATCCATAGCCCACCGTCTGCGGCCGCGTGCTCTGCACCTTGGCGTACGCGTTGTCCCACTTCTGGTAGTAATCCAGGCGCTCGATTGCTTCCAATTCTTCCGGGCTGAACGAGGTGCTGCCCTTCGGTGGCCGGCCCATCGGCATGTTGAGGTGGATGGCGACGCAGCCGCTGGTTTCGGCGGCATTGCGGCCGATCTGCGTGGTGACCGCGGCGCCCCAGTCGCCCCCTTGCGCGCCGTAGCGCTCATAACCAAGCCGGCCCATCAGCGTCTCCCACGCGGCCGCGATCCGCTCGACACCCCAGCCGGTGCTGGTCGGCTTGGCCGAGAAGCCGTAACCCGGCAGCGACGGGCACACCACATCGAACCCGCGCTCGGTGAGGGGCCCGATCACCTTCGCGAACTCGACGACCGAGCCCGGCCAGCCATGCGTGATGAGCAGCGGGAAGGCGTCGCCGTGCCCCGAGCGCTGGTGGATGAAATGGATGTCGAGGTCGTCGATCTCGGTGGTGTACTGGTCGAAGCGGTTCAGCGCCTCCTCGCGCGCCCGCCAGTCGTACGTCTCGGCCCAGTAGCCGGCCAGTTCGCGGGTGTAGACCAGCGGGACGCCCTGGCTCCAGTCGTCGACGCATTCGCCCTCCGGCCAGCGGGTACGGCGCAGCCGCTCGCGCAGATCATCGAGATCGGCGTCGCTCACGGCGATGCGAAACGGACGGATCGGGGCCACCGGCCGATCCTGCCAGACCCCTGTGCGCGCCACGATGGGTACCGTGGGCCCGCTCTCGCCGCTGGCGCCCGGCGATAATCGGTGGTGATGTGGACCCCGACGCTCACCCTGATCGCCGCCGCCACGCTCACCGCCTGCGTCCTGCTCGGCGGTGGACTCTACGAGACCGTCGTCGTCGACCCGGCCTGGCCCAAGCGGCCCGGGATCATCCAACCCCAGATCGGCGGCGTGTCACGGCGCCGCTTCTGGATTCCGGCGCACACCGCGTTCGAGGTGCTGGTGGTTCTCGCGCTGGTCGCGGCGTGGAGCGACGCCGACCTGCGCCTGCCCCTGCTCGTCGCGCTGGCCAGTCACGCGGTGATGCGGGTCTGGTCGCTGATCGATCTGGTGCCCAAGGCGGTGAGCTTCGAGAAGACCGACCCGGCGGCGGTCGACGAGACCGCGGCGGCACGCTGGACCCGCCGCAGCCTGTTGCGGCTGCCGCTCGACGTCGTCACGTGCGTGGCGATGCTCACCGCGTTGGCGGTCGCATAGACCGGTCGGTCAGCGGGCATAGCTACCGGCTGCATCAACCCGTCTCCGAGATGGGCGGCTGAAACCTCACAAGCCGATCCGCCGATACCGCTCGAGCCGCGTCGCCAGCCGTGCGTCGTCAGCCACCGACCGCAGCGCGTGCAGTTCGTTGGCGATGGTCGCCGACAGCCGGTGGGTGAACTGCAGCGGCTCGTCGGCCGCGTCGGACCGCTCGGCAACGATCGCGTCGACGATGCCGGCGCGCAGCAGGTCCGCCGACCGGATGCCCTGCGCGGCCGCCAGTTCCGGGGCGTGGTCGGTGTCGCGGAACACGATCGCGCTGGCCCCCTCGGGCGGCAGCGGGGCCAGCCAGCCGTGCAGCGCGGCCAGCACCCGGTCGGCGGGCACCATCGCCAGCGCGGGCCCGCCACTGCCCTGTCCCAGCAGCACCGACACCGTGGGCGTCTCCAGGGTGACGAGTTCGGCCAGGCAGTTGGCGATCTCGCCGGCCAATCCGCCCTCCTCGGCCTCGACGGTCAACGCCGGGCCTGCGGTGTCGATGATCGACACCAGCGGCAGGCGCAGTCCCTCGGCCAACGCCATACCGCGCCGCGCCTCACGCAGCGCAGCGGGCCCGACCATCCCGCCGACGACCCGCTGCTGACCCAGCACCACCGCGGGCTGCCCGCCGAACCGCGCCAGCGCCAACAACGTCGTCGCCGCCTCACCCTGTCCGGTCCCGGACAGCAGCACCCGTTCGGTGGTGCCGTGCCGCAGCAGGTAGCCGACGCCGGGGCGGTCCGGCCGCCGCGACGCCTCGACCGACTCCCAAGCGGGGACGTCGGGCAACGGCTCGGTGGACGGCATGGTCGGCGGCGCCCCCGGCGGGTCCGCGACCACCTTCAGCGCGCGGTCCAGCATCGAGCGCAGCACCTCGGGCGGCACCACCCCGTCGATGACGCCGTGCCGCTGCAGGTTCTCGGCGGTCTGGATGCCGGCCGGGAACGGCTCGCCGTAGAGGTGCTCGTACACCCGCGGGCCGAGAAAGCCGACCAGCGCGCCTGGCTCCGCGGCGGTGACGTGGCCCAGCGATCCCCACGACGCGAACACCCCGCCCGTGGTCGGATGGCGCAGATAGACCAGGTAGGGCAGATGTGCGCGCTTGTGCAGTTCGACGGCTGCGGCGATCTTGACCATCTGCAGGAACGCGACGGTGCCCTCCTGCATGCGAGTGCCTCCGGAGCTCGGCGACGCCAGCAGGGGAAGCCGCTCGGCGGTGGCCCGCCGCACGGCCGCGGTGATCCGCTCGGCGGCGGCCACCCCGATCGAGCCGGCCAGGAAGTCGAACTCGCACAGCACCAGCGCGACGCGGCGGCCGAACACGGTGCCCTCACCGGTCAGCACCGACTCGTCGAGGCCGGTCCTGGCGGTCGCCTCCGCCAATTCCCGCCGGTACTCCGCGTCGGCGCCGATATCGAGCGGCGGGCCGTCCCAGCTGCGGAACGAGCCGCTGTCGAGCACGGCGTCGCGCAGGCCACGGGCACCGGTCCGACTCACCACTGCAGGCTATATAGGCTGGCCGTGTGATTGGTGTTAGCCGTGACGGCGCCGTGATGACCTTGGAGATGCAGCGCGCCGAACGTCGCAATGCGCTCAACGTCGAACTCGTCGACGGGCTGCGCGAGGCGATCGAGAAGGCGGCGTCGGAGGACGTCCGGGCGATCGTGCTGACCGGGCAGGGGCATGTGTTCAGCTCCGGCGCCGACCTGTCCGGGGGCCAGGGCGTCGCCGACGAGTTGCCGGACAAGGCCAAAGCGCTGAACTTCGCCATCGACAAGGCGCCGGTGCCGGTCATCGGCGCGATCAACGGACCGGCTATCGGGGCAGGGGTCATCCTGTCGATGATCTGCGACCTGCGGGTCGTCGCCCCGGAGGCGTACTTCCAGTTCCCCGTCGCCAAATACGGCATCGCGCTGGACAACTGGAGCATCCGCCGGCTGACCTCGCTGGTCGGGGCGGGCCGGGCCCGGGGGATGCTGATGGCCGCCGAGCGGCTCACCGCAGACGTCGCGCTGCAGACCGGGATGGCCAACCGCATCGGCACACTGGCCGACGCGCAGGCGTGGGCGGCCGAGATCGCCGGCTTCGCGCCGCTGGCGCTGCAGCACGCCAAGCGGGTACTCAACGACGACGGCGCGTACGAGGATCCGTGGCCGGCACACCAGGAGTTGTTCGACCGGGCGTGGTCGAGCCAGGACATCATCGAGGCGCAGGTGGCCCGCATCGAGAAGCGGCCACCCAACTTCAAGGGCGCCTGATGATCCGCGGCGCGGTACGCATCGGTTTCGGAACGGCTTCGTTGCTGGCCGGTGGGTGGGTGCTGCGCGCCGCCCACGGCGCGCCCGCGGCGCTGGGCGCCACGCCCGCCGAGATCGAAAACGTGGCGCGGCGCTCGCCGAACTACCGCGATGGCGCGTTCCACAACCTCGAACCCGCGACGACGCTGAGCATCGACCGCGAGGAGCAGCGCGAGATCATCTGGGATCTGATCGGCTCGCGCGGCTCGTCCCGACCGAACGGTCCCATCCCGGTGGTCGAGCCCGAGCCGACCGAAACGGGCACGACGCAGCTGTCGGCCTGCTGGTTCGGGCACTCGTCGGCGCTGATCGAACTCGACGGCTACCGCGTGCTGGCCGACCCGGTGTGGAGCAAGCGCTGCTCGCCGTCGCAGACGGTGGGCCCGGAGCGTCTGCACGAGATTCCGACGCCGCTCGAGGCGCTGTCGGCGGTCGACGCGGTGGTGATCAGCCACGACCACTACGACCACCTCGACATCGACACGATCGTCGGCCTGGCCAAGACGCAGCGATCGCCGTTCATCGTGCCGCTGGGCATCGGCGCCCACCTGCGCAAGTGGGGAATCCCGGAGAGCCGGATCGTCGAACTCGACTGGTACGAGGACCACACCATCGGCGACCTGACGCTGGTGTGCACCCCGGCGCGGCACTTCTCGGGCCGGCTGTTCACGCGCAACACCACGCTGTGGGCGTCGTGGGCCATCAAGGGCCCCCGCCACCGTGCCTTCTTCGGGGGCGACACCGGCTACACCAAGAGCTTCGCCGAGACCGGTGAGGAGCACGGCCCGTTCGACCTGACCCTGCTGCCGATCGGTGCCTACCACCCGGCGTGGCCCGACATCCACATGAACCCCGAGGAGGCGGTGCGCGCACATCTCGACGTCGCCGAGGCCGACTCGGGACTACTGGTGCCGATTCACTGGGGCACGTTCCGCCTCGCCCCGCATCCGTGGGCCGAACCCGTCGAGCGGTTGCTGCGCGCCGCCGACCCGGCCGGCGTACACGTCGCCGTGCCCAAGCCGGGACAACGGGTGGAACGCCAAACGCCCGCGCCGGCCGACCCGTGGTGGCGGTTCTAGAGCTGCAATGACGCGAGCGCACAGTTTTTACGGGCATACTCGCGTTTTGTGTACAACAACCGCGCGCTCGGCGCCGCGTTCGCAGTAGTGCTGCTGGTCTCCGGATGCGGTGGCTCGCAGTCCGCCGAACCGTCCGCCGCGCCACCCCCTCCGTCGGCGGTAGCCGATGCCCCGCCGAACGTGCCGCCGCCGCTGGTGCCCGCGATGCCGCTGCCCGAGAACGCGGTGGCCGACGCCGTCGCGCAACTCGACGGCATGGCCGAGGACCTGATGGCCAAGTCGGGCATCCCCGGCATGTCAGTGGCCGTCGTGCACGGTGGAAAGACGGTTTACGCCAAGGGTTTCGGCGTCAAGGACGTCGGTGCGGGGGAGGCTCCGGAGAACCGGGTCGACCCGGACACGGTGTTCCAGCTGGCCTCGGTGTCGAAGTCGCTGGCGTCGACGGTCGTCGCACACCAGGTCGGCGCGGATGCGATCGAGTGGAACACCCCGATCGTCTCGGAGCTGCCGTGGTTCGCGCTGTCGGATCCGGTCGTCACGTCGATGGCCAGCGTCGGCGACATGATGTCGCATCGTTCAGGGCTTCCCGACCACGCGGGCGACATGCTCGAGGACCTCGGCTACGACCGCAGGCAGGTGCTCGAGCGGTTGCGCGACCTGCCCCTGGACCCGTTCCGGATCTCCTACGCCTACACGAATTTCGGCTTCACCGCGGGCGCAGAAGCGGTCGCGGTCAACGCGGGCAAGCCGTGGGAGGTGCTTGCCGACGAGGTGATGTTCGGCCCACTGGGCATGGGGTCGACGAGTTACCGCTTCACCGACTACGAGGCCAGGCCCAATCGCGCCGTCGGCCACATCCACGCCGACGGGCGCTACGAGCCGTCCTACGTGCGCGACGCCGACCCCGAAGCTCCCGCGGGCGGAGCGAGTTCGTCGGTCAACGACATGACCCGCTGGCTGGGGATGGTGCTGGCCGACGGCGGTCATGAGGGCAGGCAGATCGTCGACGCCGAGTCGCTGCTGCCCGCGCTCACGCCGCAGGTCGTCTCGAGCCGGGCGAGCAAACCCGCCATGCGGTCGGGCTTCTACGGTTTCGGCTTCAACGTCTCCGCGACGTCGGCGGCGCGCATGGAGATCAGCCACTCGGGCGCATTCGAGCTGGGCTCCGGGACGAACTTCGTGATCCTGCCTTCCGCGGACGTGGCGATCGTCGCGCTGACCAACGCGACCCCCACAGGCGTGGCCGAATCGCTCACCGCGCAGTTCGCCGACCTCATCCAGTTCGGAGAGGTGCGTGAGGACTGGTGGGGCATCTACAGTCCGATCTTCGCCGAGATGGACAAGCCCGTCGGCTCGCTGGTGGGCAAGCAGCCGCCGGCCGACGCCGCACCGCCCGCACCGTTGTCGTCGTACGTCGGCATCTACGACAACGACTACTGGGGCCCGGCCCGGGTCACCGAGCGCGACGGCCGGCTGCGACTGGCGCTGGGATCGAAGCTGGACGTTCCGCTGACCCACTGGGACGGCAATACCTTCACCTTCGAGTTCGTCGCCGAAAACGCGCCTCCCGGAACGATCTCCATGGCGACGTTCGACGGTGACAAGCTCACGCTGGAGTACTACGACACGTTCAAGAAGGGGACGTTCATCAAGTGACGATCGCCGGCGAGATCGGTGCCGCGGGGTTGAGCGACGCCGAGGTCGCCCAGCGCGTCGCCGAAGGCAAGACCAACGACGTGCCGACCAGAGCGGCGCGCAGTGTGTCGGAGATCGTGCGGGCCAACGTCTTCACCCGCATCAACGCGATCCTCGGCGTCCTGCTGATCATCGTGCTGTCCACCGGGTCGGTCATCAACGGGGCGTTCGGTCTGCTGATCATCGCCAACAGTGCGATCGGCATCATCCAGGAGCTGCGGGCCAAGAAGACGCTGGACAAGCTCGCGATCGTCGGGCAGGCGAAACCGTTGGTGCGCAGGGAGTCCGGGACCAGGGCCGTACTTCCCGGCGAGGTGGTGCTCGACGACGTCATCGAGCTGGGGCCGGGCGATCAGATCGTCGTCGACGGCGTGGTCGTCGAAGAGTCCAACCTCGAGGTCGACGAGTCACTGCTCACCGGGGAGGCCGATCCGATCGCCAAGGATCCGGGCCATCAGGTGATGTCGGGCAGCTTCGTCGTGGCCGGCGCAGGCGCGTACCGGGCCACCAAGGTCGGCCGGGAAGCCTATGCCGCCAAGCTCGCCGAAGAGGCCAGCAAGTTCACCCTCGTCAACTCCGAACTGCGTAGTGGCATCAACAAGATCCTGCAGTTCATCACCTACCTGCTCATCCCGGCGGGAATACTGATCATCTACACCCAGCTGTTCACCACCGAGGCGGGTTGGCGGCAGTCGGTGTTGCGGATGGTCGGCGCTCTGGTGCCGATGGTGCCCGAGGGCCTGGTTCTGATGACGTCCATCGCGTTTGCTGTTGGCGTGATCCGATTGGGCCGCAGGCAATGTCTGGTCAACGAACTGCCGGCGATCGAGGGACTCGCCCGCGTCGACGTGGTGTGCGCCGACAAGACCGGCACGTTGACCGAGAACGGCATGCGCGTCGCGGATCTGCAACGGCTCGACGAGTCATCGGTCGGCGACATCCTGGCGCAACTGGCGGCCGACGACGCACGGCCGAACGCGAGCATGCAGGCCATCGCCGAGGCGTACAAGATGCCGCCGGGTTGGACCGCCACCGCCGTCGCACCGTTCAAGTCGGCCACCAAATGGAGTGGGGCGTCCTACGGTGGGCACGGCGACTGGGTCATCGGCGCGCCCGACGTGCTGTGCGAGCCCGGGTCGCCGGTCGCCGAGCAGGCCGAGCAGATCGGCGCGCACGGCCTGCGCGTGCTTCTCCTGGCCGCCAGCGATCTGCCGGTCGACCACCCCGACGCCCCCGGCCGTATCACGCCCGCCGCGTTGGTGGTGCTCGAGCAGCGCATCCGCCCCGACGCCCGCGAGACGCTCGACTACTTTGCCGCCCAACAGGTGTCGATCAAGGTCATCTCCGGCGACAACGCGGTGTCGGTCAGCGCGGTGGCGGGCTCGCTTGGCCTGCACGGCGAGTGCATGGACGCCAGGAAGCTGCCACCCGATACCAGTGAACTGGCCGAAACGCTCGAGTCGCACACCACGTTCGGCCGGGTGCGTCCCGATCAGAAACGGGCCATGGTGCACGCTTTGCAGTCGCGCGGGCACACGGTGGCGATGACGGGCGACGGCGTCAACGACGTACTGGCGCTCAAGGATGCAGACATCGGCGTCGCCATGGGTTCGGGCAGCTCGGCGTCACGGGCCGTCGCACAGATCGTGTTGCTCGACAACAAGTTCGCGACGCTGCCGTATGTGGTCGCCGAGGGCCGCCGGGTCATCGGCAACATCGAGCGGGTCTCCAACCTGTTTCTCACCAAGACCGTGTATTCGGTGCTGCTAGCGGTCCTGGTCGGCCTCGCCGGGCTGGCCTCCCGGTTCTTCGGGACCGACCCGCTTCTGTTCCCGTTCCAGCCCATCCACGTCACGATCGCGGCCTGGTTCACCATCGGCATCCCGGCGTTCATCCTGTCGCTGGCGCCCAACGGCGAGCGGGCGCATCCGGGGTTCGTCCGCCGGGTGATGACGGCGGCGCTGCCGTCGGGGGTCGTCATCGGCGTCGCGACGTTCATCTCCTATCTGCTCGCCTACGAAGGTCGCTCGGCCTCGCTGACCGAGCAGACCCAGGCGTCGACGGCTGCGCTGATCACCCTGCTGCTGGGTGCGGTGTGGGTGCTGGCGGTGGTGGCGCGCCCGTACCAGTGGTGGCGGGTCGCGTTGGTGGTCGTCTCCGGACTGGCGTACGTGGTGATCTTCTCGATCCCGGCGGCGCGGCGACTGTTCATCCTCGACATCTCGAACGTCAAGATCACGATGACGGCGCTGGCCATCGGGGTTGTCGCTGCGGTGGCGGTCGAGGTGATCTGGTGGCTGCAGGGAGCTGTGCTGGGAGAACGACGGCGGCTGTGGCGGCGCTAGTAGCCTTGAGCGCATGGCAATTTTCGACAAGGTGAAGAATGTGCTGGCCAAGAACGCCGATAAGGCCAACACCGCGATCGACAAAGCCGGTGACCTCGTTGACAAGCGGACGCGGGGCAAGTACGCCCAGCAGGTGAACAAGGTGCAGGACGCCGCCAGGAAAGCGGTTGCAGACAATGCCGGACGCAGCGGGCAGCAGCCGCCGCGGCAGCAGCCGCCGCGGCAGCCACCGACGGCCCCGCCCACGTCGTAGGCGATGGCCAAGCTCTCCGTCTCGGTCGACGTCCCGTTGCCGCCCGAGCAGGCGTGGGCGGCCGCATCCGACCTGTCGCGCTACAAGGAGTGGCTTTCGATCCACCGGGTGTGGCGCTCCAAGCTGCCGGAGACCATCGAGAAGGGCACGGTCGTGGAGTCCATCGTCGAGGTCAAGGGCATGCCCAACCGGATCCGGTGGACCGTCGTGCACTACAAGCCGCCGCAGGCGATGACGCTCAACGGCGAAGGCGTCGGCGGCGTCAAGGTCAAGTTGATCGGCAAGATCGCGCCGTCGGGTGATGCGTCGTCGGTGACCTTCGACGTGCACCTGGGCGGGCCGGCACTGTTCGGCCCGATCGGCATGGTGGTCGCCGCTGCGCTCAAGGGTGACATCCGCGAATCGTTGGAGCGGTTCAGGAGCGTGTTCGCGCCGGCCTGAATTGATCAGAACGGCGGTGCATCCCGAAGGTTCTGAGCGCGTTCGGCATTGATTCGCGCTGCGCGGTCAGCTGCTCGGGCGCGTTTGCGGATAGGCATCCGCAGCCCCCGATCACCGTTGGGCGGCGGAGCCTTCTCAGGCGGTGAGAGGTCAGTGCTGGTGACGTCCCACGTCGGGAACCAGAGCCTGCTGCCTGGATATGTGGTGTAGGACTGCCCGGTCGGCGAAGTCCATACCGCGGAGCCGTCGGCAGCGAGGACAAGCTTCCAGTCGCCGTTCCAGAACGTCTTGAGCAAGTGGTGTTTACGGCACAGACAGGCCAGGTTCGACGGATGCGTGGGTCCGACCGGATGGGGAATCACATGGTCGATGTCGCAGAACTCCGCCGGCATCACGCATCCGGGAAAGCGACAGGTCAAGTCTCGCGCCCGCACGAATCGGGCCAACGCCGCGGACGGGCGATACCCGTGTTCGGGTTGCTCGCACGGTGTTACAAGTGGCCGGACGGCGGCGCCGTTGCGCAACAATTCGGCCAGCAGCGGGGTCGGTAGCGCCTCACGGCCCGACAAGACCGCCGTGCCTGCGTCGGGTCCCGCGGCCGCTGCCGCGACTGCGCGCTGGTCGGCCACGACGTGGATGACCACCGACGATTTCGGCGGGGGATTTCTCGTGTTCGCCGGGCAGCTCGCAATTCCGCAGGCGCAGTTGAGGTGTTCATTGCCGTTGGCCAAAGCTCCCAGCGCATCGGCTCGGCGCTCGGAGGTCGTGCGCGGATCCTGGTCGCAGACTCCGGCTACCATCGACGCGATCTTCTCCCGCAACACAGCAGCGTCAGCGGCCGCCAGCTTGCCCCACACTGACGTTGTCCCAGCCTCGTCTTCGTAGTGCCCGATAGTGAAGTCGCGGGTTCGTATCCGGGACTGGCTGGCGATCACCGCCGCCCGGTCGAAACGCAGCACCAGCGCATCGACTGCAGCGGTGATCTTCTCGTCGGTCCACGGTCCCCACTTGGTCGCGCGAGAGGCCACTTCCGCGTCGATCTTCGCCCATACCTCATCGTCGATGATCAGGCGGGTGCGCCATGTGACAGCGGCGATCACCCGACCGCTGAGCAGACCCTGCCGAAACAGGTCAAGCACCTTCGGCAGGTGCTCGCTTAGGGTCACGGCGATCCGCATCTGACCAGAAGCCTTGCGGTGACTGATGTTCATCGCCGCAGCGATTTGCGCGGCGATCGAATCCCACGGATCGCACGCCCACGAAGCCCGCGCATCATCGTCGTCGTCACCGACCTGACGCGCGATGAGTTCGCCGATGGCCGCCGACCGCAACGCCGCCGCCGAAGCCTCCGCGCGGGTGGCCTCGGCGATGGTGGCGATCAAGCCCGCCCCATCGAGAGTCTCGAACATACGTTCGATAGTACCACCCTTTACTGACCTCAAACTCTCGGCAGGGTCGCGCTATTCACAGCGTGGCCGTTGAGGAGGTCGAGTGGGTCATGGCCCGATCACGACGAACGAAGATTCCGGCCGAGGAGAAGACGCGGCCGGCGTCAGGATCGTCAGAGCCGTTCCCGCAGGGCACGTTTGAGCACCTTGCCGTAGCTGTTCTTGGGCAGCTCGTCGATGAACTCGTAGCGCTTGGGCCGTTTGAACCGGGCGATTCGGTCCAACAGGTAATCGTCCAACTCGGCGGCCGACGCCTCGCCGACGATGAACGCCACCACCACCTCGCCCCACTCCTCGTCGGGTGCGCCGACCACGCCGGCCTCGACGACGCCGGGATGCTCGAGCAGCACCTCTTCGACCTCTCGCGGGTAGATGTTGCTGCCGCCGCTGATCACCACGTCCTTCGACCGGTCGCGCAGGGTCAGGTAACCGCGAGCGTCGAACGAACCCATATCGCCGGTGCGCAGCCAGCCGTCCTGCAGCGTGGCCGCCGTCGCCTCCGGGTTCTCCCAGTAACCGGACATGACAACATCTCCGCGGCAAACGATCTCACCGATCTCACCGACAGCGGCCGACGTGCCGTCCGCGCGGAGCACGGCCACGTCGACCCCGGAGCGGGCATAGCCGACCGAGCCCAGAACCGTGTCGTCGGTGTCGATGTGGTCGGCGCGACGCAGGCCGGTGATCGTCATGGGCGCCTCGCCCTGGCCGTACAACTGGACGAAGACGGAGCCGAAGGCGGCCATCGCCTTCTTCAGGCTGTCGACGTACATCGGTCCGCCGCCGTAGACGATGGTGCGCAGGTTGCGCGGGCAGGCCCGGTCCGTCTGCACCAGTCGCTGCACCATCGTCGGCGCCAGGAACGCGCTGCAGCCGGGATGGGTTTCGCACAGGTCGAGGAACTCGTCCGGATCAAAGGCACCCGATTCGGGGACCACCTGCCGCGCCGCCCGAAGCACATACGGCGGAATGTAGAGGCCCGACCCGTGTGACATCGGCGCGCCGTGCACCAAACTGCAGTCCTCGTCCGGGTCGTCGAAGTCCGCGAGGTGTGCCACCGTCATCGCCATCAGGTTGCGGTGTGACAGCATCGCGCCCTTGGATCGGCCGGTGGTGCCGCTGGTGTAGAACAGCCACGCCAACCGCTCCGGTTCGGTCACCGGCGGTGTCACCGGCGTGGCGGTGAAACGCGCTGAGTAGCCGTCGCTTCCGATGGTCTCGATAGGAGTCGACGTCTCCGGTCTCAGCGCTTCGGCGATGGTCGGCGACGCGAACACCCGTGCGGCGCCGGAGTCGTCGAGGATCTGTACCATCTCGCGCGGGTGCAGTTTGTAGTTGATCGGCACGTAGACGCATTCGGCCGCCCAGACGGCGAACATCACCTCGATGACAGCGGGGCTGTTCTCGCTCGCGATGGCGATCCGGGTGCCCGGCTCGCCCAGCGACGCGGCCAGACGCAACGCTCGCTCGCGCAGTTCACCCCACGTATACAGCTGTCGTTCACCGAGATACACGGCGCCACGGTCGTGGAAGCGACGGGCCGCCTGGTCGAGCAGCGCGAACAGGTTCACCGCGGCACCCAGTCGGAGTTCAGCGCGAAGTCCGACAGGTACTTCGTCGAGGTCCAGCCGCCGTCGACCACGATCTCCTGCCCGTTGATGAAGCTCGCACCGTCCGAACACAGGAATGCCACCGTGCTCGCGATGTCGTTCACCTCACCCAGTCGCGGGTACGGCGTCATCTCGGTGTTGATCTTGCGGAACCGTTCGTCGTCCAGGCGTGTCGCCACCATCGGCGTCAGCGTGACACCGGGAGCCACGGCGTTGCACCGGATACCCTGTGGTCCGTACTGACAGGCGATGTGTCTGGTAAGCGACGTCAGACCGCCCTTGGCCGCCGAGTACGCCCCGCCGCGCAACCCGCCCACCACGGCGAAAGTGGAAGTGATGTTGATGATGGCCGATCCCGGGCGCATGTGTGGGATCACCTCGCGGGCAAGCCGGAACGGCGCCCGCAGCATCAGCCCCAAGAAATAGTCCAGAGACTCGTCGTCGGTTTCGTGCAACGGTTTGGGGCTGCCGACGCCTGCGTTGTTGATCAGGAAGTCGATGCGGCCCCACCGGTCCACCGCGGTCTGCGCGATTCGTTGCGGCCCATCATCTGCGGTCAGGTCTACGGCCAAAGTCGCCACCCGAGACGGATCGTCGATCGCCTTCGCCAGATCCGCCAACCGCTCCTCGTCTCGGCCGGTACCGAGCACCGCCATACCCGCTTCGGCCAGCGTCGTCGCGCATCCGAACCCGATGCCGCTGCTCGCGCCCGTCACGATTGCAACCTGCATATCAGCCACCCGCTTCACTCAGTGCCGCTCTGATCCGGTGCTTGAGCACTTTCCCGGCATCGTTCTTGGGC
Source organism: Mycobacterium sp. IDR2000157661 (assembly GCF_022317005.1). Classification (NCBI taxonomy): domain Bacteria; kingdom Bacillati; phylum Actinomycetota; class Actinomycetes; order Mycobacteriales; family Mycobacteriaceae; genus Mycobacterium; species Mycobacterium sp. IDR2000157661. The sequence goes on from NZ_CP081006.1 coordinate 2,456,457, forward strand.
AACGAGTCCCAGACCTCGACCCGCTCCGGCGCCTTGAACCGCGCGACGCCGTGCTCCTGCAGCAGCGCGCGCATCGCGGGCACATCGGGTGCGGGCCGGTCGGAGGCCACGATGACGGCGCACGCACGTTCACCGGTCCGCTGGTCGGGTACGCCGACCACCGCGATCTCGGCGATGCCGGGATGCCCGATGAGGATGTCCTCGATTTCCTTGGGGGAGATGTTCTCGCCGTTGCGGATGATGATGTCCTTGGCTCGGCCGGTGACCACGAGGTGGTCATCGACCCAGCGGCCGAGATCGCCGGTGCAGAAGAAGCCTTGGTCGTCGAACGACGCGGTCTCGTCGCCCGGATGCAGGTATCCGACGAGCATCTGCGGCCCCTTGGCGCGGATCTCCCCGTCCACCAGCCTGACGTCGGCGATACCCGGTCTGCCGTCGGTGTCGGCGGCGCGGTCGGCGTCGTCCAGCGCGCCGATGGTCGTCACCGGCACTTCCGTCGATCCGTAGACCCGTGACACCGCCGCCTTCTCGAAGTAGCCTGCGGCCCTGCGGATCAGCGAGGACGGCACGGAAGCGCCGCCGCAGATGAACACCTTGAGATCCGGCAGGCGGGAGCCGGCGTGCTCGGCCGCTGCGAGCAGGCCGTCGAGGAACGGCGTCGCCCCTGCCATGTGGGTGGCATGCTCGGTGAGCATCAACGACACTGCGGCGCCGGGGTCCCACCGATCCATCAGCACCGCGGTGCTGCCCAGCAGCAGAGGGCATTCGAACGCGTAGATCGAGCCGCCGATGTGGGCGATCGGCGACGGCACCAGGAATGTGTCCCCGGGTGCGACATGCCAGTGATCGCCGATCTGGCGGATCAGCGCGTGGATCGAGTTGTGCGTGTGCAGAACTCCTTTCGGCCGACCCGTCGTGCCGGAGGTGTAGAGGATCATCCGCACCGAGTCGGCGTTCAGAACCGGCAGCACCGCGGTCGTGCCACCGGTGAGCATCGAGTCGTAGCGGGTGTGGGCGCCCGCCCCGCCGCGTACCACCACGACTTCTGGTGGTGACGCCATGGCGGCGGTGACCCGGCGCAGCATCGCGGCGTAGTCGTGGCCGCCGAACGTCGACGGCACGAAGATCGCCCGGCAGTCGGCGTCGGAGAGGATGAACTTCAGCTCGTGATCGCGCAGGGACGGCAGGATGGGGTTCACCACCATGCCGGCCAGCGTCGCGCCGAGGTAGATCACCGCGGCCTCGTGCCAATTGGGCAGCATGAAGGACACCACGCTGCCCGCGGGCATCCGGGACATCAACGCCCGCGCCAGCACCACCGCGCCGTCGTGCAGCGTCCGGCAGTCGAGCCGAACATCGCTGTCCACCAGCACTATTCGATCCGGCGCCGACTGCGCGGCGTCGCGCAGCGCGTCGGCCAGCGTCCCCGACACCCACAGCCCGCGGCGGTAGGCGTCGGCGGCGCGGACCTCGTCGACCCGCACGGTCAGCCCTTCACCCGACGCATGGTCATCGAGTGCCGGTAGCGCGACGACGGATGCGTGTTGATGGTGACCTGAGCGATCTCGCCGTCGGAGGTGGTATAGGTCCGCCTCATCTCCAGGGCGGCGCTGCCTGCGTCGACTTTCAGGGCCTCGGCAAGCTCACCGGAAGCAGAGATCGCCGAAATCTCCTGGTGCACCTCGACGACGCTGACGCCGAACAGGTCCTCGATCAGCGGGAATATCGGTCCGGAGTGGCGCTGCAGCAACCGGCCGACGGCGGCGAACGCGCGGTTGATGTAGTACTCCGTGGTGCAGACCGCGGCATCGCTGTCCTCGCTCTGCCGGTGCCCGCGCACGGCCAGCCACTGCGAGCCGATCTCCAGGCCGGTGCGCGCAGCGAGTGCAGCATCGACGGCGACCATCGCGTTGTACTCGATGGTCAGCTGGGCGCCCGACGCGAACGCCAGCAGGTCGTTGATCGAGACCACGTCCTGCACATAGGAGTTGGCGGCGGGCCGCGGCACCACCAGGGTGCCCGCGCGGGGACGCGACGCGATGAGGTTGTCGTCGCGCAGGCGGCGCAACGCCTCGCGCACCGTGTATCGGCTGACCTCGAACCGCTCGCACAGCTGCTGCTCGGTGGGCAGCTGGGACCCCACCGGAAACACCCCGTCGACGATCTCCTTGCGCAGGGTGCGTGCCACCTGCAGGTAGCGGTGATCGGTCGGGCTGACGGTCATGATCGTCGTAGCGCCAGCACGCTGCCCTCGCCGTCGGCAGACACGTACACGGTGGCGTCCCTGCCGACGGTGATGCCTGCGAACGGGCCCTGCGGACCGGAGAACGGCGGCATTCCCTTGAGCGGCTTGGGCTCCACACCGGGCGGGGGACCGACGGGCAACCCGGCGGCGATGGTGTCGCGCGCCCCGGTGTTCAGGTCGACCGCGACGACCTCCTTGGCGCCGGCGTCGACGATGTACAGCACGCCGTCTGCGACCGCGATGCCCTGCGGGCGCTGCAGTTCGTTGACCACGGTTTCGGTGCCGCCGGCGAGACCTACGACGCGCCCGGCACCCGACTCGGCCACCAGCGGACCGCCCGGCCCGAATGCGACGCCGACCGGGTCGCGCAACTCCGAGGCCAGCAGCTCGGAATGGCCGGAACGCAGCGAGTGCACCCGGCCGGTGCCGAGTTCGGCGAACACGATCTCGTCATCGGGCCCGATCGCGACACCGTAGAGCTGGTCGAATCCATCGGCCAGGTAATCGGTTTCGCCGTCAGCCGGCCGGTAGCGGGCGATCTGACCGCCCGACGTCGCGACGATCCAGGCCCCGTCCCCCGCCGGCGCCAGCCCGCGCAGGAACCCCGGGTACCCAGGGGTGAACAGCATCCCGACGGTCTGCAGCGAGCCACTGGGACCGACCGCATAGAAGTAGGTCCCGTCGGCGACGTGGAGGGCGCCGTCGTCGCTCACCGCCAGATCCAGCGGCCAGTTCAAGCCGCCCGCCAGCACGGTGCGGGTCTCACCACCAGCCAGTATCTCCGTGATCTCACCTGTGAAGTTGGACACGAACAGCCGCTCACCGACGAAGGCCAGGTTGTCCAGGCCCGGATTCAGCTGCGCCAGAAGAGTTTTGTCGCCGGTACGTGGGTCGATCCGTAGCACCTGCCCACTGGCCACCTGAGTCGACACCAGATGACCCTGCGCATCGAACTTCACCGCGTCGGGCACTCCGAGGTCCCCGGTCACCCGCTCGGGTTCACCGCCCGCCGGGTCGATGCGCCATATCTCGTTCGCCGTCATCAGCGGGAAATACAGCAACCCGTCGGGACCGACTTCCATCGCATTCGGCGATGGCAGGTTCTCCGCCAGCATCCGCATCGCGCCGCTGCTGGAGTCCAACTCCATCAACCGGCCGCCGTCACGGCACTCGTTGACGAACAACCGGTCCTGGTGGACGGTGATGCCGTTGGCGCAGGGCAGGTCGTCGCGCAGCACGCGGGTCCGGCCGGCGGCCTCGCGCACGCTCACCCGCCCGTCCATCACCTCGGTGGCGTACATGTTGCCCGCCCCGTCGAATGCGACGTCGTCCGGCGCGATGATGTCGCCACCCTTGGGGCTCACCGTGTCGAGGGTTCCGCTGCCCAGGTCCAGGGCGCTGATCTGGCTGCCGGTGACCTGCGCGACGTAGATTCGGCCGTCGGGGCCGGTGCGCAGGCCGTTCGCGCCGAACAGGCGACTCGGCGCGGTCAGGCGTTCGAGCCGCCAGCCCTTGGCGACGGTCGGATCCGGCCCCGGATAGCGGGTCAGCGGCTGCGACCCCGTCGCGGACTGCGTCATGACCTCGGACGCTATCAAGCCGTTCTAGTCCAGACAATAGTGTTGAGAACATGCCTCGCTGCCCTTGACTCTCGGATTCTTGCTGCGGAATAGTGTTCTGCAATATGCAGAGCACGATATGTTGTCCGGACAATTAGCGTGGCGGATCCGTTGAGGCTGGACGGCCGCATCGTCGTGGTGTCGGGCGCCGGCGGTGGCGGGATCGGCACCACCGTGACCCGGATGGCCGGCGAGGCCGGCGCAACCGTGGTCGCGGTGAGTCGGTCGAAGGAGAACCTCGACGAGCATGTCGCGCCTCTGGCCGACGACGGCCTGTCGGTCGTCCCCGTGGCCGCCGACGCATCGACCGACGAGGGCATCGCGACCGTGCTGGACCGGGTGCGAGGCACCGACGGCGACCTCTACGGTCTGGTCAACGTCGCGGGAGGCGCCGCGCCTTCGACATGGATGCCCGCCACGCGCGTCACCCGTGAGGACTGGCGAGCGCTGTTCGCCGCCAACCTGGAGACGGCGTTCTTCATGAGCCAGGCTGTCGCGACCGAGATACGCGGGCGCGGCAATCCGGGTTCGATCGTGTCGATCTCGTCGATCAGCGGCATGAACACCGCGCCGTTCCACATCGCCTACGGAACCGCCAAGGCGGCGGTGGCGGCGATGACCCGGACGATGGCCGTGGAACTGGCGCTGGACAACATCCGCGTCAACGCCGTCGCGCCCGGCGTCACCGAGACCGCCGCATCACGCATGTACGTCGATGAGGATCCCGACCGCGACCGCACCGCGATCGCGATGGGCAGGCGCGGCCGCCCTGAGGAGCAGGCCGGCGCGATCCTGTTCCTGCTTTCGGACCTGTCGGGCTACATCACCGGGCAGACCCTGCTCGTCGACGGCGGGCTCAACCTCAAGTGGACGCACCTCGGCGCCGACAACACCTCCCTGTTCCTCAAGGACGAGACCTTCCGCGCCGCGATCAAGGAGATCTGATGACCGACATCGACAACAAGCCTGACGTCGAGGTTCCCGAGGAATTATCGGAACCGATGACCATCGACGTCGACGCCTACATCTCGCAGGACTACGCCCGCGCCGAGCGAGACAAGCTGTGGCGCAAGGTGTGGCAGCAGGTCGGCCGCGTCGAGGAACTGCCCGAGGTGGGCAGCTACCTCACCTACGACATCCTCGACGATTCCATCCTCGTGGTGCGGACCGGGCCCGGCCGATCAGGGGAGGCGTTTGCCGCCCACCACAACGTGTGCATGCACCGAGGCCGCCGCCTGGTCGACACCCCGGCCGGGCAGAAGAACGCGGTCGGGCGGGCACGCAAGTCGTTCATGTGTGGATTCCACGGTTGGACATACGGTTTGGACGGTGCGTGCACGCACATCCGTGAGCAGGACGACTGGAAGGGCGCGCTGACCCCGCAGAACACCCACCTGGTGCCGGTGCGGGTCGACACCTGGGGCGGCTGGCTGTTCATCAACATGGATCCCGACTGTGAACCGCTGGCCGACTACCTGTTCCCGGCGGCGAAGATCCTCGATCCGTTCGGTCTGGAGAACATGCGCTACAAGTGGCGCAAGTGGCTGTACTTCGACTGCAACTGGAAGGTCGCCATGGAGGCCTTCAACGAGACCTACCACGTGTTCACCACCCACCCCGAGTTCAACAGGTTCGGCGAGTTCAAGGGGTGGGCGAAGGCGCAGGGAAAGCACAGCAACATCGGCTACGAGGCCCCGAAGAACATGGAGGCCACCAAGTCCAAGATCCGCCTCGGCACGGGGGCGGACCCGCGCATGTCCACCGCGGAAATGCAGGTGTACACCATGGAGGAGACCAATTCCTCCACCACCGAGACGCTGGTGAACGCCGCCAAGCGGTTGGTCGACGAACTTCCCGAGGGCACGCCGCCCGACAAGGTGCTCGAGCACTGGCTGGCCTCGGCCCGCCGCGACGACGAGGCCCGCGGCGTGATCTGGCCGACCATCCCGGCCGACATCCTCGGCCAGGCAGGCACCGCGTGGCAGGTCTTCCCGAACTTCCAGATCGGCCAGGGTCTGACGGTTGCGCTGTGCTACAGCGCCCGTCCCCATCCCAGCTACGACCCGAACAAGTGCATCTTCGAGGTCGCCACCTATGAGCTGTTTCCCAAAGGGAAAGAGCCGCAGACAGAATGGCAGTACACGCCGGAGGACAGTTCCAACTGGCTGTCTGTGCTGCCGCAGGACTTCTCGAACATGGCCGCGGTGCAGCAGGGCATGAAGTCGCTCGGTTTCCCCGGCACCAAACCCAACCCGTACCGCGAGCGCAGCACCGTCAACCTCCACTACCAGTTGTCCAAGTACATGGGCACCGGCGAACCACGAGAGCTCTAGGAGTAACCGATCCGATGACCATCTCAGAGGCCGAAGCCGAAGCGCACGGCAACCCGGCGGAGACCACGTGCGGGCCCACCGACGTACCGACGGACATCGACATCGAGGCGTTGCGCGAGAAGTACCGCGTCGAACGTGAGAAGCGGTTGCGTCCCGAGGGTTCCAAGCAGTACGTCGAACTTCAGGACGACTTCGCAGGCTACTACGAGGTGGACCCGTACACGCCCGTCACCCCGCGCGACCCGATCAACGCCGACATCGACGTCGCCGTGCTGGGCGGTGGCTTCGGCGGCCTGCTGACGGCGGCCGAGTTGAAGAAGGCGGGTGTCGAGGACGTCCGGATCATCGAGCTGGGCGGCGACTTCGGCGGGGTCTGGTACTGGAACCGGTATCCGGGCATTCAATGCGACAACGAGTCCTACTGCTACATACCGCTTCTCGAAGAGCTCGACTACATGCCGACGAAGAAGTTCGCCGACGGGCCGGAGATCTACGAGCACTGCAGGCGTATCGGCAAGTTTTTCGGACTGTACGACGGCGCCATATTCTCCACCCAGGTTCGAAATCTCAAGTGGGATGACGAGATCCAGCGCTGGCGGGTGAGCACCAACCGCGACGACGACATCCGCGCACGCTTCGTGGTGCTGGCGTCGGGACCGTTCCACCGGCCGAAGCTGCCCGGCATCCCCGGCATGCAGGACTTCACGGGCCACAGCTTCCACTCGTCGCGCTGGGACTACGAATACACCGGCGGCGACACCACCGGCGGCATGCACAAGCTGGCCGACAAGCGCGTCGCCATCATCGGCACCGGAGCCACCAGCGTCCAGGTGGTGCCGCATCTGGCGCGCGACGCTGCGCACCTGTACGTGGTCCAGCGCACGCCGTCGTCGATCGACGTGCGCAACAACGCGCCCACCAGTCCCGACTGGGTCAAGACGCTGCAACCCGGCTGGCAGAAGGAACGGCAGCGCAACTTCCACTCGTGGACGTTCGAGGGCATGGCGCTCGGACAGCCGGACCTGGTCTGCGACTTCTGGACCGAACTGGGCCGCAACACCGCCGCCCGCGTGCTGGGACTCGAGGACCCGGCCTCGCTGACGCCCGAGGAGTTCATGGCGATCCGCGAGGAGGAGGACTACAAGATCATGGAGCGACTGCGCCGGCGGGTCGCCTCCATCGTCGAGGATCCCGACACCGCCGAGGCGCTCAAGCCCTACTACCGGTTCCTGTGCAAGCGTCCGCTGTCCAACGACGACTACCTGCCGGTGTTCAACCAGCCCAATGTGACGTTGGTCGACGTCTCGGAATCCAAAGGCGTCGAGCGGATCACCGAGAAGGGCTTCGTCGTCGACGGTCACGAGTACGAGGTCGACTGCATCATCTACGCCAGCGGCTTCGAGATCACCACCGAGATCAGCCGCCGGTACTCGATCGACGCCATCGAGGGCCGCGACGGGCAGTCGCTGTACGACTACTGGCGCGACGGGTACCAGACCCTGCACGGCATGACGAGCAAGGGCTTCCCCAACCAGTTCTTCACCGGCTTCACCCAGGTCGGCATCTCGGCCAACATAGCGGCGAACTACGAACTGCAGGGTGAGCACATCGCCTACATCGTCGCCCGGGCGCTCGAGCGGGGCGCGACCGTCGTGGAGCCGACGCAGGAGGCGCAGGACGCCTGGTGCGCGACGATCAAGGAGAACGCGATCGACAACTCGGCCTTCGACGCGTCCTGCACGCCGGGCTACTACAACAACGAAGGCGGTGGCGGCGGGGAGGGCATCCGGTCCCACCTCGGCGAACCGTACGGCCCCGGGTTCTACGCCTTCGGCGACCTGCTGAAGGTCTGGCGCGACAAGGGTGACCTCGATGGCCTGGCACTGGGAAACTGACGGCCGGAACGCCACATGCCTGACCTGAGGTTCGACGGCAGGGTCGCGGTCGTCACCGGCGGCGGCCGCGGCCTGGGGCGGTCGTATGCGCTGCTGCTGGCCGAGCGTGGGGCCAGAGTCGTGGTCAACGACGCAGGCGGGAGCCTCACCGGCGACGAGTCCGACGACGCCCCTGCCGACGACGTGGTCCGCGAAATCGACTCCGTGGGTGGCGAAGCCGTCGCCAGTACCCACTCGGTCGCCGACGCCGCCGGTGGCAAGGCGATCGTCGACACCGCGTTGGAGCACTACGGCCGAGTCGACGTCCTGATCCACAACGCCGGTATCGTGCGCCGCGCCTCGTTGAAGGAGATGACGTACGACGACTTCGAAGCCGTCCTCGACGTCCACCTGCGCGGCGCGTTCCACCTCGTCCGCCCGGCGTTTCCACTGATGTGCGACGCTGGCTACGGCCGCATCGTGCTGACCTCCTCGATCGGCGGTCTCTACGGCAACCACGACGTCGCCAACTACGCGGTCGCCAAGGCCGGCATCATCGGACTGTCCAACGTCGCCGCGATGGAGGGCGCCGCACACGGAGTCACGAGCAACGTGATCGTTCCCGCGGCGGTCACGCGGATGGCCGCGGGCATCGACACCTCGGCGTACCCGCCGATGGGGCCCGAACTGGTGGCACCCGCCGTCGGGTGGCTATCGCACGAATCCTGCTCGCTGACAGGCGAAGTGATGATCGCACTGGCCGGCCGTATCGCGCGGGCCGTCGTCGCCGAAGCGCCGGGCGTGTACCGGCCGTCGTGGTCCATCGAGGACGTCGACGCGCACATCGCGGCGATCCGCGACATCGGTGATCCGGTAGTGTTCCCGGTGGTGCCCGACGGGCACGGCGACCACATCCGGTACAGCTTCGCGATGGCCAGGAACGGTGTCCATGCCTAGCGGACCGCTGGCCGGTGTCCGCGTCGTCGACCTCACCGCGATGGTGATGGGCCCGTACTGCACGCAGATCATGGCCGACATGGGCGCCGACGTCATCAAAGTCGAACCTCCGCAAGGTGATAACACCCGGTTCATCTCCGTCGGGCCGGCGCCGGGCATGAGCGGGGTGTTCGTCAACGTCAACCGCGGCAAGCGCAGCGTGGTGCTGGACCTGCAGACGGACGTGGGGCGAGCCGCGATGCGGGCACTGATCGAGCGCGCCGATGTGTTCATCCATTCGATGCGGGCCAAGGCGGTCACCAAGCTGGGTTTCGGCTACGACGAGGTCGCCGAGATCAACCCGTCGATCATCTACACGAACTGCTACGGCTACGGCCGCCGCGGACCCGAACGCGACCGCCCCGCCTACGACGACACGATCCAGGCGGAGTGCGGAATACCCGCCGTGCAACAGCAGCTGACCGGGCAAGCCGATTACGTCGGCACGATCATGGCTGACAAGGTCGCCGGTCTGACCGCCCTGTATGCGACCACCATGGCACTGTTCCACCGTGAGCGCACGGGCGAGGGGCAGGAGGTGGAGGTCGCGATGTTCGAGACGATGGCGTCTTTCATGTTGGTCGAGCATGCCAACGGCGCCATGTTCGACCCTCCGCTCGGCCCCGCGGTGTACCCGCGCACCGTCGCGCCGAACCGCAGGCCGTACCGCACCAGCGACGGCTACATCGCCGTCCTGATCTACAACGACAAGCACTGGAACGCGTTCGTCGACGCCGTGCAGCCGGCCTGGCTCAGCGAGTCCGCCGAGCAGTACGCCACGCTGGAGCTACGCGCGCACAACATCGATGCGGTGTACGGGCTGCTGGCCGAGACGATGACGGAGCGCACCACCGACGAGTGGCTGGCGCTGTTCGGTGAACTCGAGATTCCGGCGGCGCCGCTGAACACTCCCGGCGCGTTGTTCGACAATCCGCATCTGAACGCGGTCGGCCTGTTCGAGACCCTCGACACCGAACATGGGCCGGTGCGCTTTCCCGGTGTGCCGACGTGGTTCTCACGCACGCCCGGCCGGGTCGCCGGACCCGCCCCGTCGCTCGGTGCGGACACCGACGCAGTTCTCGAGGAACTCGGGCTCAGCGCGGCCAATGCGGAGCCGGTGTGACCATGGACTTCGAGATGGGCCCCGGCGCCGACGAACTGCGTCGGCGGCTGCGGCAACTGGTGAAGGACAATGTGCCCGAACACTACCTGGGCGCGTTCACCGACGACCCGGCGGATCTGGAGACTGCGCAGCGGTTCTGCCGATTGCTTGCCGAGCGCGAGTTGCTTTGTCTGTCATGGCCTCAGGAGTTCGGTGGCGGCGGATCTTCGGTGTGGGAGCAGACCGTCGTGCGCGAAGAGATGTGGGCCCATCACGAACCGCGCGGCGCGCAGTACATGGGTGTCAACTGGGTGGGCCCCATCATCATGCGGCACGGTAGCGAGGAGCAGCAGCGCAGGCACCTGCCGCCCATCGCCCGCGGCGAGGTGATCTGGTGCCAGGGTTTCTCGGAGCCGGAAGCCGGCTCCGACCTCGCGTCGCTGCGCACCACGGCGCGTCGTGCGCAAGACGGCTCGGCCGGTTGGCTGGTCAGCGGACAGAAGATCTGGACGAGCTACGCCACCATGGCGCAGTGGTGCGTCCTGTTGGCCAGGACGTCCCGCGGCGACAAGAAACAGCAGGGGTTGACGATCTTCCTGGTGCCGATGGACGATCCGGCGATCCAGGTCCGACCCATCCGAGCCATGTTGGGGCCGCATCACCTCAATGAGGTGTTCCTCGACGACCTGCGGGTCACGGAGGCCGATGTGCTCGGTACGGTCGATCAGGGCTGGTCGATCGTGCAGGACGTGATGTCGTTCGAGCGGGTCGGCATCGCCCGCTATGCACGATGTGAACGGCTGCTGGCCGCTGCGCCTGCCGTGCTCGGCGAGCGGTGGGACGACCTGCCCGCGGAGTTGCGCGGCCGCTGGATTCGGATGCTCACCCATTGCCGCCGTGCCCGGCTGATGGCGTACCGGATCGTCGAACTGCAGAGCAGCGGGCGGATCCAACCCGGCGACGCCGCCGCCTACCGCATCGCCGTCACGAAACTGGACCAGGACAGTGCCGAAGTGCTGACCGACATCGCCGCCGAGGTGGGGCACGACGACCCGAAGGCGGCGTGGTTCCTGGGCGAGGTGGAGGACCACTGGAAGTACTCGCAGGCTTCGACGGTGTCGTCGGGCAGCATCGAGATGCAGCGAATTCTGTTGTCGCGCGCCCTGTTGGCGGCCGCGCGATGAGCGGCATGGTCATCGATCTTTCCGACGACGCGAAAGAATACGGTCGCCAGGCGCTTCGGGCCTTCGAGGCCGCAGGCGGTGACGCACTGGTACAGCAGGCGGAGACCAAGCCGGGCGATCGGGAGTCACTCGTCGGCCCGGTTCTCGACGGGCTGGGCGCGTGGGACCTCGCTCCGCGCAACGACGCCGACGGACTGGAAGCCGCTGCGGCGTTGTGCCGCAGCGCCGGCTACTGGGCGCTGCCCTACCCGGTCGCAGAACGACTGGCGGCGCCGACCGACTTGGACAGTGACGGCCTGCTCGTCGTCGCGGGAAGACGGCCCGCCGCTGCCGTCGGCGGCATCGAGAAGCGTTGGCACGCCGTCGCCCTCGATGGTGTCCGCGGCACCGTCACCGCCGACGGCGCCGTCGCACCGGGCTTCGTCGTCGAACTCGGGCTGTCCCGGCTCGACGGCAACGGCACCGCCGACGTCGCGCTCGGGCTGGTGCTGCCCTGCTGGACGCTGCTCGGCATGCTCGACCGGGCGATCGAGTTGACCGTCGCGCACGTCAGCCTGCGCAAGCAGTTCGGCCAGCCACTGTCGTCGTTCCAAGGGGTGCAGTTCCAGCTCACCGACGCCGAGGTCGAGCGCAGCGGTCTCGACATCCTCGCCAAGTATGCGCTGTGGAGCATCGCGACCGACCGCACCGAAGCGGTCAACGACGCACTGGCACTGCGGATGGCGGCGCTGGAGGCGGCCGAGGTGGTGTTCCGGGTGTGCCACCAACTACACGGGGCGGTCGGCTTCTGCGACGAGACCACGCTGTCGTGGCTGTCGCGCTACAGCCAGCCGCTGCGACGGCTCCCGATGGGGCTGTCGGCGACGCGCGACGAGCTGACCCGCAGGGCCGGCCGGGCCGGGCTGACGGGGTTGTACGCATGAAGGTTGCGGTGATCGGCACCGGCTTCGGTAAGTTCGCCGCCGCGCCGGCCTACGAGAGCGCCGGTTTCGACGTCGACGTGGTCAGCCCGCGAGACGAGGCCGCCGTGGCGACCGCGCTGGCCGCCGACGTCGACCTGGTGTCCGTGCACTCACCGCCGTTCCTTCACCTCCAGCACGTGACCGCCGCGATCGACAACGGCCATGCTGTGCTGTGCGACAAGCCGTTCGGCCGCAACGCCGACGAGGCGGCCGCCATGCGCGCCGCGGCCGTCGCCGCCGGCGTGCCCCACTTCCTGAACTTCGAGTTCCGGTTCACCGAGTCGTGGGCGCGCCTGAAGGAACTGGCCGACTCGGGCGCGATCGGAACGCCCAGGCATCTCAGTTGGACGTTCTTCGGCAGCGGTCTGCGCGGCCGCAAGCCCGGCTGGATCAACGACGCCGAACTCGGGGGCGGCTGGATCGGTGCCTACGGCTCACACCTGATCGACTTCACCCGTCACCTGTTCGGCAGCGAGATCGTCGACTGCGGCGGAGTCAGCCGCACCGACGTTCCCGGTGCCACCGCCGAGGACGCCTACTCCGCGTGGTTCGCGATGGCCGACGGCGCCACCGCCACCCACGATTCCGGCTTCGCGGCCGCCGTCCCCTCCGCGCCGTCGGCCACGCTCATCGGCAGCGAGGGCACCGTCGAACTGACGGCGGACACGACGCTGGTGGTGCGCCGCCCGGGCGCGGACCCCGAGACGGCCGAGTTCGCCCCACCGCCGAGACGGTCGCCGCCCCCCGCGCTCGCGACGTTCTTCGGCCGCGTGGCCGAGGCGTTGCGCAGTGGCACCCAAATCGCGCCGTCGTTCGACGACGGGCTGGCCGTCGCCCAGGTGATGGACCGGCTGCGGACCAGGGCGGTGCGCGCATGACCGCTGAGTTTCGGCAACAGGTGCGGGACTGGTGTGCCGAACACATCCCGCGGGGTTGGCGCGCCGCGCAGACCGGAGCCACCGACGAGGAATTCGTCGCGTTCCAGAAGGCGTGGTTCGCCGAACTGCGCGACGCGGGGTACGCCGTGCCCCACTGGCCGCGAGAGTGGGGCGGCGGGCTCTCGGTGGCCGAACAGGTGGTCCTGTATCAGGAGTTGGCGGCCCACGATGCGCCGCGGTTGGTGCTGGCGTTCGTCGGCATCCACCACGCCGCCTCCACCTTGCTGGTCGCGGGCACCGACGAACAGCGTCGTAGGCATCTGCCCGCGATCCTCGACGGCGAGATCTGGGTCCAGGGCTTCTCCGAGCCGGAGGCGGGTTCCGACCTGGCGAGTCTGCGCACCACTGCCCGCCGCGACGGTGAGGTTTTCGTCGTCAACGGCCAGAAGCTGTGGGCCAGCGGCGGAAAGCACGCCGACTGGTGCCTGCTATTGGCTCGCACAGACCTGAATGCGCCCAAGCGGAAAGGCATTTCGTACTTCCTGCTCGACATGACCACGCCCGGAGTCGAGGTCCGGCCCATCCGCAACGCGATCGGCGACTCGCACTTCTGCGAGATCTTCCTCAACGACGTGACGATCCCCGCGGCGAACCTGATCGGCGAGGAGAACGCCGGCTGGCAGGTCGCCCAGGCGACGTTGGGCGCCGAACGCGGAATGACGATGCTCGAACTCGCCGAACGTCTCGGCCATGCGGGCTTCCGTCGCCTGCTGGGAAGTGCACCGATCGACGACCCCATCGTGGCCGATCGCCTCGCGCAGTTCGAGATCGAGATCACCGGCCTGCGCGGGCTCTGCCGAAAAGTGGTCGAGGAGAACGAGGCGGGGATCGCGAGCCCGGCCGACACCTCGATCGTCAAGCTGTACTACAGCGAACTGCTGCAACGGATGACCGACTTCGGTGCCGAGGTCGGGGGACTGGTGGCGCACACGGAGTTGGCCAAGCCGATGTCGAGCGGCTGGGAGTCGGGTGCCTGGGTGCTGGACTTCATCGGCTCCTGGGAGTGGACGATCCCCGGCGGAACCAGCGAGATCCAGCGCACGATCATCGCCGAGCGCGGCCTGGGCCTGCCGCGGGAACCGAGCAGTGTGTGATGGCTCCAGAAAACACCGAAAGCACGGAGTTCACCGAGTTCCACGCCGAACTGCGCTCCGTCGCAGGCGATCTGCTGGCGAAGGACCGCACCGCGGACTGGTCGGTGCTGGTGGACGCCGGGTGGGTCGGCCTCGAGATCCCCGAACGGTTCGGCGGTGCGGGCGCCTCGTTCGCCGAGACCGCGGTGGTCTGCGAAGAGATCGGCCGGGCCGCCGGCGTCACCAGCTTCTTGGGCAGCGCGGTGCTCGCTGTCGGCACGTTGAACGCGCTGCAGCCCAACGCGACCCGTGACCGGCTACTGGCAGAGGTGGCAAGCGGCGCCACCCGCCTGGCCGTCGCGCTCGAGCCCTCCGAGTTCGTGCCCGACGCCGACGGCGCCGACCATATTCTGCTGGTGCGCGGCGACGGGGTCGGTCTGGCGTCGCCAACCGTCACGCCGCAGCCGGTGGTCGACGAGACCCGCCACCTGGCCGCGGTATCGGACGTCGAACCGGCCGAGGTGCTGCCGTTCACCGACAGCCTTGCCGCGCAGCGACTCCGGGACCGCGCCGCCGTGGCGATCGCCTGCGACAGCCTCGGCATCAGCGAAGCGATGCTGTCGGCCACCGTGGGCCATGCGAAGGTGCGGCACCAGTTCGGCAGGCCGATCGGCTCGTTCCAGGCCGTCAAACACGCGTGCGCGGACATGGCCGTCGGGATCGCGGTCTCCCGTCAACTCGTGACGACCGCGGCGCAGGCCGTCTCGCAGGACCGGCCCGACGCCGGAACGGCCGCCGCCATGGCCAAGTCGCATACCTGCGCCGCCGCCGTCGACATCGCGGGCAAGGCCATGCAGTTGCACGGCGGCATCGGCTACACGTGGGAGAGCGGCATCCACGTCTACCTCAAGCGCGCAGTCCTCAACCGTTCGCTGTTCGGATCGCCGGCAGCCCACCGCAGACGACTCGCCGAGCGTTACCACTAGAAGGAGTTCCACATGGGTGTACCTGTCTACAAACGGATTCTCGACCTGTTCGAGGCCGAGGGCGTCAACACGCTGTTCGGCATTCCCGACCCCAACTTCGTGCACATGTTCACCGAGGCCGAGGCCCGCGGGTGGTCGGTGGTGGCGCCGCACCACGAGCTCAGCGCGGGCTTCATGGCCGAGGCCGCGTCCCGGATGACGGGCAAGCCGGGACTGTGCATCGGAACGCTGGGACCCGGGGTGGCCAACATCGCGGGCGCCATGATGTGCGCCCTGGTGGAGAACTCGCCGGTGATCTTCCTCGGCGGCCAGCGAGCCCGCATCACGGAGCGGCGCGTTCGCCGCGGACGGATCCAGTTCGTCCAGCAGGAAGGCCTGTTCGCACCGTCGGTCAAGTACAGCAGCTCGATCGAGTACGCCGACCAGACTGACGAGATCGTGCACGAGGCCATTCGCCGGGCGATGTCGGGCACCCCCGGCCCGGCCTACATCGAGTTCCCGTCGCACGTCATCCTCGACGAGCTCAACGTGGCCGAGGCGCCCGAGCCGTCGGCCTACCGCCTGGTCAACCAGGGTGCAGGCGCCCGCGAGGTGGCTGCGGCGGTGAAGCTGATCCGCGAGGCCAAGAGCCCGATCCTGCTGGTCGGTCACGGCGTGCACACCTCCCGCAGCCAGCAGACGGTCAAGGAGCTGGCCGAGCTGATGGCCTGCCCGGTGATCCAGACCTCCGGCGGCACGTCGTTCATCCCGGGACTGCAGGAGCGGACGTTCCCCTACCTGTTCTCGCCGGCGGCCAACGAGGCGGTCGAGGGCTCCGACCTGTGTGTCGCGCTGGGTACCGAACTCGGTGAGCCGATGCACTACGGGCGGACCCAGCACTGGGCCGGTAACGACGCGAACCGCAAATGGGTCTACGTCGAGCAGGATCCGGCCGCCATCGGCGTCAACCGCCCGATGGACGTCGCGCTGGTCGGCGACCTGCGCGGGGTCGTTCCCCAGCTCGTTGAGGCACTGCGGGACACCCCGCGCCAACCGTCCGAGAACCTCGACGTGCTGATCAAGAAGGATGCCGAGGAACTCGCGCAACTCGCGGAGACCGCGCCGACGGGGCGTTCGCCGATCCACCCCGCGCGCTACGTCGTCGAGGCCACCAAGGCGTTCAAGGAACTCGACGACGGCATCATGGTGCGCGACGGCGGCGCGACCGTGATCTTCCAGTGGACGTATTCGCAATCCAAGCCGCGCGACGTCATCTGGAATCAGAACTTCGGACATCTGGGCACCGGCCTGCCGTACGCCGTCGGCGCCTCGGTGGCCGAGGGCGGTCGACGGCCGGTGATGTTGCTGACCAGTGACTCGGCCTTCCTCTTCCACATCGCCGAACTGGAAACCGCGGCGCGGCAGAACCTGCCGCTGGTGTGCGTCGTCGGCGTCGACCACCAGTGGGGCCTCGAGGTGGGCGTCTACAAGCGCACCTTCACCCAGCCGTCGCCGCAACCCGGTGTGCACTGGAGCAAGGACGTCCGGATGGACAAGATCGCCGAGGGCTTCGGCTGCCACGGTGAATACGTCGAGAAAGAGGACGACATCGGCCCGGCGATCGCGCGGGCCTACGCCAGCGGCAAAGTCGGTGTGGTGCACGTGTGCATCGACCCGAAGGCCAACTCCGAGGAGATGCCGAAGTACGACCGATTCCGAACCTGGTACGCCGAAGGCACCCAGTAGCGCAGGATGATAGGTCGGGTTGAGAGAAAGGCAGTGTCCCATGCGTGAATATCTGAAGTTCTACATCGACGGTCAGTGGGTCGACCCGATTCGGCCCAACACCATGGAGGTCGACAACCCGACCACCGAAGAGGTCTCCGGCAGGATCGCGATCGGGTCGGCCGCCGACGTCGACGTCGCGGTGCAGGCCGCGCGCCGGGCGTTCGGCACCTGGTCGCAGACCACCCGCGAGGAGCGCCTCGACGTCCTGCAGGCGATCATGGGTGAGTACTCCAAGCGGGCGGGCGACCTCGCCGACGCGGTGAGCGAGGAGATGGGTGCGCCCGCTTCGCTGGCGGCGGGTCCGCAGGTCAACCTCGGCCTCGGGCATCTGGCCACCGCCGTCGACGTGCTGAAGAACTTCGAGTTCGAGGAGCAGCACGGCGCCACCCTGGTCGTCAAGGAGCCGATCGGAGTCTGCGGGCTGATCACGCCGTGGAACTGGCCGATCAACCAAATCGCCTGCAAGGTGTACCCGGCCCTGGCGACGGGCTGCACGATGGTGCTCAAACCGTCGGAGGTGGCGCCCTACTCGGCGCAGATCTTCACCGAGATCCTCGACGCGGCAGGTGTTCCCGCCGGGGTCTACAACCTCGTCTACGGCGACGGTCCTGGCGTCGGCGCGGCGCTGTCCAGCCACCCCGACATCGACATGGTGTCGTTCACCGGGTCGACACGCGCGGGCGTGGACGTCGCCAAGAACGCGGCGGTGACCGTCAAACGCGTCACCCAGGAACTCGGCGGCAAGAGTCCCAACATCGTGCTCGACGACGGTGACTTCGCCAAGAGTGTCGCCGCCGGGGTGTCGGTGATGATGATGAACAGCGGCCAGAGCTGCAACGCGCCCTCGCGGATGCTGGTGCCGAACTCCCGCATGGACGAGGCGATCGCGATCGCGAAGGAAACGGCCGGCGCGGTGAAAGTGGGTGATCCGGGTGACAAGACCGCGATCGGGCCGGTCGCCTCAAAGGCTCAGTTCGACAAGATCCAGGGGCTGATCGCCAAGGGTATCGACGAGGGCGCGACGGTGGTGGTCGGCGGTCGCGGGCGCCCCGACGGGCTCGACAAGGGTTACTACGTCAAGCCGACGGTGTTCGCGAATGTCAGCAACGACATGACGATCGCCCGCGAGGAGATCTTCGGGCCGGTGCTGTGCATCCTCGGCTACGACGATCTCGATCAGGCGCTCGAGATCGCCAACGACACCGAATACGGTCTGGCCGGCTATGTTTCGGGTGCCGACCTAAATAAGGCCCGCGCCGTTGCGCGCCGCATCCGGGCGGGCTCGGTCGCCATCAACCACGGTTTCGACATGAACGCCCCCTTCGGTGGCTACAAGCGAAGCGGCAACGGGCGCGAGTGGGGACACTTCGCGTTCGACGAGTTCCTCGAGGTGAAAGCCGCGCTGGGGTATGCGCCCGAAGCCACCTCCAAATCCTGAAAGGTGAACACGCAGTAATGTTTTCAGCTCTTCTGATCGAAAAGGACGACGACGGATTGCACGTCGACGTGACCGCCCTCGATGACTCGAAGCTGCCCGACGGTTCGGACGACACTGTCACCGTCGACGTCGAGTACTCGACGCTGAACTTCAAGGACGGTCTCGCCATCACCGGTAGGTCACCGGTCGTGCGCAAGTTTCCGATGGTGCCCGGGATCGACCTCGCCGGCGTCGTCACCGAGAGCTCACACGCCGATTGGAAAGAAGGCGACCGTGTGGTGCTCAACGGTTGGGGCGTCGGCGAAACGCACTGGGGCGGATTGGCTCAGCGCGCGAGGCTCAACGGAGACTGGCTCGTGCCGCTGCCGTCCGAATTCAGCACCAAGCAGGCGATGGCCATCGGCACCGCGGGCTACACGGCCAGCCTGTGCGTCGACGCGCTCGTCGCTCATGGCCTCCGACCGGATCAGGGCGATGTCCTGGTGACCGGGGCGACCGGCGGAGTCGGCAGCATCGCGATCGCGCTGCTGGCCAAGGCCGGCTTCACGGTGGCCGCCGTGACGGGCAAGTCTTCGGAAGCCGATTACCTCGAGAAGCTTGGCGCGACAACCGTCCTGGACCGTGCCGAGTTCGCCGAAGCGGGCAAACCACTGCAGAAGGAACGCTGGGCAGGAGTCGTCGATGCGGTCGGCAGCCACACCCTGGTCAACGCATGCGCCCAGACCCGGTACCGCGGGGCGGTCGCCGCGTGCGGGCTGGCCCAGGGGATGGACTTCCCGGCCAGCGTCGCCCCGTTCATCCTGCGTGGCGTATCGCTGCTCGGCATCGACAGCGTCATGGCACCCAGGGAACCGCGACTGGCCGCATGGGAGCGGCTGTCGAACGACCTCGACCCCGCGCTCCTCGACTCGGTCGCCGAGGAGATCGCGCTCGGTGACGTGGTGGATGCCGCGGGCCGGCTGATGGACGGCAAGGTCCGGGGCCGCATCGTCGTCGACGTCAATCGCTGACAGGGGGTTACCGGTGGCAACGAAGCCTGCGAAGACGGCGGTCGAGTTGGATCTGTCGGACGTCGAGCACCGCGTCGGCAAGCCGATCGGCGGCGGGCAGCTGTGGGATCCCTGCAGTTCCTCCGACATCCGGCGGTGGGTGATGGCCATGGACTATCCCAACCCGCTGCACTGGGACGAGCGCTTCGCGCGTGAGTCGAAGTTCGGCGGTCTCATCGCGCCGCAGTCGATCGCGGTGGCGCTGGACTACGGGCACGGCGCCGCGCCCGCGTGCGTCGGCCATATCCCCAACAGCCACTTGATCTTCGGCGGAGAGGAGTGGTGGTTCTACGGCTGCCCGATCCGGCCAGGGGACCAGTTGTTCCAGGACCGGAGATTCCACGACTACAAGGTGGTCGAGACCAAGTTCGCCGGCCCGACGATGTTCTCCCGCGGTGACACCGTGCACCGCAACCAGCACGGCACGCTGGTGGCCCGTGAACGGTCGACGGCGATCCGCTATCTTTACGAAGAGGCCACCAAGCGGGGGATGTTCGAGAATCAACTCGGCGAGATCAAGCGTTGGACGCAACACGAGCTGGAGGAAGTCGAGCGGCTGCGCCGAGAGTGGTTGGAGTCCAACCGCATGGGCGTCTCGCCGCGGTTCGACGACGTGAAGGTCGGCGACACGCTGCCGCGGCGGGTGATCGGCCCGCACAGCATCGCCAGCTTCACCACCGAATACCGCGCCTTCCTGTTCAACATCTGGGGCACGTTCCGCTGGGTCGCTCCGGAGGGCATCGACGATCCGTGGGTGTACCAGGATCCGGGTTGGGGCAAGGACTTCGCGTTCGACGAGGAAGACGCGATGATCGACCCGCGCAAGCGCGACGGGCTCTACGTCGGCCCGTCGCGCGGTCACATCGACGCCGACCGGGCCAGCGAAGTCGGCATGGCGCGGGCCTACGGCTACGGCGCGACGATGGGCGCCTGGTGCACGGACTATCTGGCCTACTGGGCCGGCCACGAAGGCATGGTGCGCCATACCAAGGCCGACTTCCGCAACCCCGCCTTCGAGGGTGACGTCACCTACTTCGACGCCGAGATCGTCGGCAAGGAGGCCGAGTCGACGTGGGGGGTTCCGCTGGTCCAGGTGCGGCTGCTGCTGACGAACCAGAACGGTGAAGAGCTGGTCAAGTGCACGGCCGAGGTCGAACTGCCGCTGGTGTAGTGAGATGACGCTGTCGTTGGTCTCCGGTCCACCCCTGTCGGAGGAGCCGGGTCTCGGGGCGCTCACGCTGCCCGGGTTTCTGCGCGAGGTGACGACGATGTACCGCGATCGTGAAGCGATCGCGTTCCCGGCCGCGGTCGAGCCGCGGATCGGCTCAGCCGACACGGTGACGCGTTGGAGCTACGGTGAACTCTGGGACCGGGCGGTCGACGTGGCGCGGGCGCTGCGATCATGCGGCGTCGGTAAGGGCACCCGCGTGGGTGTCCTGATGACGAATCGGCCGGAGTGGATCTCGGCGGTGTTCGGCATCTCGATCGCCGGCGGAGTGGCCGTCACGCTCAGCACGTTTTCCACCACGCCGGAACTCGAGCATCTGCTGCAGTCGTCGTGCGTCTCGATCCTGCTGTTTGAGCGCGCCGTGCTGCAGAAGGACTTCGCCACCATGCTCGTCGACCTCGAACCGGCGATCACCGGGACTGAGTCGGGCGCTCTGCGGTCGGCGTTGTTCCCGTACCTGCGCCGGCTGGTCGTGGTCGGTGAACCCGCGGCAGGCACGGAGTCCTGGGACCAGTGGCTGGCCCGCGGCCGGGACCAGCCGACTGAACTGCTCGAGGCGACGGCGGCGGCGGTCACGCCCAGCGATGCCGCGGTGCTGTTCTTCTCGTCGGGATCGACGAGCAAGCCGAAGGGCATACTGAGCGCGCACCGGGGAGTCTGCATCCAGATGTGGCGCTTCCGGCGGCTTTATGAGTTCGGGCCGGAGGACCACGTGCGCTGCTGGTCGGCCAACGGGTTCTTCTGGTCCGGCAATTTCGCGATGTCGCTGGGGTCGACGCTCGCCGCCGGCGGTGCACTCGTGCTGCAACCCACTTTCGTCGCCGACCAGGCGCTGGAGTTGATGGCAGCCGAGCGCGTCAACTTCCCGTTCGCCTGGCCGCACCAGTGGGCGCAACTCGAAGGCGCCGCGAACTGGGACCAAGTCGACCTGAGCAGCATGCGGTTCGTCGACTTCAAGACACCGGTCGCGCGCCATCCGACGGTGTCGACCAAGTGGTTCGAGCCGGGACACGCCTACGGCAACACCGAAACCTTCACGATCACAACGAATTATCCCGCCAACACCCCGCCCGAGATCCATGCCGACAGCAGTGGTGTGCCCCTGCCCGGTGTGACACTGAAGATCGTGGATCCGCTCAGCGGGCGCGTCGTCGAACGGGGTGAGCGCGGCGAGATCTGCGTCAAGGGACCCACGTTGATGCTCGGGTACCTCGGGACCCCGCTGGACGAGACCCTCGACGCCGAGGGCTTTCTGTGCACGGGCGACGGTGGCTATCTCGACGAGGACGGACGGCTGTACTGGGAGGGCAGGCTCACCGACATCATCAAGACCGGCGGCGCCAACGTCTCGCCCAGGGAGGTGGACGAGACACTGATGCAGCATGGAGGCGTCAAGGTGGCTCAGACCGTCGGTGTTCCGCACGAGACGCTGGGTGAAGTCGTCGTCTCCTGCGTCGTTCCGCACGACGGTGCGACCGTGGCCGCCGACGATATCCGGGCGTTCCTGTCCGAACGGTTGGCCAGCTACAAGGTGCCGCGTCAGGTGCTGTTCTTCCGCGACGACGAGATCGCGTTGACCGGCAACGCCAAGATCAAGTCGGCCGATCTGCGGAAGCTGGCGGTCGAACGGTTGCAGGGAGCGCCGTCTACTGGAGCTTGAGCAGCGGCCGCAGGTCATCGAGGCGGTCGAACAGGTGCCAGATGTATGACGACGAACCATCCTCCCGATGTGCGTGCAGATCAGCCAGGTCGGGGTCGTTGCGGTAGCTGTCGAAGGCCTCCTTGGAGTCCCACTCGACCAGGATCAGAACTGTGCGAGGTTCGATGCCCCCGGTGACCGACTCGCGGAACTTGCCGAGCGCGACGACGCGACCGCCGTGCTTGGCGACCTCCTGCGGTGAGCGTTTCGAGTAGGCGAGGTATTCGTCGCGGTTCGCGATGTCGAAGAGGTTGAGCGCATATACCGTCACGCGACCGACGCTACACCGCCGCCATCGGCCCCTACACTGCCTGAATGGGCGAAAAGTACGAATGCGGCGTCGATTTCGACCGTATCCAGGCGATCGACATCCACACCCATGTCGAGATCGACGACCACGGCCACAAGGCTTACGCGGACGAACTCGTCGAGGCGACGGAGAAGTACTTCAAGATGCCGCCCGGCGCGATGGCCGGCGTCGATGCGGTCGCCGACCTCTACCGCAGGCACAACACCGCGGCGGTCGTGTTCACCGTCGACGCGCGCACCGCCATGCGGCACGCCCCGAACTCCGTCGAGGACCTGGTCGCAGGCGCTGCGCGCAACAACGACGTGCTGATCCCGTTCGGCAGCGTGGACCCTTGGCACGAGCGTCGCGCGGTGCACCGCGTACACGAACTCGTCCGCGACTACGGCGTGCGGGGCTTCAAGTTCCACCCGAGCATGCAGGCGTTCGAACCCAACGACCGCCGGTTCTATCCGATCTATGAGGCGATCGCCGAAGCCGGGGTGCCCGCGCTGTTCCACACCGGGCAGACCGGTATGGGATCGGGGCTGCCCGGCGGGCACCGCATCAAGCTGCGTTACTCCGATCCGATGCTGCTCGACGACGTCGCCGCCGACTTCCCCGACCTGACGATCGTGATGGCGCACCCCGCCGTGCCGTGGGTGGACTCGCAGATCGCCATCGCCACCCACAAGGCCAACGTCTACATCGACCTGTCGGGCTGGAGTCCGAAGTACTTCCCGCCGCAACTGGTCCGCGCGGCAAACCGTCAGCTGCGCACCAAGGTGTTGTTCGGCACCGACTTTCCCTACATCCAGCTCGACCGCTGGCGCCGCGACTTCGACACCCTCGATATCGACCCGGCCGTCGTTCCGCTGATCTACAAGCAGAACGCGCTACGGGTGCTGGGGATCGTCTGACCCGCGATGAGTTCTCGCCGCGACGGCGGTCTGCACCGGTGCCCGCTTCACGCTTACGAAGGAGACCGTCGTGCCCGTCCGCGGTCGCCGACTGCACGGGCGCCGGGTTCAACCTGTCGGCGCTGGCATGAACGACCTCATGCGGTCATGAGATAGTCGGCCCGGCCGACGAACACCATGCGCGATGGGTTCAGGGCATTCGCCGCGTTGACGATGGCACCGGCGAACGTCCCGTCGGCCATGTCGCCGGAGACGACGCTGAAATGCACGCCGGCACGGTCGAATTCTGCACGCATAGCGTAGAGGGCGGTTTCACCGGCCCGTCTGCTCGCGGCGACGGCCGTATAGCCCTTGGGCACCGCCTTGGTGGGGAAGAAGTGCGCCTGGTGGCTGGTGACGAAGACGATACGGCCGCCGACCGGCATCAGCGGCACGGCCATCAGCGCGAGTCGCCGCTGGCCATCCCGATTCAGGCGCATCGCCTGACCGGGATCGGCGCCCGCAGGCAGACCGCCGGACGTGTTGAGGATCAGGGCGTCCAACCGACCGAACCGCGCGGCGATGGCGTCGATCATCGCCCTGGACTCGAGATCGTCGGAGATGTCGGCGCGGATCGTCGATGCGTGCCCACCCGCGTCACGGATGGCGCCGGCGATCGACTCCGCGTCGTCGGCCCGCTCACGGTAGTTGACGATGATGTGGGTGTCGTCGTCGGCGAGGAGTCGCGCGACGTCGGCGCCGATACCCCTCGATCCGCCGGTGACCAGGGCAATCCGTGCAGGTGTGGGGCGCATGTCGGATTCCTTTCGCCGCTGCCGCGTCCGATACGAATCCTCACGGTACACGAGTTTCTAAGAAAAATAAGGCATATATAAGGTCACGATAAGGTACAACTTTCGGGCGCATGATGTACGGCGATTCAGAAGCGGGTGGGCGCCGCCGACGACCGCACAGGCGGCGCGCGGTAGCAAGCTGCGATGATGGGGAACATGCCCGCCCAGATTTACGTCACGGCGTGCATCAACGGGGCCCGCACCCCGGACCAGCACCCCAACCTGCCGGTGAATCCGGACCAGTTGGCCGCGGCCGCGGTAGCGGCCCATAGGGCCGGCGCCAAGGCCGTGCACATGCATCCCAAGACCCCCGACGGCGCCGACTCGCTGCGGCCGGAGGTGGTCGACGCCGCGGTGGGTGCCGCCCGGCACGCGCTGGCTGGATTGCCGCTCGGCGTCACGACCGGCTACTGGGCGCTGCCCAATGAACGTGAACGGCGACGCGCGATCGAAGCGTGGCGGGTGCTGCCGGACTTCGCCTCGGTCAACTGGCACGAGCCGGGCGCAGAGGACCTGGCCAAGCTGCTGCTCGACCGGGGCCTGGGCGTCGAGGCCGGCATCTTCCACGCCGAAGCCGCCGAGTCGTGGGCCCGGTCGGAGGTCGCCGAGCACTGTCTGCGCGTGATGATCGAGTTGCCGTCCGACGCTGACATCGCGACCGCCGACGACCTTCTGACCAGGATCCGGGCTGCGGGATCGCCGGCGCCGGTGCTGCTGCACGGCCTGGACCGAAGTTGTTGGCCGCTGCTCGAGCACGCAGGCGCCTGCGGACTGCAGACGCGCATCGGGATGGAGGACACCCTGCGACTGCCGGACGGCTCGACCGCGCCGGACAACGCGGCGTTGGTGACGGCGGCCGTCGAACTGCTCAGTCGGTAGCGGCCGCCATCGCGAAGTCGGCGAAGTCGAACCCGGGCACGACCACGCAGCTCACAAGGCTCGGGACGTCGTCGCGGGGCCGGGCGCGCTGCCAGTGACCCGGCGGCACGACATACTGCGGTTGCTCCCCGGCCAGGATGTCGGCGCCCAGTAGATGCGTTGTGGCGCCGCCCTGTTCGGGTCCGGCCTCCAGCAGAAGCGGGCTGCCCGAATGCCACAGCCAGAGTTCGGCGCTGCGCACCGTGTGCCAGGCCGACTGCTGACCGGGCATCAACAGGAACAGGATGGCCGTGCCCGCGCTGCGCGGTCCGGTGTAGTCCGGCGGCAGTGCGGACTGTGGCACGGTGAGGTCGCTGCGCCAGGTTTCCCGATACCAGCCGCCCTCGGGGTGGGGCGAAAGGTCCAGGCGACGCGCCCAGTCCGGAAGATCGGTCATCCCAGTACCGCCTTTTCGGTGTCGGACACTCCACAGTAGAGATCGGAGCGCGCGGACACACCCGATAGGCTCTGGGCATGTCGCGCCTGGGTCCGGGATGGCTGGTCGCGCTGTGCGGGGCGGTCGTCTCGGTGAGCGCGTGGCTGCCGTGGCTCACCGCGGGCGGTGGCAGGGTCAGCGCGATCGGCGGCGTGGTGGGCGAGCTGCGCGGGCCTGCACCGGGGTTCGGGGTCGGGCAGCTTCTGGTGCTGTTGGCCTCCATGCTGATCGTCGCGGGCGCGATGGCCGCCAGGGGCCTCTCGCCGCGAATGGCTTCCTCTGTGGCGCTGGCTCTTTCGGTGCTGGTGGTGGTGTTGTCGGTGTGGTATTACCGGCTCTACGTGTACCCGCCGGTGTCGGCGGGTTACGGGCTCTATCTGGGCGCTGCCGTGGGGGGCGTCGCGGTCCTCGTGTCGGTCTGGACGATGGTGGCCGCGTGGGCGTCGACGACGCGGGCCGGATGAGCGGGCTCGTCCACCCGGTCTCCCTGACCGGTGAGCGGTGGGTGTCGCTGGAACCCCTGCGCCGCGACCATGTTCGCGAGATCGCCGAGGTCGCCGCCGACGGTGAGTTGGGCCGGCTGTGGTTCACCGCGGCGCCGGGGCACGACGCCGTCGAGCGGTGGGTCGAGGCCCGGTTGGCGGTGCAGTCACCGGCGACCGGGCTGACGTTCGTGGTACGGCGCCTCGACGGGTCGCTGGTCGGGTCGTCGAGCTTCATGCAGGTCGACGCGCTCAACCGCCGCCTGGAGATCGGCAATACCTGGTACGTGGCCTCAGCGCGGCGCAGCGGCATCAACTCCGAGACCAAGCTGCTCATGCTCGGCCACGCGTTCGACGAGTTACGCTGCGTCGCAGTCGAGTTCCGCACGCATTTCTTCAACTCCACCAGCCGCGCGGCGATCGAGCGGCTGGGCGCGAAACAGGATGGGATCCTGCGCAGCCACCAGTTGCTTGCCGACGGGTCGCGGCGCGACACCGTCGTCTACTCGATCCTGGACATCGAATGGCCGGCCGTGCGGTCCAACCTGGAGTTCCGGCTGGACCGCAACGGCCGAACCGGTTGACGCTAGCCGGATTCGACGGTCGTCGTCTCGATCGACTTCTGCCCCCCGCCGTGGGCGACGTCGATCTTGCGCGGCTTGGCGCGCTCGGCCAGCGGGATGGTGACCGTGAGGACACCGTTCTCGTAGGTTGCCGAAATGGCTGACGAGTCAATGCCTTCGCCGAGCGAGAGCTGCCTGCGGTAGGTGCCGAAGAACCTCTCGTTGGCCAGCCACTGCACGCC
Organism: Mycobacterium sp. IDR2000157661; assembly: GCF_022317005.1. Classification (NCBI taxonomy): domain Bacteria; kingdom Bacillati; phylum Actinomycetota; class Actinomycetes; order Mycobacteriales; family Mycobacteriaceae; genus Mycobacterium; species Mycobacterium sp. IDR2000157661. The sequence goes on from NZ_CP081006.1 coordinate 2,483,630, forward strand.
GTCGTCCGACCTCGGAGTGCGGTGGGCGGAGATCGTCAGGGTGCCGTTGTCGACATTGACATCCACCGACCCGGGGTCGACGCCGGGCAAGTCGGCGGTGAGCAGGTAGTGGTCGTCGATCTTGCACAGATCCATCGGCATGAACCGAGGAGTGCGGTTCGATCCGGTCTGGCTGGTGAGCAGGCCCCGGGTCATGGCATCAAGGTCATTGAACGGATCAAAGCGGAGCACAGCAATCCACCTCCTCTATCGAACAGAGCCCGCCACCCTGGCGGGCAGCCAAATCACTGTGCACCAGCGATGTTAGCACTCGCACCAGGAGAGTGCCAGAATTTTTTCATCCAATGGTCGTGATGTGCCCTGCGCGCAGGCGTTCCCGGCACTGGCCGCACCTCAGCGCCACGGTGAATCGGTGGCCGCCGTGCGACAGCAGCACCGCTGGACCGTCGGCGGCTTCCAGCCAGCGCTGCGCCCACTGCTGCGCCGTCACCACGACCCCGAACAGCTCGCGGCCCTTCTCGGTGAGCCGGTAGCGCGTGCCATCGCCGGCGAAGACGCCGTTGGCCGACAGCACGGCGAGCCGGTCGGCGACGGATCCCGGCGGTGCGCGCAGTCCGGTCTGGAAGTCGGTGAAGCGGCTCATGCCGACGAACGCCGCGACCACCAGCGCGAAGCCCCAGCGGTTGCCCAGCACGCTCATCGTCTGGGGGAAGAGCCCCGGCGAGGCGAGTTGGTCGACCTCGGAACGTCGGCGGGTCGAGCTGACCGGTATGGATCGCGGCCAGGTTCCGCTCGGACCCCACTGTGCGGCAATCTCTTTCTCGTCGACGACGGCGTCACATGACCGGCAGGTCACCAGCGGCGTGAACACATCGCCGCAGAGGTCGTGGTGCATCCGCGGGAGTTCCTGGACGTGGTCGGGCACCCAGCGGAGTTCCCAGTCCCAGATGCACAACAGCATCGGCCACAGCGACCGGCCCCGTGTGGTGATCGCGTACTCGAAGCGTTGGGGACTGGCCTGGTACTCGCGCCGCTCGAACAGGCCCTCCTCCGTGAGTGATCGAAGCCGAGACGTCAGCACGGAGTTGGAGATCGGCAGCCGCGACTTGAACTCCCCGAAGCGTCTGGCGCCGAGCAGTGCCTGCTGGACGACGAGCAGCGTCCACTCGTCGCCCAGTACCCCGAGCATGCGGGCGACCGCATTGGGTTCGGGTCGCGCCACTCACAGACCGATCGCCGCTGCCGCGGCGTCGGTCCGGTGCCAGCGGCGAAGTTCGGAGCCCGGCGCCCAGGTCGAGTGGGTGCCGCTGGAAATGCGCTCGGGCAGAGGCAGTTTGCAGACCGGTCCGTCGGCGACCCTGGCGGCGTCGAACACCAGGCAGTAGGAGGCGTCGGCGGCCATGTCGGTGGTCAGCGTCACTAGGTAGCCGTCGTCCTCGGCCGCCCCGGCGGCGACATTGCAGCGCGGAGCCATCGCGGTCTCGCTGCCGTAGACGCCGTCGGGGAAGACGAACCGCTCCTCGGCGCCGGTGTGCAGGTCGTGCTTGACCAGCCCGTCGAACAGGAACCATCCCGGCTTGCCCGTGGCGGCATAGGTGTAACGGTAGGGAAGTCCGGCGTAGCCGCCGTTGATCATGCCGAATTCGGTGATGGAGTCGGTCAGTTGCTCTTCGGTGGTCGCACCGGTGCGCAGGTTGAACCGCCACCGGTGCAGCCGCGTCTGCATCCGGTCGAGTGCGAGGAAGCGGAAGGCCCTCTCCCATTTGGTTCCGCCGTTGGTGTCGACCGGCGAGGGATCGCCTTGGAAGAAGCCGTCGAGCACGATGTCGTCACCGTCCTCGTAGGCATTGGTGAAGTGCAGCACGAACGTCGGATCTGCCTCGAACCAGCGGATGTCACCCACCGCGCCGCGACGCGGCACGACCGCGAAGCGCGACGGCATGTCGGGATGGAAGCCGGGCAGATGGATGCCGGCCTTCAACAACTCGGGGTCCCAGAACATCGGGAAGTCGTTGAGGACGGCGTAGTTCTCGGTGAACGCCATGTCATGGGGAAGGCGCGGGCCCGGCAGCGGGATGTCGGTGAGATGCGCCAGCGAGTTGCACTCGTCGACCACGCCGTAACGCAGGTACGGCGCCTGCTTGCTGTAGCTGAAGAACAGCAGTTCGCCGGTGCGGTCGTCGACCTTGGGGTGCGCCGACACGCCCCAGTCGACGGGGAATCCGCCGCTCCAGTCCTCCTTGCCCAGGGTGTCGCCCGAGTACGGGTCCACTCGGTAGAGGTCGCCGCACTGGTAGAAACTGGTCAACGCGGTACCGCGATGGACGATGACATCGGTGCTGGATGCGTCCTTCATCACAGTCCGGGCGCCCCAGCCGTGGTCGCGTCGGGCGAGGTGTACGGGCTCGGCCAGGCCCGGCCACAGCGGTCCGCCGGCGTCGTTCTCGGCCAGAAAGCCGTCGGTGCGGACGAACCTGTTGCGGTAGAACGCTTTTCCGTCGCGGAAGCCGACGACGTGCACCATGCCGTCGCCGTCGAACGGGTGGTAGAACCGCAGCGCCGGGTGCAGGGGGTTCTCGGTGTTGCGCAGATAGACCCCGTCCAGGTCGGCCGGAATCTCGCCTTCGACAGGCCGCAGATCGTCGGCGTCCCACTCGGTGTTCTGCGGCCGCCACGGTCCGGTCCGATAGGGGTGATCGTCGTCGTCGGGCAGAGTCGAGAGGAATTTGCCGACGATCTCGACGTTCGCACCCATCTCACACTCCTCGCACGACGAAGCTGACCGTGGTGGCGGTGCTGCCGCCGACGTTCAACGTGCCGAACGTCCTTGCGCCCTCGACCTGGTAGTCATCCGCGCCACCGCTGACCTGTTTGGCGGCGTCGAGCAGCATCCGGATGCCCGATGCCCCGACGGGATGGCCTCCCCCGATCAACCCGCCGCTGGGGTTGATCGGCAGTCGCGCGCCGATCTCGATCTCGCCGTTCTCGATGGCCTTCCACGATTCACCGGGACCGGTCAAGCCGATGTGGTCGATGGCGAGATACTCGCTGGGAGTGAAGCAGTCGTGCACCTCGAAGCCGTCGACGTCGTCGAGGCGCACCTGCGCGCGGCCGAGCGCGTCGAGCACCGCCGCCCGAACGTGCGGCATCACATAGGGGTCGTCGGCACTTCGGTCGAGTTTCTGCTGCAGGCCCAGGCCCACCGTGCGGTGACCCCAGCCCTCGATCCGCCCGATCGCTCGCGCGCCGGGATGGCCGCGCACGAACGCGTCGGTTGCCAGCACGACTGCGGCGCCGCCGTCGGTCATCTGGCTGCAATCGAACCGCCGTAGCCGACCCTCGACGACCGGGTTGACCGCATCGTCGTCGGTCAGCGGGTCGGGCACGGTCCAGTTGCGGGTCTGTGCGTTCGGGTTGGCGCGGGCGTTGGCGAGATTGAGCGTGGCGATGGCGCGCAGGTGGGTTTCGTCGATGCCGTAGCGCCGGTCGTACTCGGCGGTGATCCGGTCGAACATGTGCGGCCACATGAACGTTGCGTCCGCACCCTCATGACCGGTCCATGCCGCGGCGCCGAGGTGCGCAGCGGCCGTGTCGCCGGGCACCGTCTTCTCGAGTTCGACTCCCAGCACCAGCGCGCAGTCGTAGGCGCCGGACCGCAGGTCGGCGATGGCCGCCAGCACGGCGACGCTGCCCGAGGCGCAGGCGGCCTCGTGCCGGGTGGCCGGCGTGTTCCAGAGTCCCTCGTGCACGGTGGCGGGCATCGCGCCGAGGTGCGCCTGGCCGGTGAACAGTTCCCCGAAGGCATTCGCGACGTGGACCACGCCGACATCGGCGGCGTCCACGCGGGCCGCGGTCAGTGTGCCCTCGAGGACCTCGGCCGTCAGGTCGGCGACGTCACGGCACTCGCGGCTGAGGTTACGAGCGAAATCGCTTTGGTATCCGCCCAGTATCCAGACGTTGGCCGCGCCCATGGACCCGGACGTTACTACAACTAAGAGAGTGACAGGGCGGATCGGCCCGAGCGGTCCCGCCGGCTCCTGGTCTGAACCGACGAGACCTCAGCATGCGAAGTGGTCGACCGCCTCGCATGCCTGCCGTGGACAGTGCCCACTGCCTGGAAAGGGCAAACAATTGTGTGTCACGGCGCAACATGGGTAAGACTGCCCTTCATGGCGCAGTCGCGTGAACTTGATCTGGCTCAGCGGATGGCAGAGCTGGCCCGGTCGTCCGCTGCCCCGAAAAGGGTGGAGGAAGTCCTGGAAGATGTCACCGCCACGGCTCAGGAGCTGATCCCGGGTGCGGACACGGCCGGTGTGCTGCTGCTGGCCAGGGGCGGCAAGTTCGAGTCACTGGCGACGACGTCGGACATGCCGCATCGGCTCGACGAATTGCAGATGCAGTTCAACGAGGGGCCCTGTGTCCAGGCGGCGGTCGACGATCTGATCGTGCGCACCGACGACTTCCGGCACGAACAGCGCTGGCCGAAGTACTCCGCCGCATGCGTCGAACGGGGCGTGCTGTCGGGTCTGTCGTTCAAGCTGTACACCAGCTCTCGCACTGCGGGTGCGCTCAACTTGTTCGCCTACCAACCCAACGCCTTCACCCCCGAGGACGAGACGATCGGTGTGATCCTCGCGGCGCACGCCGCCGCGGCGCTGCTGGCGAGCCGGCAGAGCGAACAGCTCGAGTCGGCCCTGTCGACTCGGGACCGCATCGGCCAGGCCAAGGGCATCATCATGGAGCGCTACGGCGTCGACGACATGCGGGCGTTCGACATGCTCAAACAGCTGTCGCAGGACAGCAACACCAAGCTGACCGACATCGCCCAGCGTGTCATCGACACGCGAATCGACAAGTGATGCAGCATAATTGACGCAGTCGTCGAACACGGTCGGCGCAGCTGACTTTTCGGCGGATTACGCCGACGCTGTTTTGTGGCCTGACTATTCGGGAACGCGGCGATAAGCGTCTGCGCTGAAATCGGTCACGTTTCACCGCCGGCGTCAGGCGGCCGACGGGGTGACCCTGTCAGTTCAGCAGCGAGCGTTTGCCCGTCGGCCGCCGCACCACCGCAGATATTACCCGACTGCCCGGCCAACGATGCACAAGCGATGCAAAAGGGTGCCCGGGCGCTTCTAGAGCAAGGCGGCCACGAACGCCAGAACGGCGATGGCTACGACGATAAGTCCGATCATGACGCAGAACGCGCCGGTCGCCGCCAACCGCTGCGTACGGCTTGCGTCGGCATCGGTGATGGTCTTGATCGATGTCTTCATCTGACTGAACAGGTCTTTCCAGGAAATCCGCGATAAGCCCTGCCTGGTGGCTGCCCGCTCGCGGAGGGGCTCGTCGGGAACTGCACCGACGCCGTTGCCATAGAGAACCAGGCCCAGCACGATCGTGACAGCTGCCACGATCAGCAGCACCACCGCGAAAGCAGTCACTTGCCCCTCTTCCTGTGAAGTCGACGGAGATCTGCGGTTGATCGTTTCATTCGTAGGAACTATGAGCAACGAGTCGGCGCTCTCGAGTGCCCCCGGCAGGATTCGAACCTGCGACACCGGCTTTAGGAGAGCCGTGCTCTATCCCCTGAGCTACGAGGGCGTGACGGCTGGCAGCTTACCGGCTGCCGTGCGCAGCGCCCGTCAGCGCAGTTCGGCGATCACCTTGGCGAACGGCTCGGCGTGCCGCTGCTGCACGGTGATATAGGTGACGCCGTAGGTCTCGCGGTAACCGCGGATCGTGTCGGCGATCTCCTTCGTCGATCCGGACAGCACCGCCGGAGTGCTCAACAACTCGACGTCGGACAGGTGTGGCAGGAACCGGCGGGTGATGGACAGGTCGGCCCGGCCGGAGTCATCGGTGGGCATCGCGGTCACGGCTAGGTTCAGTTCGAGGTCGCCGAACCGGTCGCCGGCCGCACGACGGACGAACGCCACGCGGTCGGCCAGCGGATCGGACTCCCGTGAAATCGGCGCACCTCCCGTGAGGCCGATGATGTGGGCCCGCTGTGCGGCCAGGGTCAGCAACTTGTCGCCGTTGCCCGCGATCAGGATCGGCACGTCGGGGGCGTGTTCGGCCATGTGCTCGGTCACATGCCGCAACCACTTCACCCGCTGTCCGGCCGACGGGTACGGCAGCTCGGCCTGCTCGAACTCCTCTTTGACGTACCCCGCGCCCAGCCCGAGCTCGAATCGCCCGCCGCTGAGGTCGCGCAGCGACGTGACGTCGCGGGCCAGCAGTGCCGGCCGGTAGAAGCCGGCGTTGAGCACGAACGTGCCGACCTTCAGCCGGTCCGTGGCCATCGCCAGCGCCGTCATCATCGGGAACGGCGCGGTGGTGTAGAGATGGTCGGCCATGTGCACGATGTCGTAGCCCATGTCCTCGACGCGGCGCGCCCAGTCCTGCACGGACTGCTGCCGGCGTGCGGCCTGCAACCCGACGCCGAACCGGAAGTCTCTCCTCACGTTCGCATCGTATTGGTCACGGTCGACAGCGCGAGGTTTGGCGCGTGTGGCGCCTGGGCAATACCTCTGCCGCCGACTCCGAATCCCGGAGTCCACACAAAAGGACTTGTTGCCCGATCCGGCCCGTCGTGAGACATCTCCGACGGGCCGGATCAATACTCTCGGCGCAGAATTCTCACCATGGCCACCCACCCCACGATCGGCGTCGAAGAGGAGTTCCTGCTCGTCG